>CADBSR010000088.1 GCA_902797385.1 uncultured Lachnospiraceae bacterium
GCCATCCAGATTCGTGGCCGCCTCCGCCGGAAATGCCGTGAATGGGATCATGGTGACCACCATCCCCACGCTCAGCAGGGCGACCAAAAGTTTTTTCGATAAGCTTTTCATCTCTTTTCTCCTTGTCTCGTTTTGTCAAACAAAATTGCATTTCACCTTTTCAGGCGGGGGCCCCCGCCTTATTCTGTGGGACCCCTTTCGTTGCGATCCGGCGGATCCGGTCCTTTCATCCGGGCTCTACCCCGGAGGCACACAAGCGTGAGTGCCACCCCCAATGCAAAGGCGACCACCCCGGCCAATACATAGCCGCCGGCGGATTGGGAAAGGCGGAAGGCTCCGTATACCGATTCCGAAAGTTCCCCAGGCAGGGTTTCCGCCATTCTTTCACCGGCGGCCAGCAGCAATACGAACAGTGCTGCCGAGGCTCCAGCAAGTCCCCGGATCCTCTTTCGTTCCTGCTTTTTCAGAAGCTCTGCCCGGCGCCGCAGGATCTCCGACAGAGCCTGTTCCAGTTTGTATTTCAAACGAACCTTCCTCCTTTCGATAAAGTATCGATTCTTCCTTATACTCCTTAGTCGCAGGATTTCTCCGGTTTACTCACTGATTTTTCAAAAAACAAAAGCCGCCCTTTCGGGCGGTAGGTAAAGAGCAATTTCTTATATTTTTTTTCGGATACTTCGATAGGGAACGGTCAGAACAAGTACTGTCGCCAGAGGCATTACGTAACCGATCATAGAGGTCACTCCCGGCTGGGAGACCAGAAGATTATACAGAGAATGATAACACATGGCCGTAGACAGTGCGCCGACAAAGGCTGCCACGGAAAGGGTTTTAGTCCTTCGGGCCAGGATGGTCCCCAATATCACCATCAGAACGCAAACCAGATGCATGACACCCACTGCCAGTCCCCGCACCAGAATATAGGCCAGGTTCTCTGCGCCTGCAGTGAGGATGTAGCAGCAGTTTTCAAAGGTGGCGAAACCGGTCCCCAGGGCTACCGCGCCCAAGAACAGACTGTCCTCCGGCGGCTGGATCACCAGTAGTACGAAGATCAGCGGCAGCAGTTTCATGCTCTCCTCTACCACCGGTGAAAGATAGAGGGGGATATCCTTCGCGTCCATCACACCGGCATACTCCAGGAATCCGCTGATGTAAGCAGAAAGGAGGCATATAAACATGCCCACGGCAAAGAATACGGCAAATCTCCGGCTTTCTCCCCTCAGAAAGATCGCTGCGATCAGAAGAGGCGCCGTGATGCAGATCAGAATGTTTTCCGAATAGATCATATGCTCTCACCCCACTTTCGCTCCAGCACCAGCATCATCAAAAGGAGCATGAACACGTTGATCAGATCCGCGATCGTATAATAGGGTTCGCTGCTCATATACATGGTGCAAAGGACCCAAGTGCATCCGGCACAAGCCAGAATGACAGCCCCTTTTTCCGGCAGGTCTTCCCTCAGGAATCGAACGATCCGGACAATAAAATAGAGGATGCCGAGAAACCAGAAAACCTCTGAGCTGAAGTCGAATACTGCTGAAATCATTCCCTCCGTCAGCGCGGTTGCGATCTGAAGCAGTAAGATCCCTGCAGAGCCAACCCCGAAAAAAATCCAAGTTGACCGATTCATGCATCCCGTCTGCTTCAGTCCCCGAATCAACGTATAAATCAAGAGCCACAGGAATAACCCTGCGATAATATCCCGAAGCCAGCTGCCGTTCCAGACACCCCAAAGCAGAGCATTCCCCATCGCAAGAGCAAAGGAGGTCACAAACGCCGGCAGATCCCGCGGCAAAGGTTCTCGAAAAGAAGCACCCACCAGCGCTGCCATCAGCAAAAACAATCCGTTCTCACCAATATCCATCGCCGAAAAGTCATAGAGGAATTCCTCCATCATCAATGTATGGGTAGCCCAGTAAAATCCGGTGGCAAGCCAGATCGTCAGAATAAACATGAATAAAACCGCAGGAACCCACGGGCCCTTCTTTTGGAGGGCTCGCAGGTTCCGGTAAGACACATAAATGATCACGCCTAACGGGACGATAGTGGTCAAACTGCTGAAGATAAACCCGTTCATTCCTCTATCCTCTTTCTTTATTTGTCCCGATATCTCAGGTGATAGCACAGCAAGGTGAAGCAGACCCCTAAGGCAAAGGCCAGGAGCCCGATGATCACGTGGCTGATGAAAGGCCCTGACAGGACCAACGATCCATAATTGCTTTGAGTACCGCCAGAAGCAGCGTCTCCGACGTTTGGGATCATGGCTGCTGCAAGAACGATCAGTACCAGACAGGCGCAGGCCGCGCCGGCCTCACCAAAGAGCCGCTGGCGCTGCCTCTGCTCTTTCTTTATTTTCTCCGACCGCTGCCGGATCTGTGTCATCTGTTCGTCGATACTACGCATCGTCAAATCCCATTCCTTCCAATAGTGTTTTTAAGGTTTTCTTTCCCCGGGCCGCCAGGTTATAGATCTGCTTTCGATTCTTTTTCATGACCTGTGCAACTTCCTCGTGGTCCATATCTTCAAAATACAATAGGTACAGCACCTGCCGGTAATCCGGTGGCAGCTGCTCCAGCGCTTTGTAAAGCAGGCGGTCCCGCTCCTGTCGGAGCATCTCCAGATCCGTAGTGTCGGGAGTTCCTGCCTCCTCATCCTCCAGCGGCTGAGTGCGAAAGCGTCGTTTTCGAAGGAGAGAAAGCGCCCGGTTGCGTCCGATGGCGAAAAGCCAGGTCTTGAAGGAGCTCCGGCCGGAAAACCGAGTAGTACCGGAAATGGCCACGGCAAAAGCGTCCATCATCAGTTCTTCCGCATCCTCCATGTCGTGTACATACCCATATAAAAATAAGGTTAGTCCCTCCCGGTGCCGCTCCAGCAGCGTCCTCAGGTCTGCCTCATCTCCTTCAGCCAAGAAGCGACGATACAGGATCTCGTCTGATTCTCGCATGCCTCTCTTCCTTCCTGTCATGATTTTCTGTTGTTACCTCTATTATATCGGAATCCGCTCTCCACCGCAATCAAAAAAGATCCCCCGGCC
>CADBSR010000089.1 GCA_902797385.1 uncultured Lachnospiraceae bacterium
AGACGTCATCCGACGTGAGCTGTCCAAATATGAATATGATCCGGCCCGCCTTAAGATCGTCAATGCCACGGAAGTGATCGAAATGGCCGAGCATCCGGTGAATGCGATCCGAAAGAAGAGAGATTCCTCGATCGTTATCGCCCAGAAGATGGTCCGGAATCAAGAAGCCGACGCCTTCGTTTCTTCCGGCAGTACCGGGGCTGTTCTGGCCGGCGGACAGCTTCTGGTCGGCCGTCTGCCCGGCGTGGAAAGAGCGCCGCTGGCACCCCTGCTGCCGACACTCAAAGGGGTATCCCTCCTGATCGACTGCGGCGCCAACGTGGATGCCCGTCCCGATCATCTGGTGCAGTTCGCCCGGATGGGTTCCCTCTATATGCGGGATATGATGGGCATCAAAAACCCGACCGTCGGTCTGCTCAATATCGGGGTCGAGGAGGAAAAAGGCAATGCGCTCTGCAAGGAGACGTATCCGCTTTTAAAGGCCTGCAAAGATATCAACTTCATCGGCAATATCGAATCCCGTGAGATCCCGCACGGAGCGGCAGATGTCATCGTCACCGAAGCCTTTGCCGGCAATATCGCCCTCAAGCTTTACGAAGGCACTGCCTCCGCCTTTATCCAGATGATCAAAGGCGCTATGATGAAGACCACCGTCTCCAAAATCGGGGCGCTGATGGTCAAAAAGTCTCTGAAGGAGACGCTCAAGACACTGGATGCCACCGCTTACGGCGGCGCTCCGATGCTTGGCCTTCGCGGACTGATCGTAAAAGCACACGGCAATGCCAGCTGGAAAGAACTGTCAAATGCGGTCCTGCAGTGCGTCAGCTTTACCGACGCACATCTGACCGATAAAATAAAAGAAAGCATCTCGCTTGCCTCAGGCAGCGAAGAATAGGAGGATTTATGGAACTGGAGAAGATCAGAGAAATTGTTGCGAAGGTCCTGAATCTGGATGTGGAAGATGTTACGCCGGATAAGTCATTTGGTGAAGATCTGGACGCCGATTCCCTGGACATTGCCGAGATCATTATCGCGATCGAAGATGAATTCGGTGTTTCCATTCCGGATGAAGCACTGGAAAAAGTCGTTACCGTCCAGGATGCCTGTGATCTGTTAAAGTCAGTTGAATAAGCACAGACAGGCCCGATAGGATCACTGATAACCGCGCTGCCGGGGGACGCACGCGTTGCCGTTTCCCGGGCAGCAGCGGTATTTTCTGTATTTAAGGAGCTTTGATGAACAGCGGATTTGAGGATACAATCGGCTATCATTTTACGCGGAAAGAATACCTCGTGAATGCTTTGTGCCATTCATCCTATGCCAATGAGAACAAGGGGATGGTCCATAACGAGCGTCTGGAATTCCTCGGTGATGCCGTGCTTGAACTGTGTTCCAGCCACTATCTGTTTGATCATTTTCCGCAGGAAGCGGAAGGCGCTCTTTCAAGACACCGTGCCGCGCTGGTCTGCGAATCGTCCCTGGCCGCCTGTGCCAGAACGATCGGCCTGGATCAGCAGATCCTTCTCGGAAAAGGCGAGGAAAAGAGCGGCGGCCGGGAGCGTGACTCCCTGATCTCGGACGCTTTTGAAGCCTTGATCGGCGCCATGTATTTGGACGGAGGCTTTGAGGCCGCCAGAGACTTTGTGGATCGTTTTGTCATGGAACCGTTGGCGGATCATCCGGTGGCCTTCGATGCCAAGACACATCTGCAGGAGCTGCTGCAGGTCCACGGCGATATCGCGATCAGCTATACCCTTCTGGACGAATCCGGTCCCGACCACGACAGACATTTTTCCGTCATGGTAACGGCCGACGGAAGGAAGCTGGGGGTCGGCAGCGGCCCCAGCAAAAAACAGGCGGAACAGGCTGCCGCGGCCGCCGCGTTGGAACAATTGCAGGGAAAAACGACGTAAAGTCTTTTTTCCCAAGGAGAAGATATGTTTTTAAAAAAGATCGAAACACAGGGCTTTAAATCCTTTGCCAACCGGATCGTGATGGAATTCACGCCCGGGATCATGGGGATCGTAGGCCCGAACGGGAGCGGCAAAAGCAACGTAGCCGATGCCGTTCGCTGGGTGCTGGGTGAGCAAAGCGCGAGACAGCTTCGTGGGAGCAATATGCAGGACGTCATCTTCGCCGGAACGGAAAACCGGCGGCCCATGAGCTATGCTTTCGTTTCCCTGACCATCGACAACAGCGACCGCTCCCTGCCGCTCGATTATGACGAAGTTGTGGTATCGCGTCAGGTCTTTCGTTCCGGTGAAAGCGAATACCGGCTGAACGGCAATATCTGCCGTCTGCGCGATATTTATGAAACGTTCTACGATTCCGGAATCGGAAAGGAAGGATATTCCATCATCGGTCAGGGAAAGGTCGAAATGATCCTTTCCAACAAACCCGAGGAACGCCGGCTGATGTTTGATGAAGCCGCCGGGATCGTCCGCTATAAGAAGCGCCGGGATATCACCCAGAAAAAGCTGGATTCCGAGAAGGCATCCCGCGAAAGGGTGGAGGATATTTTAAAGGAGCTGGAGCGCCAGGTCGGGCCGCTGGAGAAGCAGTCCGCCAAGGCCAGGACCTATCTGAAACTCCGGGATGAGCTGAAAGAATATGAAGTCGGCGTCTTTGCCATAGAAGCCGATGCCATGGAAAGCAAGCTGGAGGATACCCGAAAGAATTTAAATACCGTCAACGGCGATATGGAAGCGGCCGGCCTGGAGATGGAGCATCTGCGGGCCCGGTATGACAGTCTTTCCGAAGAAAATGACACCCTGGACAAGAATCTGGTCCGCATCCAGGGCCAGCTCGCGGATTTCCGAGTTGCCAATGAAAACCGGGAAGGCCGGATCGGCATGCTGAACGAACAGATCAAAGCGGCCGAAACGAACTCGGACCTCATGGATGAGCGCGTCAAGGATTACGATGCCGCCATCGCAAGAAGTGAAGCGGAGCGCGAAGGCTTTTACCGGGAAAAGAATGAAATTGACCGTCAGATAGACCGCGTCGACGATAAGATCACAGCTTTGGAAGAAGAAGAGGAGGCGCTTGCCGAAACCATCCACGATCTGGAATTCCAGATCGACCAGGGCAACAAAGCCATGATGTCGTCACTGGACCAGAAAGCCCTTATCAGCAGCAATCTGGCCGCCCTGGATGCCAAAGAAGAGCAAAATGCCTTAAGAACAGAGGCCTTAAAGAAGGAACAGGCAAGCGGAGACAGTTACCGTCTGACCTTAAAGCAGGAATACGACACGCTGCTTGGCACGCTGGAGAAGGCCGCCCGGGAGGAAGCTTCCGTTAAGACCCTCCTGGAAGAAAAACGGGCCCGTCTTTCGGATCTTGCCGACAACAGGCGGAAAACCGAAGATGAAATGCACCGGCTGCAGCGCGAAGTCAGCATTTCCCATACCCGGAAGGAAAACCTGCGGAATCTGATTGAACGCTACGACGGGTACGGCGGCAGCATCAAATCCGTCATGGAAGCCAAAGACCGCTTCTCCGGGATCTGCGGCGTCGTGGCCGATCTGATCTCAACCGAGAAAAAATACGAAACCGCCATTGAGACCGTATTGGCCGGCCGCGCGCAGAATATCGTGACCGAATCCGAAGAAGAAGCCAAACGGATCATTGAGTATTTAAAAGAAAAGCGTCTGGGGCGTGCAACGTTTTTACCCCTGGATGCCGTCCGGGGCGACAGGGGGCTATCCCGTCCCGAAGCTGCCCGCGAAAAAGGCGCGCTGGGCACAGCCGCTTCCCTGGTCAAAAACGAAGAGCGCTACAATGGCATCGTCCGTTTCCTCTTGGGGCAAACGCTGGTCGTGGACCGCATGGACAATGCCCTGGCCATTGCCAGAAAATATGACCACCGACTCTCTTTGGTCACTCTGGAGGGCGAATATTTAACACCGGGCGGCGTCATTTCAGGCGGGGCTTACCGGAACAGTTCCAACCTTCTGGGCCGCCGCCGTGAATATGCCGAATGCGAAGCGGAAGAAAAGAAGCTTACAGCAGCCCTTCACCGCTCGGAGAAGGAACTGGAAGTCTTTGCCAAAGAGATTGCCGGGCTGGATCCGCTGATCCGGCAAAAAGAAGCGGATCTGCGCGATCTGCTTGTCAGAACCGCCGCCTTGAAAGCCCAGAACCAAAGCCGTCTGGAAGAACTGGAACGATCCTCGGAGCATGCGAAAATGCTTGAAAATGAGCTGAAGCAGCTTTCCGATGAAAAAGCCAGACTCGCCGGCCAGCGTGTCGGTTTCCATCAGAATGCATCGGATCTGGACCAGGGCAATGAAAATCTGCGCAACGAAGTGACAGCTCTGGCCATCAAGCTGGACCGGATCCGTTCGGATTCGCAGGACAAGAGCAAGTCTCTGGAAGAGCTTCGCGTTCAGTTCTCCGCCCTTTCGCAGCGCGCCGATTTCCTTCTGGACAGCATCCGCCGCTGCAATGAAGAGATCGAGCGGATCCGGACCGACAGGCAGGAACTGCTGAAAGGACAGATCTCCGTAGATGATGTGGTCAAGGAGCGGGAACAGGAGATCGCTTCTTTGAAGTCGGAGATCGAAAGCGTCAAAGCCACGATTCTTGCCCTGGAGACTCAGTACGAAGAAGATGAGCTGCTCCGGGAAGAAAAGCGCTCCGAACAGCAGACCTGCTTTGAAGCCAGAGAAGCCCTCACGACCCGGCTCAACGAACTGGACAAGGAGCATTTCCGCCTTCAGAGTGCCGAGCAGAGACTGGAGGAACAAATTGAGAAGCAGGCGGAATACCTCTGGACCGAATATGAAATGACCCCGTCTCAGGCCAAGGCGATCCGGAATCCCGAGATCAAAAACCCGGCCGAAGTCAGGCGCTTCATTTCTCAGAAGAAGAAAGAGATCAAAGAGTTAGGGCCGGTCTATGTGGAGGCCATTGAAAAATACAAGGAAGTGTCCGAGCGCTACGAATTTCTCAAAGGCCAGCGGGATGATCTTGTCAAGGCGGAAGAGGAACTGATCCTGCTCATCCGGGATCTGGAAAAGGGCATGCGGGAACAGTTCAAGACCCAGTTCGCCCTGATCCAGAAAGAGTTCTCCCGTGTTTTCGGTGAACTCTTTGCCGGCGGCAAGGGCACTCTCGCCCTGGACAACGAAGAAGACGTCCTGTCCTCCGGGGTCATTATCAACGCGCAGCCGCCCGGAAAAAAACTGCAGAATATGATGCAGCTTTCCGGCGGAGAAAAAGCCCTGACTGCCATCGCGCTGCTGTTTGCCATTCAGAATCTGAAGCCTTCTCCGTTCTGTCTGCTGGACGAGATCGAATCGGCGCTGGATGAGCCGAACGTCAAGCGTTTTGCCGATTATCTCTATCGGTTGCGCGGCAGCACACAGTTTTTGATCATCACCCACCGACGGGGAACCATGGAAATGGCCGACCGTCTTTACGGTATCACCATGCAGGAGAAGGGCGTCTCTGCCCTGGTATCGGTCAATCTGACGGATCCCTCCAGCAAGAAGCTTTTGGACGAACAATAGATCGGAGTACAGTATGGCCGGATTTTTTAACAAGCTGAAAAATTTATTCACGACGTCCGATGTCTCGGAAGAGTTTTATGAGGAGCTGGAAGAGCGCCTGATCTTAAGCGACGTCGGAATGGAAACGGCGGAACTTCTGGTTGCCAACCTGAAAAACAAAGCCTGGGACGAGCAGATCCTGCGCACCTCCCAGCTGAAAAAACTCTTAAAAGAGCAGATCCAGGATCAGATGAGCATCCTGAAACCCGAATATCCCTGGGAGACGGAAAAAGCGCTGCTCTTTATTACCGGTGTCAACGGCGTCGGCAAAACAACGAGTATCGGGAAGCTGGCCTATGCCATGCGCAAGCAGGGGAAAAACGTCCTGATGGTGGCCGCGGATACCTTCCGGGCCGGCGCGGCCGAGCAGTTAGCCATCTGGGCCGAGCGCAGCGGTGCTGAGATCGTTTCCCAGCATGAAGGCGCCGATCCTTCCTCGGTCTTATATGACGGGATCGCCGCCGCCCAGGCAAGAGGCACGGATATCATCCTCTGCGATACGGCCGGCCGCCTGCACAACAAAAAGAATCTGATGCAGGAACTGGACAAGATGCACCGCGTCGTCAAAAAGGCCGGAGAAGGCTACCTGGTCAGAAGTCTGATCGTTCTGGATGCCACGACCGGCCAGAATGCCTTGAATCAGGCGCGGGCTTTCGCGGAAGTCACTGACGTGGACGGCATCATCCTCACCAAGCTGGACGGGACCGCCAAGGGCGGTGTGGTCATGAGCGTTCAGATCGAGCTCGGCCTTCCGATCCTCTATATCGGGACCGGAGAAAAGCTGACCAACCTTGAGAAATTCGACGCCCACAGCTTTGTGGAAAAAATGTTCGAAGAAGAAGAGTAAAACATTCATATAAGGGGCAGGGATCTCACAAAAAGCCCCAAACTATCGGAAAGGAGCCGTTTATGGCATTTACGCATTTACATCTGCATACGGAATACAGCCTGCTGGACGGCTTCTGCAAGATCTCGGAGGTCGTAAAGCGGGCGAAGGAGCTCGGCATGGATTCCCTGGCCATCACGGATCACGGGGTGATGTACGGCGTGATAGAGTTTTACAAGGCCTGCCAGAAAGAGGGGATCCGTCCCATTCTGGGCTGCGAGGTCTACGTTGCACCCGGATCCCGTCTGGACCGGGAAGCCGGCGCGGGCGATGAACGCTACTACCATCTGATCCTCCTGGCCGAAAACAACAAGGGCTACGAAAACCTCATGCGCATCGTTTCGATCGGCTTCATGGACGGTTTTTACTACAAACCCCGGGTGGACAAGGAAGTTCTGGCCGAGTTTTCGGAAGGGATCATCTGTCTTTCTGCCTGTCTGGCAGGGGAAGTGCAGCGGTATCTGGCCCGCGGGCTGTATGAGGAAGCCAAACAGGCAGCGCTCGAATACCGCAGGATCTTCGGTGAAAACAATTATTTCCTCGAATTGCAGGATCACGGCTATCCCGAACAGCGCACGGTCAACAGCGGCCTGATGCGGCTTTCCCAGGAGACGGGGATCCCACTGGTCGCGACCAATGACTGTCACTATATCCGGGAAGAAGATGCCGAAGCCCATGACCTCCTGCTTTGTATCCAGACAGCCAAAAAGGTCTCCGATGAAGACCGTCTGCGGTATGAAGGCGGGCAGTTCTATCTGAAATCCGAAGAGGAGATGAAAGCCCTCTTCCCCTATGCCCTGGAAGCCGTTGAACGTACCCATGAGATCGCTATGCGCTGCGAAGTTACCCTGGAATTCGGGGTCACAAAACTGCCGCATTTTGCCGTCCCGGAAGGGGAGACCAGCGAGTCCTATCTTAGAAAACTCTGCGAAGCGGGGTTAAAGGACCGCTATCCGGTCATCACAGAAGAGATTCAAAAACGTCTGGACTACGAACTGGGCGTTATCAGCCGCATGGGTTATGTGGATTACTTCCTGATCGTCTGGGACTTTGTAAACTACGCGAAAACACACGGGATCCCGGTGGGTCCGGGCCGCGGGTCCGGCGCCGGCTCCATCGTAGCCTATTCGCTGAAGATCACAAACATAGATCCCCTCGAATACAAGCTGATCTTTGAGCGCTTTTTAAATCCGGAGCGGGTCAGCATGCCGGATATCGACGTGGATTTCTGCTATGAGCGCCGCGGGGAGGTCATCGATTATGTGACCGAAAAATACGGTCAGGACAGTGTGGTCCAGATCGTTACCTTCGGAACCCTGCAGGCCCGCGGCGTCGTGCGCGACGTCGGCCGCGTTCTGGATTATCCCTATGCCCTCTGCGATCAGATCGCCAAGATTATCCCGCGCGGCCAGAACAACCGCAATGTAACCCTCGATGAAGCGTTAAACGGCAGCCGGGAGCTTCGGGACTTTTGCGAAAAGGACGAGCGTGTTGCGAAGATCATTGACTTTGCCAGACGACTCGAAGGCCTTCCCCGCCATGCTTCGACCCATGCGGCCGGCGTGGTGATCTGCGGAGAGCCGGCCTATCATTTCGTGCCGCTCTCGCGCAGCGCGGACGGTCAGCTGACCACCCAGTTCCCCATGACGACCGTGGAAGAACTGGGACTGTTAAAAATGGATTTTCTGGGTCTGCGGACCCTGACTGTTATTCAGGATGCCCTGAATTTTATAGAAGAACGAAGCGGAAAACGGATCGATTTCGATCATATGAAGATGGACGATCCCAAAGTTTTCGAACTGATCGCTTCCGGAAAAGACGACGGGATCTTCCAGCTGGAATCCGGCGGCATGAAGAGCTTCATGAAGGAACTGAAGCCCGAACGCATGGACGATCTGGTCGCCGGCATTTCCCTGTACCGCCCCGGCCCCATGAGCTTTATCCCCGATTATATCCGCGGGAAAAACGACAGGGCCAGCATTCATTATGCCGTTCCGGAACTGGAACCCATCCTGTCCGATACCTACGGCTGTATCGTGTATCAGGAGCAGGTCATGCAGATCGTGCGGGATCTGGGCGGTTATACCATGGGCCGCAGCGATCTGGTGCGCCGCGCCATGAGCAAGAAAAAAGAAGCCGTCATGAAAAAGGAGCGGGCCAACTTCGTTTACGGCAATCCGGAAGAAGGCGTTCCCGGCTGCATTGCCCGGGGGATCCCGGAGCAGGCTGCCAACCAGATCTTTGACCGGATGATGGACTTCGCGCAGTACGCCTTCAACCGCTCCCATGCCGCCGGCTATGCCGTCGTGGCTTACGAGACCGCTTACCTTAAGTGCTATTATCCTGTGGAATACATGGCCGCACTTATGACCTCGGTCATGGACGTGACCAGTAAGGTCTCGGAATATATTTCAGTCTGCCGTCAGATGAACCTGCCCGTCCTGCCGCCGGACATCAACGAAAGCAGCTACGGCTTCACGCCGTCCGGTCATGCCATCCGCTATGGCTTGACGGCCATCAAAGGCGTTGGCCGCAGTGTCGTGGATGCCATTATGGAGGAGAGAAAAGCCGGAGGCAACTTTACCAGTCTGGGAGATTTCATCGAGCGCATGAGCGGCAATGAAATCAATAAGCGGACCGTGGAAAGCTTTATCTATGCCGGGGCGCTGGACTGCTTCCCGGGCTTCCGCAGTCAGAAGATCGCTGTCTATGCGGAAATGATGGATGCCAAGGCCCGCAGCCGGAAAGATGCTTTTGCCGGCCAGATGAGTCTCTTCGATATTGCCCCGCCGGAAGAAAAGCTCCGTCTGGAAGTCAACTTCCCCAAAATTCCGGAGTTTTCCTTCAGCGATAAACTGGCCTATGAAAAACTGGTCCTGGGCCTGTACGCGAGCGGCCATCCCCTAGAGGAATATGAAGACCTCCTGCGGCGCAACATTTCCGCCCGTCTGTCCGACTTTAACGTGGACGAAGAAACCGGGGAAGCCGGTGTGCGGGACGGCAGCACCGTCTGGATCGGCGGTCTGGTGGAAAAAAGGACCATCCGCACCACGCGCAGCGGTTCCGTTATGCTGGTTCTCAGCGTGGAAGATATGACGGACAGTATTGAAGTCCTATATTTCCCCCGGGACAATGATGATTTCCGGACGCGGACGGAAGAAGGAAGCCGGGTGTTTATCCGGGGACGGGTGTCCCTCGGAGACGACGCCAAGGGCAAGCTCATGGCCGAAAAGATCCTCCTGTTCGACGAGCTGGAAAAAGAAGCGTACGTCCTTTTTGACGATCTGGATGATTACCGGAAAAACCAGGATCTCCTTGCCGGAATTCTGGAAGGAGAGGGCTGCGTCGTCGTTTTAAAGAAAAACCGTCAGAGCAAACGGATCCACGGAGCCCCGCTCAGCGATCCGGTCCGGGATGCCCTGATTCATACATTCGGAGAAGACCGGGTCGCGGTCCGGGAAAAGAAACTGCTGTAAGGAGAGGGAACACGATGGAAGAGAATAAACGAGTACTGATAGATGATCTGCCCTCTGAAATCGCCGCCATCAACGACGATCATAATATTCATGCCATCACGGATGCCGATGAGATGCCCCGGGATGTCACGGAACGTCCGCCCGAGGAACTGTATGAGCAGTTGATCGATACCATTAAACGCTATCACCCCTCTGATGACATGCAGCAGATCCGGGATGCCTACGAACTGGCCGCCAAGGCGCATGAGCATCAGCTGCGCCGCTCTGGGGCGCCGTATATCATTCATCCCCTGCATGTGGCGATCATTCTTGCCGAGCTGGAAATGGACAAGGAATCCATTACGGCCGGCCTCCTGCATGACGTTGTAGAAGATACCGACGTGACCCTGGAGGATATTGAAAACCACTTCGGCCCCGACGTAGCCCTTCTGGTCGACGGCGTCACCAAACTGACAAGGCTGTCTCTCGGCACCTCCGATAAGCTTGAAATGCAGGCTGAAAATCTGCGCAAGATGTTCCTGTCCATGTCCAAGGACATCCGGATCATCATCATCAAGCTGGCCGACCGCCTGCACAATATGCGGACCCTCCAGTATCAGCGGCCTGAAAAACAGCGGGAAAAAGCGGCGGAGACCCTGGACATTTATGCACCTTTAGCCAGCCGCCTCGGTATGTTCCGCCTGAAAATGGAGCTTGATAACTTAAGCCTTCAGTATCTGGAGCCGGAAAAATATGCCAAGCTGGTCCACGATATCGACGAACGCTCTCATTCCCGGGAGGAATTTGTCCAGTCCATCGTGTCCGACGTCAGTCAGCACGTCAAGGATGCCGGGATCAATGCCCAGGTCTACGGCCGCGTCAAGCATATTTTCAGCATCTACAAAAAGATGGTGGTCCAGCAGAAGGGCCTGGATGAGATCTACGATCTTTTTGCGGTCCGGATCCTGGTGGATACGGTTCAGGACTGCTATGCCGCGCTCGGTATCATTCATGAACTCTACATGCCCATCCCCGGCCGCTTCAAGGATTATATCGCGATCCCCAAGGCCAATATGTACCAGTCTCTGCATACGACCGTCATCGGCAAGAGCGGGATCCCCTTTGAGATCCAGATCCGGACCTACGAAATGCACCGGACCGCTGAATACGGGGTTGCCGCCCACTGGAAATATAAGGAAAGCGGATCCACGTCCGTCAACAAGGAAGAAGAGAAGTTAAACTGGCTTCGTCAGATCCTGGAATGGCAGCGGGAAATGCCGGACAACACGGAGTTTATGGCCTCCGTCCGCAGCGACCTGGATATTTTTGCCGAGACCGTTTATTGCTTTACCCCGAAGGGCGACGTCAAAAACCTGCCGGCCGGCTCCACCCCCATCGATCTGGCTTACAGCATTCACTCTGCCGTCGGCAACAAGATGGTCGGGGCCCGCGTCAACGACAAGCTGGTACCGATCGATTACCGTCTGCACAACGGCGACCGCGTGGAGATCATTACTTCACAAAACTCCCGCGGACCGAGCCGGGACTGGCTCAATATCGTCAAGTCCACGCAGGCGCGGAACAAGATCAATCAATGGTTCAAAGAACAGAACAAGGAAGATAATATCATCAAGGGCAAGGATCTGGTGGAAAAGAACGCCAAATCCAAGGGCTATAACCTGCCCGATCTCTTAAAGCCGGAATTCATGGAAAAAGTCATGAATAAGTACGGCTTCAAGGACTGGAATGCCGTCCTGGCTTCCGTCGGTCACGGCGGCTTAAAGGAAGGCCAGGTCATCAACAAGCTGGCCGAAGAGCGCCGCAAATACGAACAGCGGCACATCACGGATGAGCAGGTTCTTGAGATCTCTCAGGAAAATGCCAAAAAAGCCGTGACCCATGCCAAGGGCGGGATTGTGGTCGAAGGCCTGCAGGATCTGGCGGTGCATTTCTCCCGCTGCTGCAGTCCGATCCCCGGCGACGAGATCGTCGGTTTCGTGACCAGAGGCCGCGGCGTGTCCATCCATCGGACCGACTGTGTCAATATCATCAATCTGCCGGCGGAAGAAAGAAGCCGTCTGATTGAAGCCGAATGGCATCTGCCGGAAAACACGAAAGAAGAGCGGTATCTGGCCAACCTGATGATCTACGTCAACAACCGCGTCGGGATGCTGGCGGATATCTCCCGGGTCCTGACCGAGATGAATATCAATATTACCAACTTAAGTACCAAGGTCAACAAACAGGGAATTGCTTCCATTGACCTGCAGTTCCAGTCGACCGGTACGGATGAGATCCGCAGCGTGACCGCCAAGCTCAAGCAGGTCACCGGCGTCTTTGACGTAACGAGAACCTAAGGAGACGGTATGAACAGATTCAACAAACCTTCGGGACCGGATTCGGAAGACTTTTCCGTTCAAAGAATGGTCGTCGGTCCGATCGGCACGAATGTTTATATTCTGATCAACAAAAAAACGCAGGAAGCCCTGATCGTGGATCCGGGCGATGAAGCCCAACGCATCATAGCCCGCCTGGATGCTGATAAGGTAAAACCGGTCGCCATCCTCCTGACACACGGTCATTTTGACCACATTGAGGCTGTGGATGAAGTCCGGACGCATTACGGGATCCCGGCCTACTGTCTGGACAGGGAAGTCGCGCTCATGGAGGACTCCCGAGCCAACGGGTCCCGCGGCTGGGACAAGGGCTTAAGCGTCACCCCCGACCGGACTTTCAAGGCGGAAGAAGAAGCCACGTTAGCCGGTCTGCGCTTCCGCGTCCTGCATACCCCCGGTCATACGGCCGGCAGCTGCTGTTACTACTTTCCGGATCAGAAGCTCCTGATCAGCGGGGACACGCTGTTCTGCGGTTCTTACGGAAGGACGGATCTGGAGACCGGCAACGATGCTCAGATCGTCCGCTCGGTGCAGCGTCTTCTTCGGGAACTGCCGGAGGATACCGTTGTCTGTCCGGGACATATGAATACGACCTGGATCGCGTTTGAGAGGCGCTATAATCCTCTCTCGGAAGGATGATCGGCTTTTGGTTCTCCGGCAGCGGAGAAGAATTTGAATATGATATCCGCGGTCTGCTCGGCGCCTTTTTCCCCGGTGAGCCGCAGGAAAAGCTGGCCGCCAGACCGGATGAGGCGGCAGCCGGCGGCTATACCTTCCTGTATGAGGTCCCCGTTCCGGACCGGACGCTGCCCTATGAGGATATCAAAAATGCCTGGAAGCGCCGGATCTACGACGAGCTTTCTGCGGCAACCGGCCGCAGGCTTCCCTGGGGGACACTCACGGGGATCCGTCCCACCAAGCTCATCATGAGCCGCCTTGAAAAGGGCTTACGGCCCGTGGAAGTGGCCGACGAGATGCGCCGCCTCTATTATCTGGACGGAGAGAAGCTTTCTCTCGGGATCGCGACCGCACAGAGGGAGCGGGCGATCTTAGCCAGGACCCACGGCACAGACGGCTACAGCCTCTATGCCGGCATTCCGTTCTGCCCCAGCCGCTGTTCCTACTGCTCCTTTACGTCCTATCCGCTGGCCCGTTTTCAGGACAAAGTGGATCCGTATCTGGACACGATGATCTATGAAATGGAGCAGAGCCGTCCCCTGTTCGGAGACCGGCCCTTGGACACCGTCTATATAGGCGGCGGCACGCCGACATCGCTTTCTCCGAAGCAGCTGGACCGGCTTTTATCGGCCATCTGCCGGATCTTCCCGGTGGAGCACCTGCTCGAGTTCACGGTGGAAGCCGGCCGGCCGGACAGCATTGATGCCGAAAAGCTTCGTGTTCTGAAAGACTATCCGGTCAGCCGCATCTCCGTCAATCCGCAGACGATGCAGCAAAAGACACTGGACCGCATCGGCCGCCTGCACACAACGGAGCAGTTCACAGAAGCTTACTCTCTGGCCCGCTCTTTGGGCTTTGACAACATCAACATGGACCTGATCCTGGGGCTTCCGGGAGAAACGGCAGAGGATGTTGCCGACACCCTGCGGCAGTTAAAACCGCTGGCCCCCGACGATCTGACCGTTCATGCCTTGGCCCTCAAACGGGCGTCCCGGATGAAAACGGAAGAGCAGACGCCGTCCCGACCGTCAGATGCGGATTCCGCCGCCATGATGCGCGCCGCCGCTGAAGGAGCCGCCTCCATGGGCCTGTTCCCTTACTATCTCTACCGGCAGAAAAACATGGCGGGGAATCTGGAAAACGTCGGCTATGCCGCCCCGGGTCGGGAAGGGATCTACAACATCCTCATCATGGAGGAAAAGCAGGACATATTGGCTGTCGGAGCCGGAAACATCTCCAAAGCGGTCTATCCGGACGGCCGCATCGAGCGGGCCGACAATGTCCGACAGCTTGACGATTATAAAAAACGCATCGAAGAAATGCTGGAAAGGAAGAGAAAACTATGGCTTTAAATAAGAATCCCATCACAGGCATGCGCGATATCACACCGCAGGAGATGCTGATCCGCGACTATGTGATCGATCTGATCAAAAAGACCTACAAAAGCTTTGGCTATACCCCGATCGAGACACCGGTCATGGAATCGCTCGGGAATCTGTTAAGCAAGCAGGGCGGGGACAATGAAAAGCTCATTTTCAAAGTCCTGAAGCGCGGTGAAAAGCTGAAAATCGACAGTGCCAAAACAGAAGAGGATCTGGCAGATGCCGGCCTTCGCTATGACCTGACCGTGCCGCTCGTGCGCTATTACGCTGCCCATAACAGCGAGCTGCCCAAGCCCTTCAAGGCCCTTCAGATCGGACCGGTGTTCCGGGCCGACCGTCCTCAGAAGGGGCGCTTCCGCCAGTTCTATCAGTGCGATATCGATATTCTCGGAGAAGGGACCAAGGCCGCCGAGACCGACCTGCTGTTGGCTACCTCGACGCTTCTCGGAAAGCTCGGCTTTGAAGGCTTTGTTCTCCACATCAATGACAGACGCCTGTTAAAAGCCATGGCTGCCTGGTGTGGAATGGAAGCGTCCCGCTTCGACGATGCGTTTATTACCTGGGACAAGATGGACAAAATCGGTCTGGACGGAGTGGTAAAGGAACTGCGTGAAAACGGCTTCTCCGAAGAAAGCGTAAAGGCTTATGAAGAGCTCAGCATGACCCTGCAGCGCGCGGAAATGCCCCTTAAAGCCCTTTCAGAGCTTTTGTCGGCCGATGAAGCGGCCCAGGGCTATATTCGCGATTTGGAGGCCATTGTTGCTTCTGTGGAGCAGGCTGCGACCGTCCGCTTCGAAGTCCGTTTCGACCCGACTCTGGTTCGGGGTATGTCGTATTACACCGGTCCCATCTTTGAGCTGGAGCTGGCCGATTTCGGCAGCGCGGCCGGCGGCGGCGGACGCTATGATGAAATGGTCGGAAAGTTTATCGGCCAGCAGGTCCCGGCCTGCGGGATCTCGATCGGCTTCGAGAGACTCATCACGATCCTGATGGATCAGGGCTTCACGATCCCGGATCAGGCCGCCAAAAAGGCGTATCTGCTGGAAAAGAACCTGCCTGAGGAGAAAGTCCTTGAGATCCGTAAAAAGGCAGCCGAAGAGCGCCTGGCCGGCCGTACCGTCCTGGTCACGAATATGATCAAAAACAAGAAGTTCCAGAAAGACCAGCTTTCTTCCGAAGGCTATGCCGAGATCGAGGAGATCTACAATCGCTGAGGAGATCTTATGCAGGCTGAAGAGAAAAAAAGCAGCGGAGAAATGACCCCGCAGACAGAGTCTTCCTCCAAAGACAAGAGCGCTTCGAAAGATCCTGCCAAAGCCTTTAAGAAGAAGGCTCTCGGAACGGCAGCGGCCGTAACGACCGGTGCCGCCGTTCTCGTGAACGGTCTCTTCGGGTCGCCGGATGAGATCATGAAAGCCGCCGATGAGGTCAACAAACCGGCCGTTGTGCAGATGATCGATGATTCCGCCGTCGATCCGGACGAGGACGACGAAGAAGACGAAGAGGAGGAAGAGAACGCGCCCACAACTTTATGGGGAAAGATGCGGGCCTGGATCTGGTCCTGGCCGTTGGCGCTGCGGATTCTCATCTGTGTTCCGCTCTGGGCCCTGGGCTGGGGTGTTTGCCAGGCCGGTCACGCCGTGTGGAGCCTTTTCCTCAGCCCGGCTCTTTCGGCTTTATCCGGCGTTCTGCTCCTGTTTGCCGTGCTGGCCGGGATCCTGGGACTGGCCGGCCGGGCCGCTTTTCCGGAGCTTCCGCTGCGGGAAGTTTTTAAGAAAAGCCGCCTGATCGCTCTCGGGATCGGCTCCTTGCTCCTGGAAGGCTTTATCGCCCTGCTTCCGGCTCTGGATGAGACGTTGGAGCCTTATGCGCCGCTGATCCGCTTCGGCGGCGGCGCCCTGATCCTGGGCGGTCTCATGATCAGCCTGTGGATCACAAAGGAAAGAAGAAAGCGCTATGTGCTGCAGGCGGCACAGTAAACCCCAATCAGGAATGTGACTTAAAAAGAAAAATCGTCTGTCAAGAAAAAAAGCTTGACAGGCGGTTTTCTTTATGCTATTTTAGGCAGGCGGCCCGTAAGAAGGACCTTTACGGCAGGATTGCAGCATGGACAGATTAGGCGAATACAGCTTGTTATATGATTTCTACGGCCAGCTCCTGACCGAAAAGCAGCAAAAGATCTACGAAGAAGTCCGCTTTGGAGACTTGAGTCTGTCAGAGGCTTCCGAGCTTTTCGGCGTCAGCCGCCAGGGCATACACGACACCGTCCGACGGGTGGAAGAAGCCCTGGACCGGTATGAAGAGAAGCTGGGCCTGGAAAAACAGTTCCGCGAAATACAGCAAAAAGCGGCCAGGATCCGGGAGATCTGTGAAGAGCTCCGTCAAACAGGCCAGCAGACGAAAGAGATCGAAGAGATCCTGCAGCTGACTGCAGAGATCGAAGAAAGCTGAAGCATTCCCGCCGCTTCGGCAATCCGCCCTCCCGCAGAAGGAGCGGCAGGACAGGGAGAGACCATGGCATTTGAAAGCTTAGCTGACAAAATACAGGAAACCTTTAAAAAGCTGACCGGCAAGGGCATGCTGACCGAGGCAGACGTCAAGACCGCCATGCGCGAGGTCAAACTCGCCCTTCTGGAAGCAGACGTCAACTACAAGGTCGTAAAAGACTTTGTAAAAGCCGTCGAAGCACGGGCCATCGGCACGGAGGTCATGAAATCCTTGACACCCGGTCAGGCCGTCATCAAGATCGTCAACGAAGAGATGATCCGCATGATGGGCAATGAGGGCACGGAGATCAAACTTTTGCCGCGCAATGAGATCACCGTCTACATGATGGAAGGTCTGCAGGGCGCCGGCAAAACCACGACTGCCGCCAAGCTGGCTGCTCTTTTACAGAAAAAGAAAGACCGCAAGCCTCTGCTGGTCGCCTGCGATATTTACCGCCCGGCCGCTATCGATCAGTTAAAGATCAACGGAGAAAAGCTGGGGATCCCGGTCTTTTCGCCTGGGACAGATATCAAACCGCCCGTCATCGCGCAGATGGCCATGGAAGAGGCGAAGCAGAAGGGTTACAATCTGGTCCTCCTGGATACCGCCGGCCGTCTGCATGTCGATCAGGACATGATGGACGAGCTGAAGGAGATCAAAGCCACCGTTCCCGTGACCCAGTCCGTCCTGGTCCTGGATGCCATGACCGGTCAGGATGCCGTGAACGTCGCGCAATCCTTTGACGAGCAGATCGGCGTGGACGGCGTGATTCTGACCAAACTGGACTCCGACACCCGCGGCGGTGCGGCCCTTTCCGTCAAGGCCGTGACCGGCAAACCCATTTTCTACGCCGGCATGGGAGAGAAGCTCACGGATCTGGAGCAGTTCTATCCGCAGCGCATGGCCAACCGTATCCTCGGCATGGGCGATATCCTGAGCCTGATCGAAAAAGCGGAAGCGCTCGAAATGGACGACGCCAAAACAGAGGCGACGCTGCGCAAGATCCGCAAATCCGAATTCGATCTGGAAGATTTCCTGGAGCAGATGCAGCAGATCAAAAAGATGGGGTCCCTGACCGATATCCTCAGTGCGATCCCGGGACTGGGCAGCCGCTTCCGCGGCTCACAGATGCCGGATGACGGATCCCTCAAAAAGGTCGAAGCCATCATCCAGTCCATGACACCGAAGGAAAGACACAAGCCGGATATCATCAACGGATCCCGCCGCAGACGCATCGCTGCCGGCGCCGGCACCACGGTCATGGAGGTCAACCGTCTGCTCAAGCAGTTTGACCAGAGCAAGCAGATGATGAAGCAGATGACCGGCCGCATGGGCAAGAAGGGGAAAATGCCCTTCAATCTGCCCTTCTGAAAAGAATGAACGAGCCTGTGCATGTGGCACGTTTTCTTAAACGGAATGCCATCCTGCCGCTCTTTCAGATAAAAACGCAAAACGCGTATCTTAACCCAACAAGGGAGGAAAATTATTATGTCAGTCAAGATTCGTTTGACCAGAATGGGCAAGAAGAAAGCCCCCACCTATCGTGTGATCGTAGCGGATGAGCGCGCTCCCCGTGACGGCCGTTTCATCGATGAGATCGGATACTATGATCCTACCTCGGATCCCAGCGTCGTCAAGATCGATACCGATAAGGCACAGGAATGGATCAAGAACGGCGCAAAGCCTACCGATACCGTTGCCAAGCTCTTAAAGATCGCCGGTCTGGAGTAAGCACGAGGTATTCGCATGAAAGAATTAGTTGAAGTGATCGCGAAAGCGCTGGTGACCAATCCCGACGCCGTCGTGGTTACGGAGACGGTGACGGAGCGCGAGACCGTGCTGACGCTCACGGTGGATCCTGCCGATATGGGCAAGGTCATCGGTAAGCAGGGAAGGATAGCCAAGGCGATCCGCACCGTCCTGAAAGCAGAAGCTGTCCGTGAAGACAAGCGCGTCAGCTTAGATATCGGGTAATGGAAAAATACTTTCGTATCGGCATTTTCAGCTCGACCCATGGCATTCGCGGGGAAATCAAGGTCTATCCGACCACGGATTCCCCCGCGCGCTTTTCGAGTCTGAAAAAAGTGATCCTGGAAACACCGAAGGAACGGCTCGAGCTGGAAGCGGAAAAAGCCCGTTTCTCCAAGGGCATGGTGATCCTGAAGTTCAAAGGCATCGACAATATCAACGATATCGAGCGTTACAAGGGAGCTTCCCTCTTTGTCGCGCGGGAGGATGCGGCACCGCTTGAGGAAAACAGCTACTATATAGCGGATCTCCTGGGCTGCCGTGTTGAAACAGAGGATGGCCGTTTCCTGGGCACCCTGCAGCAGGTCATGCCGACCGGTGCCAACGATGTCTTCGTC
>CADBSR010000090.1 GCA_902797385.1 uncultured Lachnospiraceae bacterium
CTGGGCTGCCGTGTTGAAACAGAGGATGGCCGTTTCCTGGGCACCCTGCAGCAGGTCATGCCGACCGGTGCCAACGATGTCTTCGTCGTGAAGGATCTGACCCGGCCCGACAGCAAAGAATACCTCCTGCCCAATATCAAAGCCTGTGTTCAGCGGATCGATCCCGAAGCGGGGCTGATCCTCGTGCATATGATGCCGGGACTGGAGGAGCTTTGATGCAGTTTACCGTACTCACTTTGTTTCCGGAGATGATCGAACAGGGGTTTTCCACCAGTATCACCGGGCGGGCCATGGAAAAAGGCCTCCTGTCGCTGCGCTGCGTCAACATCCGGGATTATGCGTCAGACCGCTACGGTCATGTGGATGACTACCCTTACGGCGGAGGCGCCGGCATGGTGATGCAGGCACCGCCCATCTACCGTGCCTATACGGCGGCCGCAGGAGAGGGGAAGCATCCGCGTCTCGTTTATGTGACCCCGCAGGGACGGGTGTTTGATCAGGCGCTGGCCAAAGAACTGGCAAAAGAAGAAGAGCTTTTCATTCTGTGCGGCCACTATGAAGGCGTGGATGAACGCATCCTGGAAGAGATCGCCACAGACAGGATCTCGATCGGTGACTACGTTCTGACCGGCGGTGAACTGCCGGCCCTTGTCATCATGGATGCTGTTGCCCGCATGGTGCCCGGCGTCTTAAGCAACGAAGAGTCCGGGGAGGATGAATCCTTTATGAACGGGCTTCTGGAGTATCCCCAGTATACCCGGCCCGAGGTCTTTATGGGACGGCTTGTTCCGGAGATTTTAAAAAGCGGCCACCACGCCAATATTGCCCGCTGGCGCCGCCATGAATCGCTGCGCCGGACAAAACAGGTCCGGCCGGAGCTGCTGGAAACGGCGAAGCTGGATCCGGATGATCAAAAATTCCTGCAAAGCCTGGAAATGGAAGAAATTTAAAATAGTGCTTGCATTTTTTTACAGACCTGATATTATATTACGCGTGTTCATTAAATAGGAGCGGTCCGCTGGCGCGAAAGGCGTTATGAACGACCTGAGAAACAGGAGGAAATATGAACGACATCATCAAGAAAATTGAAGACGCTCAGCTGAAAGAGAACGTCGGTGATTTCCGCGTCGGTGACACCGTCCGTGTCTACGCGAAGATCAAAGAAGGCAGCCGGGAACGTATCCAGATGTTCGAAGGCATCGTTTTAAAGCGCCAGAACGGCGGAGCTCGTGAGACCTTTACGGTCCGCAAGATCTCCAGCGGTGTCGGTGTGGAAAAGACCTGGCCCCTGCACACTCCTCTGATTGAGAGAGTGGAAGTCGTTCGCCGCGGTAAAGTCCGCAGAGCGAAGCTCAACTATCTGCGTGACAGAGTCGGCAAGGCCGCCAAAGTCAAGGAAGCCAGCCGCTAAAGACTGCGGAAGAAAAGCAGCTGTGGAATCATCCACGGCTGTTTTTTTATGTCCGGATCCCCCAAACCCGTCGCCCGGGAGACGCTTTTCCGAAGAACGCTTGCGAAGGCGTGACGGCTGTGATATAATTCGGCATGCATGAGAGCAGAAAGGATGGGCTATGGCAAAGAAAAGAGGCTATGAAGTCGTTACAGCCGGCGACATGATCAAGAATGTCAGTATCTGGATCGTGGATGTGATCCTGGTCATTGCGCTTGGTCTGACCCTGACCTATCTTTTCGGTACCCGGGTCCGCATGGAAGGCAATTCCATGACCCCGACGCTGTCCGGGGGAGACCGCCTGCTCTTAAACCGCGCCAAGGGGAAGATCCTCCCCATTGAGCGCTATGATATCGTTGTCTATCATCTGCCGGGACAGGAAGGCGTCAACCTCAAGCGCGTCCTCGCTCTGCCCGGCGAGACCCTCCAGATCACGGAAGGTAATGTGTATATCAACGGAGAACGCCTGCCGGAGAGTGATTTCACCCGGACCATTGCCTATGCGGGCGTTGCTTCCACCCTGATCACGCTGCGGGAGGATGAATTCTTTGTCATAGGGGAAAATGCCGACGCATCCCTGGACAGCCGTTTTACCAACGTAGGAAACATCCCCGCGGAAAACATCCTGGGGACCGTCTGGTTCCGTTTCTCCCCCTTCCGGAACCTGCGTTTTTTGACATAAAGGAAACAGTATGAATCTGCAATGGTATCCCGGCCACATGACGAAGGCCCGCCGGGCAATGGAAGAGAATCTGAAGCTGGTTGACGGGATCGTGGAGATCCGGGATGCCAGGCTCCCTCAGTCCAGTGCCAACCCGGACCTGGGTTCCATGGGGCAGGGAAAGAAGAGACTGCTCATTCTGAATAAAGCGGATCTGGCCGATCCGGCCGTCACAGCGGACTGGGAATCCTATTATCTGGATGCCGGTTACCTGCCGCTCCCCATCGACTCACGCGAAAAGAATCAGGCCGCCAGGATCCGAAAACAGCTGGATCTGTGGGCTGCCGAAAAAAGTGAGCGGGACCTGAAGCGGGGCATCAAGAACCGGCCCATGCGCATCATGGTGGCCGGCATCCCCAATGTCGGAAAATCCACCCTTATCAATTCCCTGGCCGGACGCGCCAGCACCAAAACAGGCGATAAACCCGGCGTCACAAAGGGGATCCAGTGGATCCGCCTGTCACCCCGTCTGGAAATGATGGATACGCCGGGCATCCTGTGGCCGAAATTTGACGATGAAGCCGTCGGGATCCGTCTGGCCCTGATGGGCGCGATCAGTGAAGATATCCTTCCGTTGGAAGAACTGGCTGCTTTGGGGATCCGCTTCCTGAAAGAAACCTATCCCGGTGTCCTGGAAAGCAAATACGGGGTCCCGGCCGAAGACCCCAACGATTTCCTTCAGGCGCTCGCCATCCGCCAGGGTTTTCTGCAAAAAGGCTCCGTTCCGGACCCTGCTGCCGCTGCGAAACGCCTTCTCGGCGACTGGCAGGCAGGCCGCCTGGGCCGGATCTCCCTTGAAAAAGCCAATGAACAAGAGGCGCAGTATGAACAAAGAAACAGACAAAGCAAAACGGAAAACAGATAAAAAAAATGCCCCCATGACGGTCAGCCCGCAGCCCCGCATGATCCGGGATATCGTTTCCACCTTCTTTTCTTTGATTTTCATGGTGGCCTTCGTTCTCTTTTTCCTGACCTGCGTCGGGCAGCGCGTCGCCGTGGACGGCTTATCCATGGAAGATACCCTGCACAATAAAGACCAGCTGATCGTGGACTGCTTCACCTATCGCTTTATGCGGGACCCGAAGCGTTTCGAGATCGTTGTTTTCCGTCTGAAGGACCGTCCCGGAACCTTCTACGTCAAGCGGGTCATCGGTTTGCCGGGAGAGACCATCCAGATAAAGGAATCCCGGATCTATATCAACGGGGAGGTCATAGAGGATCCGTATGCCACGCAGACCTATTTCCCGTCCGGATCCGCCGTGTCATCCATCACGCTGGGACCGGATGAATATTTTGTCATGGGCGATAACCGGCAAAACAGCATCGACTCCCGCTACGAGGTCGGACCTGTCAACCGGGGACAGTTTGTAGGGCGCGCCATTTACCGGATCTTCCCGTTTGCCAACAGAACGAATCTGATTCCAAAGGAGAGTTAGTATGCCGCGGCTTAGCATGGAACAGGAACGCGAACGTCTTTTCAAAATGCATGAATATGAACGGATGTATGCAGACCGCGGCCTGATCGCTGGCATCGATGAAGCCGGCCGGGGACCGCTGTTCGGTCCTGTCACGGCAGCGGCCGTGATCCTGGATCCGGATACGGAGATCCTGTATCTGAACGATTCCAAGAAGCTCTCTGAAAAGCGCCGGGCCCTGCTGTACGATGAGATCATGAAAAAAGCGATCGCGGTCGGCGTCGGCATGGTTTCCGCACGACTGATCGATGATATGAATATCCTGCAGGCCACCTATGAAGCCATGCGGGAAGCGGCCGAAAAGCTTTCTCCCCGCCCGGATTTTATCCTGATCGATGCCGTGACGATCCCGCATTTTGACATTCCGCAGCTTCCCATCATCAAAGGCGATGCCAAGAGCGCGAGTATCGCCGCGGCGAGTATTATCGCCAAAGTCACAAGAGACCGTCTGATGGATGAATATGACAAAGAATATCCCGGTTACGGCCTGGCCAAAAACAAGGGCTATGGGACCGCAGAGCATATTGAAGCCCTGCGCCGTCTGGGCCCGACGCCGCTGCACCGCCGCAGCTTTATCAAACATTTCACGGAGTAAGACAAAAAATGAATAAGCGAGAACTCGGCAGTTCTTATGAAGAACAGGCTGCCACGTTTTTACGTACCCGGGGCATGAAGATCCTGCACCGGAATTTTCGCTGTTACCTCGGGGAGATCGATCTTGTTGCCCAGGATGAGGATACGCTCGTTTTTGTGGAGGTCAAGTACCGTTTTTCGGATCGTTACGGCTGGGGCGAGGCCCATGTGAACAAGAAGAAGCAGCAGACCATTTACCGTGTCGCCGAGGTATACCTGAACCGCTATAGCCGGGACCGTATTCCGCCCTGCCGCTTTGACGTCGTCGCATTTGACGGGGACAGGGTCCGCTATTTTCCGAATGCCTTTGAACGATCTTTCTGAGAAAAAGAGCTGTGAAAAAACTGACCATGACAGGCAATGTTTTTCACAGCTCTTTTTAGAGTCAGGCAACGGACTCGCAAGGAGTCCCTCCGCCCGGCTTTCGTTTTATTCTTTTGCCAGCTTCTGTAGCAGGCCTAACGGGCTGACAACCGTGGACACTGCAATATTGTGATTCATCGTATTGATGATTTTTCCGATATATCCGGAAAGATCCGCCTCGAAATACCAGGGCTGCTCCAGTACGATCGGAGCCCGGTAATTCAGGTTCGTGGTGATCATATAATCGAAGATTCCATCATCATGCGCCTTGATATACTTCTCAAACCCTGTCACGAACAGACCGAAGGTGCAGCAGATAATAACGCATTTTGCCTTCTTCTCGCGCATTTCACGTGCTGCTTCCAGAATATTGTAGCCGGTGGAAATGATATCGTCCAGGATCAGCACAGTCTTGCCGGCCGGATCCGGTCCCAGATACTCGGAATTCACGATCGGGTTGACACCGTTTTCGATCCGGGTATAATCGCGGCGTTTGTAGAACATGCCCAGATCCACGCCGACACTGTTGGCCAGGAACACGCTCCGCTTCATGGAGCCTTCATCCGGGCTGACGATCAGCATGTTTTTGGTGGCGAGCTTTTCGATTTTCAGCTTGTCCATCAGGACCTTGAGGAAATGATAATCCGGGGAATAATTGTCAAAGTCATGCAGCGGGATCGCATTCTGGACCGTCGGGTCGTGCGCATCAAACGTCACGATATTTTCGACACCCATGCTGCTGAGCTCTTCGAGCGCCATGGCACAGTCGAGGGATTCCCGGTGGATCCGCTTATGCTGACGGCCCTGATACAGGAAGGGCATGATCACGCTGATCCGGTGAGCGGAAGAGCGGGCGGTGGCTACGATCCGTTTTAAATCCTGATAATGATCATCGGGGGACATATAATGGACCCGCCCGTTGATCTTGAAGCTCATACTGCTGTTGGTTACGTCGGAGACGATGAACAAATCGCTGCCACGGACAGATTCCAGGATCATACCCTTGGCTTCACCGGAACCGAAACGCGGGCATTCCGTACGGATCAGATACGAATCCCTGTCATATTCACGGCTCATGATCGTCGGATCTTCATGCAGATGTTCGGAAAGATAATGCTGACGGAGCGCAACGATATGTCTGTCGGCTTTTTCCACCAGTTCGCGACAATTGTCCATAGCGACAATTCTCAAAGGGGCAAGCGGGGTGCGGTTTTTGAAATAGAATTCCTTTTCCTGTTCGTTTAACATGAGCTCCTCCGTGGATTAAGATGCCTTACGCGAAAATACTATCACTTTTCTGTGGAATTGGCAAGGAACTTATGCTAAAATAAAGAATCGAAAGGCAGGATTATGAACAAGCATAAAATCACACAGGTCAAGACGGGTTCCATCGGAGAGGAACTCGAGATAAAAGAAGGCGATTTTGTTCTGCAGATCAACGGTCAGGATATCGAGGATGTCTTTGACTACGAATTTCTGTGCCGCGATGAATACCTGGAACTTCTGATCGAACAGGCCGACGGAGAGCAGGTCCTGTATGAAATTGAGAAAGAAGAATCCGAGGATCTGGGACTGGTCTTCGGAGACGGTCTCATGGATTCCTACCGCTCCTGCCGCAATAAATGTATTTTCTGCTTTATCGACCAGATGCCGCCCGGCATGCGCGAAACCCTGTATTTCAAGGATGATGATGCCCGGCTCAGCTTTCTGCAGGGCAATTATGTGACGCTTACCAACATGAGCGA
>CADBSR010000091.1 GCA_902797385.1 uncultured Lachnospiraceae bacterium
CCGCAGCCCCTGCAGGAATTCCTTCGTGGCGGGCCGTACGCCGCCCTCGCCCTGGACCGGCTCGGTCAGGATCGCGCAGGTGTATTCGTCGACCAGTGCCTTGACGCTGTCCAGATCGTTGAAGGTGGCATAGCGGAAGCCGTCCGGCAGCGGTTCAAAGTAGCGGTGAACACCGTACTGGCCGGTGGCGGTGGCTGTCGCCAGGGTGCGGCCGTGGAAGGAATTCTTCATGGTAATGACCACGAAGCGTTCGGGATGACCGTGATCCTTGGCATATTTGCGGGCCAGCTTGATCTGGCCTTCATTGGCTTCCGCGCCGGAATTGGCAAAGAGGACCTTATCAAAACAGCTGTTTTCCACGATCAGCTTAGCCGTCTGGACAGCCGGTTCATTGTAGAAATAGTTGGAGCAGTGCAGGATGGTCTCCGCGCGCTCCCGCAGGCATTCCTGAATGCGCGGATGGCAGTGCCCCAGACCGTTTACGGCGATGCCGCCGATGAAGTCCAGATACTTGTTGCCGTCCTTGTCGAAGACCCAGGCGCCCTTGCCGCCTTCCAGGGAAAGCGGGATCCGGATATGGTTGCCATAGAGGTATTTGTCGCCGTTTTCTATGACTTCTGCATTTGTTTTGAACTTTTCTACCATGGTTTCTCCTTTCCCGCCGTATCCTTTGATACCGGGCGGATACAATGTTATTGGATTCCGATACTGTCTTTTTTTGTTCCGATCTCGGTCCCGGAAGGCTCTGCTTCCATAAAGACTTCCAGAATACTGTGCGGCCGCCGTCCGTCCAGGATATGGACGCTGCCGACGCCGTCGCGGATCGCCTGCACGCATCCGTCGATCTTGGGAAGCATACCGCCGGCGATCACGCCCTTTTCTTTTAAGGCAGGCACGTCGTTGATATTCAGATAGGAGATGACGTCCCGCTTCTCCAGACTGTTGCAAAGCCCCTCGATATCCGTGAGCAGCAGCAGTTTTTCGGCTTTTAAGGCGGCGGCCAGCATGGCGGCGGCCGTATCGCCGTTGATATTGTAGATCTGGCCGTGACCGTCGGTCCCGAGCGGTGCGATCACGGGAATAAAGCCTTTTTCCAGGACCGCTTCCACGACTTCGGGATGGACCGAGGTGATCTCGCCGACCAGCCCGTAGATCTCATCCTTCAGGCGGCAGTGAAACAGCTGTCCGCTCACGCCCGAAAGTCCTGCCGCCTTTCCGCCGCCCGCTTCCAGAAGGCTGACCAGCTCGGTCCCGACCTGCCCTATCAGAACAGCCTCGACAGCTTCCAGGGTGGCGGCATCCGTGTAGCGCAGACCGTCTACAAACCGGGTCGGGATGTTCAATGCCTTTAACATTTTGTTGATACCGGGACCGCCGCCGTGGGAAAGGACGGGCGCATAGCCTCTTTTCTGCAGGGCGATCACGTCTTCCAGGACGGCCTTTTTGAGGTCCTCGTTGATCATGGCGTTTCCGCCGTATTTGATAACAATGACAGGCTTTTTCACGTCCGGTAATCTCCGTTGATTTTTACATAATCATAGGTCAGATCGCAGCCCCAGGCAGTGGCGCCGCCCTGTCCCTGATAGAAGCGGACAATGACTGTGATATCGTGCTCGCTCAGGATCTTTTTGGCCAGCGCCTCGTCAAAGTCGAGCCCGAAGCCGCCTTTCATGACCTGGATCTTTCCGGCTGCGGACGCCAGATAGCAGTCCGCATTGGTCGGATCTACATCCGCGCCCGAGTATCCGGCAGCCGCCATGATCCGGCCCCAGTTGGCATCCTTCCCAAAGACCGCGGCTTTAAATAAGCTGGATCCGGCAATGGATTTCGCGACCAGACGGGCATCGTGCTCAGTGGGCAGACCGTGCGCCTGGACCTCGATCAGATGGGTCGCCCCTTCGCCGTCGGAAGCGATACGTTTTGTCATGTCCAGGCAGATATGCTCGACCAGGGCAGCAAAGGCCGCCTTGTCCGCCTCCGTTTTCACGGCCACACCGCTGGCTCCGTTGGCTAACAGGAAGATGGAATCGTTGGTGGAGGTGTCCCCGTCCACGGTCGTCATGTTGAAGCTGATATCCACAGCGCGGCTTAACATCTTCTGAAGCTCCGCCTGCTCTACGGCCGCGTCGGTGGTCACATAGGCCAGCATGGTCGCCATGTTCGGATGGATCATCCCGCTGCCCTTGGCCATGGCGCCGACCCGGACGACGCCGCCGGAAAGGGTGAGCTCATAGGCCGCTTCTTTTTTGACGGTATCCGTGGTCATGATGGCCCAGGCGGCATCGGTCCCTTTTTCCGGGCTCATGCGGCAGATGGCACACTCGAGACCGCGAATGACCCGCTCCACCGGGAGACGCTTGCCGATCACGCCCGTCGAGCAGACAAAGACCTGGTCCTCGCCCAGCCCCAGGAGTTTTTCGGCCGTCCGTTCCACGGCCCGCGCATCCTGGATCCCCTGCTCGCCGGTAGCCGCATTGGCGTTGCCGCTGTTGATGACAATGGCCCGGGCTTTTCCCTTTTTCAGGATCTCCCGGCCTAAAAGGACCGGGGCGGCACAAAACTTGTTTCTGGTAAAGCAGGCGGCGCTGGTGCAGGCGCTTTCGGAATACAGAACGGCGACGTCCGGCTTTTCGCTCTTCTTGTCCGGGTTTTTGATCCCGGCCCAGGCAGCGCCGGCAATAAAGCCGATGGGAGCGGTGACACCGCCTTCAATGGGTCTGTAATTCATGACTGCCTCCTTACGGGTACATGGCAGGGAAGAGAAGCCCTGTTGTTTCGGGCAGACCGCAGATCAGATTCATGTTCTGGATGGCCTGGCCGGCGGCACCCTTGCCGATATTGTCTATGACGGAGGAGACCAGGAGGCGGTGTGTCCGCGCGTCGCAGGTCGGCGTCATCATGCAGAAGTTCGTTCCGTAGGTCCACTTGGTCTGAACCGGCGTGGAGGCCGGATAGACCTTCACAAAAGGCTCATTTTTATAAAAATCACTGTAGAGCTCGAATAGCTCGTCGTTTGTATATATGCGGCTTACCGTCGCATAAACGGTGACCTCAATGCCGCGGGTCTGCGGCAGCAGATGCGGCTGGAAGTTGACGTACTGCCAGGTTTCGGGCTTGTGCAGGTCGCGGCCTTCCAGATAGGCGATGTTTTGCTCTATTTCGGGGGTGTGCCGGTGCATGCCGCCCAGGGCGTAGGCATTGAAGTTATTTTCCGCTTCCGTCAGGAGCTTGTTCATGGTCGGCCGCCGGCCGGCACCGGTGATCCCGCTCTTGGCATCGATGATGATCGTATTTTCCACGATGGTTCCCTGCTTCAGCATGGGAGCCAGGGCGAGTGTGGTAGCCGTGGGATAGCAGCCGGGATTGGCAATCAGGCGCTTTCCCTTGGCCTGATCGCGGAAGATCTCGGGAATGCAGTAGACGGCCTCTTCCGTCATCTTCGGGTCCGGATGGACGCCGCCGTACCATTTTTCCCAGACGGCCGCGTCGCGGAAGCGGATATCCGCCCCGATATCGATCAGCTTTTTCCCTTCTTCCAGAACGATATGTCCCCATTTCGGCACGTCGCCGGAGGGAACCTGGATGAAGACCACGTCGCTTTCCCGGGCGGCTTTGCGGACATTTTCCTCGGTCAGATCTTCGATTTTCTGATTATAAAAGCCTTTTAAGGCGGGGAAATGCTCCCAGACAAACTGGCCGACGCCGTAGGAGTCGATCAGACTCACCAGCTCGGTCTCGGGGTGGGCGACCATCATGCGCAGCATTTCGCCGCAGACGTAGCCAACCGCTCCGATTGCAGAATATTTAATCATCTTCAAACTCCTTTCTTGCCCTCCCCCGAAGGCGGGGGAGGGATGCCGCCAAAGGCGGCAGGGTGAGGGCGACGCTTTACAAATTCCCGATCGTTGCCACCATAACCGCCTTAATGGTATGCATGCGGTTTTCGGCCTCGTCAAAGACCTTGGACCGCTCGGACAAAAAGACCTCGTCGGTCACTTCACGGATATCGTAGCCAAGGGCCTTCTGATCGCGGGCCATGGTGGTCTCAAAGTCGTGGAAAGAGGGCAGGCAGTGCAGGAAAATGCAGTCCGGATTGTCGGTCGCCTTCATGACTTCGCCCGTTACGCGGTACGGGGTCAGAAGTTTTACGCGCTCGGGGATCTTGTCCTCCTCGCCCATGGAAGCCCAGATATCGGTATACAGGGCGTCCGCCCCTGCCAGCAGGGAAATATCTTCCCCGTATTCGATCACGGCGCCGGTTTCTTTTGCGACGCTGCGGCAGTAGTCCAGCACCTCCTTCGCCGGTGCCAGCTCCTTCGGACCCCAGCCCACATAGTGGATGCCGAGCTTGCAGCAGATATACATGAGACAGTAAGCTACGTTGTTGCGGGTATCGCCGCAGAAAACGAGCTTGCATTTGTTTAAGGGCTTCGTGGTATTTTCACGCAGGGTCAGGATATCCGCCAGCGCCTGCGTGGGGTGATCCACGTCAGTCAGGCCGTTCCAGACCGGAACGCCCGAATCGCGGGCCAGTCCCTCCACCACGGCCTGGTCGTAGCCGCGGTATTCGATCCCGTCAAAGAAACGGCCCAGGACCTTGGCGGTATCCGCCATGCTTTCCTTCTTCCCCATCTGGGAGGATTTGGAATCCAGGAAGGTGACGTGGGCGCCTTCATCGTACGCGGCCACCTCAAAAGCGCAGCGGGTGCGGGTCGAAGTCTTTTCAAAGAGCAGTACAATGTTTTTTCCGCTCAGGAGTCCGGTGTGGATGCCGGCCCGCTTCTTTGACTTCAGGTCAGCGGCCAGGTCCAGCAGATAACGGATCTCAGCCGGGCTGAAATCCTTTAAAGTGAGAAAATTACGTCCTTTTAAATTGACAGGCACAGGTGGTTCCTCCTTGTAATATAAATCATAGTCGGTCAGCGTTCTTTCCCGTTACAAATCCATTATACCGGTTTTGGGGTCGGATGTGGGACATTTTGCACGCAAAAAATTGTATTTCGCCGGAAAAACTTTTGTGATACAATAGGCCTTGTAAAAAACGGCAAAAAGGCCGGAAAATGTGTTTGGAATATGCCGGAAAAATTAACGCTTCAAACCTATGACCGCTCGAAGATCGAGCGGAGCCGTCTTATATCGCTGGATCTGGAAACGCTGGAGGGCCCTACCTATCCCCTCCTTCACCAGGAGGCCCGCTTCCTGTATGTATTAAGCGGAGAGGGGACCATTGAGCTCCAGGGACAGCCTGTTTTGCTGCGGCCGGGCACCGTGCTCGGTATGCTGCCCTGGCAGGTCAGCAACGTGACGAAAGTCGAAAAACCGCTGCAGTTCTATACGGTCATTTACAATCTGCAGGTCTTCAGCCAGCTGTTTGCTCTCTTCCCCGAGGCGGACGGAAAAACCCCGGATTTTGCAGGCCAGATCCAAAGGGCCCCGGTGTATTACTGCAACCATGCGCAGATGGCCTGGATGCAGGACTATTTCCTGCGCCTGCAGCATGAAGTGGGGCTGGAGTCCATGCTGGAAGAAACGAGCGCAAAACCTTTTGGCTCTCTCAATGCCATGACCCTGCTGCTTAGCTTCGCGGTGCAGCTGCTGCGCTACCGGAAACAGGCAGAAGCGAAGGATTCAGACGGGCCGCAGACCAAAACACGACAGCGGGATCTGGCTGACCTTCTGCGCTATATGTATGCGCATACGGCCGATAAGCTGAGCGCGGAAGGGCTGGCCCGGACCTTTTTTGTCTCGGAAAGCACGCTGCGAAGCTACATCAAATCCATGACCGGTATGACCTTCTATGACCTGGTCAACGAAATGCGGCTGGGAAAGGTTTCCGGCTATCTGCTCTATACCAATATGACCCTGGAGGAGATCTCGCAGGCCGTCGGGTTCTGGGACGCCTCCCACATCTCCAAGGTCTTTTCCGAGTATGTGGGCATGCCGATCCACGAATACCGCCGGACCTATCAGCGCCTGGACACTATGCTGCATTTGGAAGAAGGGCAGACCGGCTATGTCCTGTCCGAATACATTACCAGACATTACGGGGAGGAGCTGAGTCCCCGCCAGGTCGCAGAGCATTTCGGCCTGTCGGTTTCGGAAATGAACCGCCTTCTCCTGATCCAGACTTCGCGGAATTTTGAGGATTTCTTAAACTATATCCGGGTGAGCCGGGCCGGCCGCCTGCTGCTGGAAACAAAATTCAGCATTACGGATATTGCGGCCGAGGTGGGCTACGGAAGCGTCAAGACCTTTAACCGCAACTTTTTCCGCATCCACCGCACGACGCCGACCCATTTCCGCGCGCAGGTCACGCTTCAGCCCGGAAAGCTGGGAGATAAGAAAGAAAACAATATAAAATGATCCATGGAGCAAAGACCCAATGATCTGTCAGGAAATCAACGAGGGAAGCATCACGACGCCGGCCGGCTTTACAGCCGGCGCGGTCTACGTGGGCGTCAAAAGCCATAAAAGCTATAAACCGGATGTTGCCATCCTGTATTCCGAAGTGCCGGACACCCGATGCGCGGCACTTTTTACCACCAACCGCTTCTGCGCGGCGCCGGTGATCCTGGGCCGGACGATTGCCGCATCCGGCAGGGCGCGCGGCGTGGTTGTCAACAGCGGCAATGCCAATGCCGGGACCGGAGAGGACGGCATCCGGGCGGCGCAGGCGGTGGAACGCTGTGCCGAGACTTTGTTGGGTCTGCCGGCGGATTCGCTGTTTGTGAGCTCCACAGGCGTGATCGGGGAGCCGCTGCCGGTTGAAAAGGTGAAGGAGGCGGTGCGGCGGATCGTGCCTGCGCTTTCCGGGGATGGCGGCCATGCGGCAGCCTGGGCGATCATGACCACGGACCGTATGCGCAAGGAATATGCCTGCCGTCTGAAGCTTTCGGGCGGGTGGGTCCACGTGGGCGTCATGGCCAAGGGGAGCGGCATGATCCATCCGAACCTGGCGACCACGCTTTGTTTTCTGACGACCGATGCGGTCCTGGAACCGTCAGATATGCACGTGATGCTGAAAGCCGCCTGCGAGGACAGCTTCCATATGCTGACCGTGGACGGAGACACTTCCACCAATGATTCCCTGATCATGTTTGCGAACGGGGCTTCCGGGATCGGTCTTGACGGGCCGGAAGACAGAGCCGTGTTTGCCGAGCTGTTGGAGAAAATCCTTCAGGATATGGCGCAGCGCATCGCCATGGACGGCGAAGGCGCCGGCCACATGATGCGGGTCACAGTAAAGGGGCTGGCAAGCCGGCAGGAGGCCAGGGAGATGGCCCGGACCGTGGCGAGAGCCAATTCCGTTAAGGCTGCGCTCGGCCACGGAACGCTTTCCGAAGCGCTTGTCTTAAGCGCCGCCGGCAGCGCGGAAAGCACGGCGGATTTCATGAAAGCGGCCTGCCATCTCCACCTGAATGATAAAACAGCCGAAATTGAGATAACCTTCCGGGACGGAACCGAAACCGCCACTGCCTTCGGCTGCGATCTGACGGAAGAGTACGTCCATTTAAACGGCGATTACCGGTCATAAAGCCGGTCATAGGGTGACAAAGGGGGTGACAAAGGGACGTACCCTTTTGTCACCTTTTTCTTTCCTCTGCCGAGGGTGACAAAGGGACGTACCCATTTGTCACCTTTTTCTTTCCTCTGCCGTGATCCTGTGGTATGATAAAGAAAATTTGATAAGAAAGAGAAGCAGTCTATGTACTTTCTGATACGCAGTATTCTGACAGCCTGTGAACCGGCCGATTTTACAGTCGGGAAGGAACCCTATGTGGCGGTCCTGACGAGTGAGGAGTGGGAAAAAGACAGGGAGCTGTTCGACATGGGGATCGACCTGGATCTGCATCCGGAGGAGATCCACAACACGGAGATCGAGGTCAACTATGACTCCCTGACGGGAACCTTTTTCGTGCCGGACCGAAACGATTTAAGCACCAGCCGCTGCTTTGCGTTTGCTCTGGATGAGAAAGGCATCGTTTTCATTGATGATTCCGGCGCGGTGCTGCAGGTCCTGGAATCCATCCGCGCTTCCCGCAAGTGGAAGCTGCCCTGCCTGGAACGCTTTTTATATGATTTTCTGGAATATATCGTTCACAATGATCTGCGCCTGATGGAAAAGCTGGAAAATCGCCTGAACGGGATCGAGAAGGATATCCTGACAGAGGTCCGGGAGGATCAGATGAAGACCATCAACGAGATCCGCCGGGAGATCCGTGTGCTGCGGATCCACTACGAGCAGCTGATGGATTTTGGCCAGGAACTGGAAGAGAACGAAAACGGCTTCTTCCGGGAAAAGAATCTCCGCTATTTTCATATGTTTTCCAACCGTATGGCGAGGCTTTACGATGTGGCCAACTCCCTTCGGGATTATACCGGTCAGCTGGGGGATCTGTACCAGTCGCAGATCGATCTGAAGCAGAACCGGATCATGACGATCCTGACCGTTGTGACCAGTATCTTCATGCCGCTTACCCTGATCACCGGCTGGTACGGCATGAACTTCAGGCATATGCCGGAGCTGGATTGGCCCAGCGCCTATCCGCTGGTTTTTGTCTGCTGTCTGCTGATCGCGATCGGGTCGCTCCTGTTCTTTAAAAAGAAAAAATGGCTTTGAAGCAATAATGGCTCTGAAGGAGAAAAGAATAATGAAAAAACTGTTTGTCTGGATCCTGATCCTTGCCATGATCCTCTCGCTGGTCTCCTGCAGTGGGGCGAATATACCCACGAAAGAGGGCAGCGCGGATCAGGGAACGCCGGCGGAGAGCAAGCCGGTCTCCGGTGAGGAAGGGACCGGGGAAAGCCGGGAAACGGAGCCGGGCGGCGATCCCGTGGCGGATCTGCCCGATGGCTTTTCACCGATCGATACGGCCGTTCCGTCTGAGGCGTTTCCTTCTTCCGTAAGCTACGAAACGCTGGCGGGAGAACAGGTCCGGGATGCTTCCGAGGCCAAAACGCTCTTGGGGAAATTGCAGGCGGAGATCGGTTTTTCCGATCCTGAAGAATACATGGATGCCCTGGTGAGCAGCGGGGAACTTTTTTCGAGCTATCGTTTTACACAGATGATCGGCGGCCTCCCGGTGGAAGACCGCGGGATCACCGTTGTGACGGACGAAGAAGGCAATGTAACCGATGTGCTGGGCCGGTATCTGGATCCTGCGGAAACGGATACGGAAGTGCGCATCAGCGCGCAGGAGGCCGCCCGGGCCGTCCGGGAACAGTTTAAGCAGGATGATGAGATACAGCTGATCGGCCATGGCTGCATGATCACGACACTGGGGGAAAAGTCACAGGCGGCCTGGAGAAGCCTGGCCTTTGTGAACGGGGAAATCTATCAGTGCTATGTGGCGGCGCGCGACGGATCGATCCTGCTGATTCAGAAGCTTTTCTGGAATGAAAGGGAGAGTGGCAACGCCAGCGGTCAGGATACCGACGGAAATCCCGTGAAATTTAAGACCGAAGAAGGGGAAAATACCTACTGGCTGGAAGATGAAAGCAGCCGCATCCGGATCTATGACCTGAACGGAAAAAGTGTCAAATATAATATATGTATCCGTCCGGATTTTAGGATCGGCGCGCGTTTTTATCCTGTCTGGGAGAACGATGAATGGAACCCGGAGGAGAACCTGGGATATAAGATCACTCTGAACGGGCAGGCAGATCCGG
>CADBSR010000092.1 GCA_902797385.1 uncultured Lachnospiraceae bacterium
AGCTGAGGATGTACCTCTTTAACAGTTTGTGAGATCCGGCAATCAAAAAGAATTGACAGCCTCCGAATTCAGGCTATAATAAAACCAATCTTTTTTATTCTTCTGACGCAGAGCAAGGAGCTGTTCCGGATGAAAGCAAAAAGCCCTCAGGCGCAAGAAAATTTAACCGTTGTCTTCACCCGGTCCATGCTGAAAGCGCTGATCATACCGCTGATCTTCGAGCAGCTGCTGACCATCACGGTCGGGCTGGCCGACTCTCTTATGGTGGCACAGGTCGGGCAGGCTTCCATCTCGGCCGTCAATCTGGTGGACCAGCTCAGTAATCTCATGATCCAGATTTTTGCCGGCATGGCGGCCGGCGGCGCAGCCGTAGCCGGGCAGTATATCGGAAAGCAGGAAAAGGATAATGCCCGACGGTCCACGCACCATATGTTCCTGCTCCTGCTGGCTGTTTCTCTGACCTTTACCGCGCTTTTATATCTGTTCCGGGAAGGCGTGCTGGGTCTAATCAACCGCAATCCGGACCCGGAGGTCATCACAGCGACCCGGACCTATTACACCATCGTCATGGCCTCCATCCCGGCCATTGCTCTTTACAACGGCGGAGCGGCGGTCTTCCGCGCCATGAGCCGGTCAAAAGTCTCTCTCAAGGTCTCCCTGCTTATGAACGTGATCAATGTCGCCGGCAACGCCCTCCTGATCATGGGCTTTAAAATGGGAGTGGCCGGCGTCGCGATCCCGACGCTTGTTTCCCGGACTGTAGCTGCCGCCGTCATCCTGGCGCTTCTCACAAAGCCCGATCTGGAATTAAGTCTCCGGAAGGTTTTCCCCTTCCGTTACAACGCACCGATGATGAAAAATATTCTTTACATCGGTGTCCCGAGCAGCGCAGAAAACGGTATGTTCCACCTGGGAAGACTCGTTCTGGCCAGTCTGATCTCCGGCTTCGGGACCGTCTCTCAGGCAGCCAACGGGATCGCCAATACGGTAAGCGGCTTCCATCATTTCACCGGGACAGCCATCAATCTGGCGCTGGTCACGGTCATCAGCCAGTGCATCGGGGCCGGTGCCTTTGACGATGCCCGCTACTACATGAAGCGGTTTTTCAAAATCACCTATATTACCATGAATATTGCCAATGCCATCGGTCTGGCTCTCCTTCCGCTGGTTCTCATGATCTACGGTGCCTCTCCGAATGTGGCCCCGGAGACCATCCATTTGTCCGCCATTCTGATCATCATTCACGGTGTTGCCTCCATGGTGCTCTGGGAGCCGGCCTTCTGCCTGCCTTCCTTCCTGCGGGCGACCGGAGATGCCAAATTTACCATGCTGACCAGCATGATCTCCATGTGGGGCGTCCGGGTGGCATTTGCCTATCTGTTCGGTGTGATCCTGGGCTGGGGCGTCATAGGCGTATGGCTGGCGCATTCCGTGCTGGACTGGATCGTCCGCTCCATCATCTTCTATCTGCGCTACCGCAGCAACAAGTGGGAGACCAAGGCCATCAAATACTGAGTCGCCCTACGTCGCACCCCGCAAAATGTATAAAAAGACCGGCAGAGGAAGTGTCCCGACTGCCGGCATTTTTTTCAGTTCCCGAAAGGATCACCAGATGGAGATCCGCTTCTCGGGTGCAATATACATTTTATCGTTTTCCGTGACGCCGAATGCTTCATACCACTCGGGGAAGTTGCGCGGCGCCATGTTGGCACGGAGCACATTCGGAGAGTGGACGTCGTTGTTTAAGAGCAGCAGGACATATTCATCCTTGGCTTTCATGCACCAGACGCGGGCCCAGTTCTTAAAGTATGCCTGGAAATCCGGCTTCTCCAGCGTATGCATGATCTCTAACGTTACGCCCATGCCGCCGTTGTCCGCGATATTTTCGCTGACCACCAGCTCGCCGTTGACCTTGCCGCTTAAGATCGGGATCCCGTCAAACTGCTCTATCATCTCCTGCGTCAGGTCCTTGAAGGCTTTGAAATCGCCCTCGGTCCACCAGTTGTGCAGATTTCCCTTTTCATCGAAGTTCGCCCCGTTGTTGTCGAAGGCGTGGGAGATCTCGTGGCCGATCACCGCGCCGATGCCGCCCAGGTTCTCACTTTCGCTCTGCTGCAGCGAGTAGAACGGCTTCTGCAGGATCGCAGCCGGGAAGGTGATATCGTTGTGGAAAGGATTGTAGGACGCGTTGACCATGTGGCCGGGCATGCCCCAGCGGGTCCGGTCGACCGGCTTCGTCAGATCGTCAAGAGAGTCCTGGCGGCGCACCTTCAGGAGCTTGCCCATGGCCGCGAAGAGGGAGTCCTCTTCCTCGAAAACCATCTTGGACCAGATCGCCCGGATCGCATCCGGATAGCCCATCTTGATCTCAATGGCGCCGAGCTTCTTGATAGCCATCTCCTTGGTGGATTCCGCCAGGAAGGTATTCTTGCGGATGCGCAGACCGTAGGTCTTTATGACCTTTTTCACAATATTTACGACATCCTTCTTGGCCTCTTCTCCGAAGTAAGTCCGGCCGTAGTAGACGCCCACCGGCTCCGCGTAAACGCGGGAGGCCAGCTGATACGCCTGCTTTTCCAGCACCGGATCGGACGCGACGCCCATTAAGGCCCGCTGATAGCTCCGGCCGAGCGCAGCCAGCTCTTCCGAAAGATACGTCGTGTTCTTTAACAGCGTCTTCACATAGGCCCAGTGAATATACTGCCCGAAGTTCTCTGCGGAGAAATAGCCGTTCATTTCCCGGACTGCCTTCGGGTCATAAACGTCCAGCGTCTCAGGGGCCGCCTCGCCGTACAGATCCTTTAACAGCTTTTTGATATCAAACGGTGCCGCGAAACCGGCCACCTCTTCCGTGGACATAGGGTTATGATTCTTAAAATATTCGGCCCATTCCAGCTGGCTCTTCACTTTGCCGGCCACCAGCTTATCGAAGGCCAGGGTATCGTCCAGATACTGCTTCTGTTCTTCGGCAGAAAGCGGGGTAAAGGCAAGGACCTTGGCCGCCATATCGGCCCACAGGGCCAGCAGCTGCGCACCCGCCGGGTTTTCTTCCGCGTAATACACCGTATCCGGCAGGATAATATCCGGTCCCATCACAATAAAGATATTCTTCGAGGCGTCGCCCATATCGGCGCCGACTTCCATCTGCAGCGGCAGCTCCACACCCTCCAGCAGCAGGTCCGCAGCCGCCTCATTCAGCGCTTTTACGGTATCGATCGAGCGGATCTTATTTAACAGTGGAAGGACCGGTTCGATGCCATCCTTGTTTCTTTTTTCGGTATCCAGAACCTTTTTATATAAGCCGATGGCATATTTCATTTCAGGAATATCTGTCCTTTTCTCCCCCTTGGCAAAGGCCTTGAAATCACTCATCATCAGCTTTTCCACGCCCTGATCCAGTTCGGAAAAACCGCCTGCCGTGGGTCTGTCATCCGGGATCACGGCGGTTTTTAACCATTCCCCGTTGACTGCCTCATATAAGTCGTCCTGGATTCTTACCTTGTTTTCTTCCATCTTCAGACATCTCCTTTCAGGATCGATAGACTGCTCCGGTCGCACCGGCTCATTCACTCTTATAAAAAATAGCATATTTTCTCTCAAAACACAAGAAAAGTGACAAACGGCTGTTTTGTGCTATAATAAAAATATACTATTTTGGAGGCTTCCTATGACTTTATTTTTAACCAGCAGCTTCTGTCTGCGGGAAACGGTCGGAATTGATCCGTCAAACGGATTTCTGGACAAACTGAAGCAGTGTCTTCCCGATCCCTGCCGTCTGCTCTTTATCTGCTCTAAAGAAGATGACGCGGATGTGACCGATCTCTACGCCGCTTCCACGGCAGACTGTTTTAAACGTGAAGGTTTCTTCTTTAACCGCTTTGAAGTTCTGGACGGGCGCAACGCGGACCGGGCCGCCAGTCTGATCGCCGACAGCGACCTTATCATCCTCTCCGGCGGACATGTCCCGACGCAAAATGCTTTTTTCACCAAGATCGGCCTGAAGGATATCCTGGCAAAATACAGGGATGTACCCGGCAAAACGGTGATCGGTATCAGTGCCGGTACCATGAACTGCGCAGAAACGGTCTATGCCATGCCGGAACTGGACGGGGAAAGTCTGGATCCTTCTTTTAAACGTTTTATTGCCGGGCTGGGTCTTACGGACATCAATGTGATCCCGCATTATCAGGAGATGAAGGATGTGATCCTGGACGGGAAGAAAGCCATGGAAGAGATCGCAGGCCCGGACAGCCTGGGGCACGCTTTCCTTGTTCTGCCGGACGGCAGCTACGTCTGCATCCGGGACGGTGGGGCGCCGCAGATCTGCGGGCAGGCCTGGTGGCTGAAGGACGGAGAGATGAAAGAGATCACCCCGCCGTCAAAACCTCTCCTGTTTTGAAGAATTGCATTGACCCGTCAAGTCTTTTCCCTTATAATATTTGATAACTGGCCCGGCGCACATAACATATCATTTTCCACCATTTTCAGCGCGGGCGGAAGGAGTTTCTTTTATGGCAACGTATTACAGCATTCTTATTAAGACCGGCCCGGACGAAAAAGTCTGGTCCCTGCAAAGCACCGCCTTCCGTGAGAAGGAAACAAAACTGCTGCGGGACGCTTCCCGACTCAGTCCTGCTGAAAAAACAGAGCTGGACAACTTTCTGTATGACAATCTCATGACACCCTGCTTCGGAAAACAGGGAGACTTCACCTGGTTTTCCCCACTGTGCCTCGCTTTTTCCGAGGCGATCTGGAAAAAACCTTCACAGGTCCTCTGGCTGGGAGAAGATATAAAGGATATTGCCCGCCTCAAGGAGCAGCTGGGCAGTGAGAAAACCATTCCGCAGATCGTTTATTTGCAGCTGCAGGGCAGCGTCACGCCTTACGATTTTACACCGCCGACCGCTCCTTTCTCCTATGAGGGAAAATATCTGCTCAATCATGATAAAAAACTGGCGTACCGGCTGGAGGCCAAAGAGGACGCCGACTATCTGCCGGCGGTTCTGACCCGCCTTGCCGCCGATGAAAAGATCGATCCGGCCGTAAAACAGGCTTCCGGCAACGGTGCCTGGGCCCTGGACCTGATTTCCATAGATGATACGCTCCCGGAAGACTTTACCCTTTGTGAGGAAAGCCCCGCGGCCTACTCCGATATCCCGGCTTATTTGCAGGAAACGACGGAGGATCCGGCCGTTCCTTCCCCTTTTACGACACGGACCCGGACGCACAGCATTGTCATGCGGGATCTGAAAGGCCGTCTGCGTCTGTGGAGCATGCAGGATGAAGAATACCGCCGCCTCCTGCAGGAAGTTCGGGCGGGCGAAGCCAAAAGCATTGAAGAACCGGACAACGACGATCTTTTATCCAGGGTCTCCGTAGCCCGCGACCTGGCATCGGCCCACGAAAATTCCCTGTATATGAACCACCATGCCTATTACGGCAGCCTGCTGACCGACGCCGTCTCCCGCGCGCTGTACCACAATCCTTCCGTCCTTTTCTGGAAGGAAAACAGCCTGAAAAACATCTGGCTGCTGCGCAAGGGCTTAAATGAACGCTACGGGATCATGTCCCTGCCGTATATTGAAAAAACGGAGCCGAAGGAAGGCGACACGTCTTCCAGCACGCTCGCGAGCCGCGGGATCTATCCCTTCGATGAAGCCTGGTTCCGCACGCTGGACGAAGACAGCATTCCGCTTTCGATCCGCGCCTATACGCGCCGGCGTGAAGAGCTGCCCACCAATATCCGGATCCCGCACGTCCTGTATCCCTTCCTGGACTGCTTCCTCGGTTGGCGTCAGGATCCCGCCTTCCTTTACGACTATCCTTACCAGGAGAAGCCGTTCAATTACAGCGGCAAATATCTTATCAACTATGACCGGCGGATCGGCTTCCGCATGGATATCCGCAAGAACGGGACCGTGCCGTATCCACTTGCGCTTCTGTCGCTTTCCTCCATCTATACCGTCGGCCGCGATGCGAACAGCAGCTTCAGCAACATGAGCAACTGGACCTTCGATACGATCTCGATCGAAGATGCCCTGCCGACCGATTTCCGGGAGATCGCGCCGCCCGCCTTCTTTATTCCGGATCTGGGCCCCGATGAACGGAAAGATATGCCGTATCTGGACGAATACAAGAAATATGTCCGGGAGGGCGGTCAGGACCGCTACCCTGTCTGGGAAGAGCGGGAAAAAGGGCCTGCAGAAAAGGCGGCCCCGCAGGAACCCGTGGCAGAACCCGATCCGCTCCGGGAGCCGGCCGAAGCCAAACACACGTCCGGCGTGACGCCGCTCGGACGGGTCACACTGCCCGCAGAAGAAAAACCTGCAGCCCCCGCCCCGAAACGGGCCGAGCCCGAAGTCAGCCCCGTCCAGCGCCGCATGGAGCTGTTAGAGTTCAAACAGTCCTATTTCAAATATCTGGATGCCGGCGGACGGGACAGCTTCCTGAACTACGCCGCCAAGGAACAGGGCTTCTCCGGCGGAGCTGCCCCCGACCGGGATGCCATGCTGCAGAGCCTGTGGCGTGAGCTGGATGAAGGCGGAAAAGACGAAGTGCTGGCCGCCGCCCGGAAGGTCCTGCGGGACAAGAAGCTGCTGGAATCCGTGACCCGGCTTCTGGGAGGAAAATAAGCCCCCCTATCCCGGGCTTTGGCGTTTCCTGCCTGAGCCCGGAGCAATTCGTGAAAAAACGCGCCTGTTAGCCAACGCTAACAGGCGCGTTGCTTTTTTTGCGTAAATATCGAAAGATTTGAAAGCCCGCGCCCCTTTTTCAGCTGTTTTTTCAAGTCATATTTCTGTACAAACAAACGCATTTCGTATAAAATTAGTTCAATAATCGGAAACTGCATTGTTCCGCTGTCAGTGAAGCTTTTTGCCTGACGGAAGGTCTTTGCGGCTTTTCAGGCAGAATACTCTACCAAGGAGGAAAGGCATCTATGGATGCAAACAAAGCGATGCTGCAGCGCGTGGAAGAGATCATTGATTCCTATGGCTGCAAGCGCGAAAACATCATCGCGATCATGCAGGATATCCAGGCCGAATACAAGTATTTGAGCCAGGACACCCTGGAGCTGATCGCGGAAAAGCTCGGCATCGGCGTTGCCAAGGTTTACAGCGTAGCCACGTTCTATGAGAACTTCTCGCTGGAAGCCAAGGGCAAGTATATCATCAAGGTCTGCAATGGAACGGCCTGCCATGTCCGCAAGTCACAGCCGATCTATGACCGTCTGCACGAATATCTGGGCTTAAAAGGCAAGCAGAAAACCTCTGCGGATCTTCTCTTCACTCTGGAAACCGTTGCCTGTCTGGGTGCCTGCTCTCTGGCTCCGGCCATGACGATCAACGATGAAGTCCATGCCAAAATGACCCCCGACGCGGCCGTCGCGCTGCTGGAGGATATCCGCAGAAAGGAGGCCGAAGCCAATGCCTGAACCGAAACTGACCCGGGAACGTTTTAACGAGCTGAAAGCCGAAACCAAGGCCCTGCTGGAGAAGCAGCAGGTCAAGGTTCTGGTCTGCGCCGGCACCGGCTGCGTGGCCAGCGGCTCCATGAAGGTCTATGACTATTTAAAGGAAGCCTGCGAAAAGAAGGGCTTGAACGTCTACGTCGGCCTGCGTGAAGAAGATCACGAAGGCAGCGACGGCATCCACTTAAAGAAGAGCGGCTGCCACGGTTTCTGCGAGATCGGCCCGCTTGTCAGCATCGAACCGCTCGATATCCTCTACACCCACGTTCATGTGGAGGACTGCGATGAGATCATCGAAAAGACGCTGCTCGGCGGCGAAGTCGTGGAACGTCTGCTGTACCAGCCGGCCGGCAAGGTCTACAAGCGCCGTGACGACATCCCCTTCTACAAGCTCCAGCACCGCATCGTTTTAAAGAACAGCGGCAAGGCTGATGCGGAAGATATCCTTGAGTATATCGCTCTCGGCGGCTACAGCGCCTTTGAGAAGGCTCTGTTCGAGATGACGGACGTCGAGGTCTGCAAGACCATCTCCGACTCCGGTCTTCGCGGACGCGGCGGCGGCGGATTCCCGGCCGGCCGCAAGTGGGAAAGCGTTCGCCGCAACGTAGCCGACGTCAAGTACGTCGTCTGCAACGGTGACGAAGGCGACCCCGGTGCCTTTATGGATCAGGGCGTTATGGAAGGCAACCCCCACAGCGTGATCGAAGGTATGCTGATCGCCGGTGTCGCGACCGGTGCCAGCGAGGGCTATATCTACGTCCGTGCCGAATATCCTCTGGCCGTCAAGCGTCTGCGCATTGCGCTCGCCAAGGCCGAAGAGCTGGGCCTTCTGGGCGACAATATTCTGGGCAGCGGCTTTAACTTCCATCTGCATATCAACCGCGGTGCCGGCGCCTTTGTATGCGGCGAAGGCAGCGCCTTAACCTCCTCCATCGAGGGCAAGCGCGGCATGCCGCGTGTCAAGCCGCCCCGTACGGTGGATCAGGGTCTGTGGGCCAAGCCTACGGTATTAAACAACGTTGAAACCTATGCCAACGTGCCGCAGATCATCTTAAACGGTGCCGACTGGTACCGCAGCGTCGGAACGGCCGGCTCGCCGGGTACCAAGACCTTCGCTCTGACCGGCAATGTGGTCAACACCGGTCTGGTGGAAGTTCCCATGGGCACCACCCTGCGTGAGGTCATCTTCGATATCGGCGGCGGCATCAAGGACGGCAAGAAATTCAAGGCCGTACAGATCGGCGGTCCGTCCGGCGGATGCCTGACCGAAGAGCATCTGGATCTGCCCCTGGATTTCGACTCCTTAAAGAAGGTCGGCGCCATCATCGGTTCCGGCGGTCTGGTCGTCATGGATGAAGACACCTGCATGGTCGAAGTCGCCCGCTTCTTCATGAACTTCACGCAGAACGAAAGCTGCGGCAAGTGCGTGCCGTGCCGCGAAGGTACCAAGCGCATGCTGGAGATCCTGGAGCGCATCATCCACAACGAAGGAAGTCTTGAGGATCTGGATATGCTGGAGAATCTTGCCTCCACCATTACCGAGACCGCTCTGTGCGGCCTGGGACAGACAGCCTGCAAGCCGGTCCTGAGCACCTTAAAATATTTCCGCAACGAATATCTGGCCCACGTGGTCGATAAGCACTGCCCTCACTGCAACGGCAAGAAGAAGGGACTCGTCATTGATCCCGAAAAGTGCAAAGGCTGCACCAAGTGCGCCCGCAACTGCCCGGTAGAAGCCATCTCCGGTGAGGTGAAGAAACCGCATACCATCGATCAGGATAAGTGCATCAAGTGCATGTCCTGCATCAAGAACTGCCCGTTCGGGGCCATCAGAGAGGAGTGATCGGACTATGGCAAAGGGAATTATGACAATTGACGGTCAGCGCGTCAGCTTTGACGG
>CADBSR010000093.1 GCA_902797385.1 uncultured Lachnospiraceae bacterium
CAACAAGCAAAGCGGTGAGGTGCGTTTGGTCTCGGTGTACCGGGACTTCTGCGTGGAAGGGGAAAACAGCTATTTCTATAAAGTGACCTCCGCCTATTCCAAATACGGCGCCGATGAGATGGTCGCGATCCTGAACCGCAACCTGGATCTGCAGATCAGCGATTATGTCGTGGTGGGCTGGACGGCCCTGGCGGATATTGTGGATATCATGGGCGGCCTGGAGATCAATATGTCCCGGGAGGAAGCGGTGCAGGTAAACCTCTATGTAGAAGAGGTCTGCAAGGCGACCGGACGACCGTTGGGAACCGCCGGTGTGGAGCCCAGAGCGGGCGTTCAGAAGCTGAACGGCGTCTCTGTGGTCAGCTATTCCCGGATCCGCTATTATGTGGGCCAGGAAGAGGAACGGACCCGCCGCCAGCGGTATGTGATCGGCCAGTTGCTGGAAAAAATCAAAACGATGAGTATCCCGCAGATGCTCCGCGTGGTGGATTCCCTGACGGACAACATGAAAACGACGCTGGCGCCGAATGAGATCATGAGCCTCGCTTACAATTACACCAAATACAATATCGTTATGACGAAGAGCTTCCCGGAGACCTTTATCAACACGGAGGCGCTCGGCTGGGTCAAATTTTCAAAAGACCTGGTTTCGGATGTAAAACGCCTGCACCAGATGCTCTATGAAGATGACAACTATACGCCTTCCGAGAATGTTGCCCGGATCGGTCAGTACCACAGCGGAAGGACCAAGGGCCAGATCAACTATCAGGATTAACAAAAAGAATAGACGTTTTTCACACTTTCATCACAAAAGCCCGTTAGACTTGTATATGCAAGTCCGAAGCGGGCTTTTGAAGTTTTTCTGAAAGGAGCCGAAGAACCATGAATGAATGGGAAGAAAATAAAAACGAAAACAACGCGCAGGAAAGCTGGCCGATCAGCGGCAGCGACGCTGTAAGAGAAGCCATGGATCAGCGTTCTCAGGAAGAACGGGAGCGTCTGGAAGAGGAGCGCCGTCAGCAGGAAGCGGCGGCGGCAGAAGCCAGACGGCTGGCGGAAGAGCATCGTCAGGCGGTCCTGGCGGAGCAGGAAGAAAGAAAAAAACGCTGGGAGGACTATAACCGTCAGAAGGCGGCAGCCGAAAAGGCGCGCAGAAAGATGAAGCGCCGTTCGTTCGTGAGTGTTCTGGCGGCCCTGATCGCTGTGGCGGCCCTGGTCTTCGGCGTCACGAATTTCCTCCAGGTCCGCGATCTGAAGACGCAGATGCAGGCCCTGGAAAACCAGATCCAGTCCTCCGCTGTCAGCCGCAGCGGTGTAAGCATTCCGGCCGCCTTAAATGAGGGCAATGCGCTGGGGACCGTCTCTGTGGCGCGCGAAGCAAGCGGCTCCCTGACGGACGTCTCCGACATTGTCTCCGAAGTGATCCCTTCCGTGGTATCCATTGAGGTGGTCGCAACGGTCAAGGTGAACAGCGGCTTCTACGGACAGCGGGAATATGAAACGCAGGGAGCCGGGAGCGGCGTCATTATAGGCGGCAACGAAAACGAGCTGTGGATCGCGACGAACTATCATGTGATCGACGGCGCCAAGGAGATCACCATCATCTTTGTGGACGGAGAAAACGGGACGGCCTACGTCAAGGGCAGCAGTCAGGAAAACGATCTGGCGGTTCTGGGCGTTGATTTAAGCAGTTTAAAGGACAGCACCAAGGCTTCCATCAAAGCGGCTGTGATCGGCAGCAGCGATGACCTGAAGCTGGGCGAAGGCGTGATCGCCATCGGCAATGCGCTGGGCTTCGGACAGTCCGTGACGACCGGTGTCGTGAGCGGATTTGAGCGGGAAGTGACCTTTGAAGACGGGACGACCATGAAGCTGCTGCAGATCAGTGCGGCGATCAACCCCGGCAACAGCGGCGGCGCTTTGTTAAATGCCAAGGGCGAGCTGATCGGGATCAATAATGCCAAGTACTCGGATGAAGAGGTGGAAGGCGTCGGCTTCGCCATCCCGATCTCCGGCATCGTGGATATTATGGGTGAAATGTCGCTGATGGAACCGCGGGTCCCGGTCGCGGAAGCGGATTATCCGTACCTGGGCATCACCTTTGACAACCGCACCTCCCTGTATTCCCAGTATTACGGGATTCCGTCGGGCGCCTATGTGTATGAAGTCGGCAAGAACACCCCTGCTGAAAAAGCCGGGATCCTGCCCTACGACGTCATTACAGCCTTGAACGGGACCAAAATCAGCAGCTATGACGAACTGGTGTCGGAGCTGAAATACTATGCCGGCGGCACGGAAGTCACCATTACCCTGATGCGCCTGGAAAACGGCAGCTACCGCGAGAAAGAGATCACCCTGACGCTTGGCTACAAAAAGGATTATAATTAAATGCTTGCAAAGTGCAAAAAAGGTCTATATAATAGGTTCGAAAGACTGCAAGTGTCTTTCAAATAAGGAATGAGGAGGTACATAATCTATGGCGTATAAGATTGGTAATGACTGTGTCTCCTGCGGAGCCTGTGCCGCTCAGTGCCCGGTGGGCGCGATCGCGGAAGGCGACGGCAAGTATGAGATCGACCCCAATGCCTGCATTGAGTGCGGATCCTGTGCCGGTGTCTGCCCGATGGGAACCATCGACCTCGAGTAATCACAGCGCTGCATAGGAGAGGGAGCAGTTCGGCTTGCCGGACTGCTCCCTTGCCTGTTTTTCGGGAAAATGATACAATACTACAATGCCTGCAGGAGGCAGTGACTATGAAAGAGATCCTATCGACAGCAACGATGCGGGAAAGTGATGCCGCCACGATCCGGAGCGGGATCCCCGGCCGGGAGCTGATGCTCCGGGCCGCGAAGGGGGTTGCCGCAAGCACGCTGTTTCGGGATCCTGTGGGGATCCTCTGCGGCAGCGGCAACAATGGTGGCGACGGCTTTGCGCTCGCCCTTTTACTGTCGGAGGAAGGCCATGCCGTCACCCTGCTGCGTTTAAGCGAAAAGCTTTCTGACGATGCGGCTTACTATGCCGGTCTCTGTGAAGAAAGAGGCCTCCCGCAGCACTTTTATGAAGCGGGAGAAGATCTGTCCGGCTTTGGGACCCTGGTGGACTGTCTGTTCGGAACCGGTCTTTCACGGCCGGCAGAAGGGCTCTTTGCCGATGCGATCCGCGGGATCAATGCCTCGGGCGCCTTTGTGGTCAGCGTGGATATCCCGAGCGGTATCAACGGAGACAGCGGCCTGGGCGATCCTGCCGTTCGGGCGGACCTGACGGTGTCCGTAGGGAGCCTTAAGTCCGGCCATTTTCTGGGCAGGGCCAAGGATACCAGGGGCGAACTGATAAACTGCGATATCGGGATCCGGCCGCTTCGGACGGATGCCTTCCTGCTGGAAGAAAAAGATGCGGCCGACTGTCTGCCGCAGCGGCTAAACTACTCCCATAAGGGGGCTTACGGTTATGTGGCGTTGGCGGGCGGCTGTCTGGCCTACAACGGAGCGCCGAGACTGGCGGCCATGGCAAGCTCCGCCATGAAAAGCGGGGCGGGCGTAGCCATAGCCGCTGTTCCGAAAAGTCTGGTTCCGGCTATGATCCCCTACACGCTGGAAAGCACGGCGTTTCCCCTGTCCGAAACCCCTTCTGGCGCGGTCCGCTTTGTCCCGGAAGAGTGGGAGGCCCTGTGTAAAAGGAGCCGTGTGATCGCGTTCGGCATGGGGATCGGCCTGGGCGAAGAAACCGAAAAAGCCCTTCGCTACTTACTGCAGCATTTTGAAGGACGCCTGATCCTGGACGCGGATGCCCTGACGGCGCTGGCCGCCATCGGCCCTGCGCGTCTTCTGGAAACGAAAGCCGATGTGCTGCTGACGCCGCACCTGGGAGAGGCATCACGCCTCATGGCGCGGAGCGTGCGGGAGATCGAAAAAGATCCGATCCCGCTCTGCCGGGACTTTGCATCGTCCCATGGCTGCACGCTGCTCCTGAAAGGCCCCGCGACGCTGGTAACGGACGGATCCGAGACCTGGATCACGGACCGGGGCTGTGCCGGCATGGCCACAGCAGGCAGCGGCGACGTATTAAGCGGCGTACTGGCCGCGGTCCTGGGTTACAGCAAGGCTGCTCTGCCGAAAGCCGCCGCCGCGGCAGCGTATGTGTGCGGCCTGGCCGGGGAACTGGCGCAGGAAGAGACCGGTCCCACTGCCATGACAGCGGGCGATACGGTGAGCCGGATCCCGCAGGCCATAAGACGTCTCGAGATGGTCCGGGGCAGAATGATATAAGATCCTATGAAACGATACTCTTTTTCCAAACTGAAACAGAAGCAGATCCGGCTTTCCGCTTCCTTCGGGAAACGGCGGCTGTTTTATTTCATTGCGGCCCTCATTGCTTCTTTGCTGGTCCTGGCAGGCACCTTTCTGGACGAAAGTCTGGGATGGCGCATCATTGCCGTTTTTGTGAAGTTTTCTCTGGCTTTTCTGGCCTTTGTCCTGGCGAAGCAGAGCGGCTATCTGGATCCCGCAGGGGATAAGAGCCTTGTTTCACCTTACCTGATCCTGGCTTTGGTCCCGGTCGTATTTTCAGCCGTGGCCTGGCTGGGGCCTTTTTCCGGACCCGTTGATTACTTATCCGTGGCGGTGGGACTGCTGGGAACCCTCGGGACGGCCCTCTGGGAGGAACTGTATTTCCGCCTCTGGGGACGGATCCTGTTTGAAGAAAACGGAAAATACAGAGCCTTTGATTTTCTTTTCATTGCCCTGACATTTGGCAGCATGCATCTGATCAACCTGATCGCCGCCCCGGCCGGGACGGTCCTGATCCAGGCCATGCTGGCGGTTCTGACAGGCCTGTTCCTGCAGAGCCTCTACAGCGCGAGCGGCAGCTTAAGACTGGTGATCCTGTTCCATTTCCTGATGAATGCCGTCAATTCTCTCTTTGGCAGCTGGTTGACGGATCCGGAGGCCGGGCGTTTTTTCCCGGCACTTACGGCGGCAGCGCCGCTGATCCTGGGCGCATTCTATGCCCTTAGTGCCGCGATCCTGACCAGACGGGCGCATCTTCTGATCACACCGCCCAGTCTTTTCAGGCGGAAAAAAGATGCCGGAAAACGCTAAAATCCTGAAGGAGGCGTCTTGTAATCCGCCCGGAAATCAGGTAGAATAAAACGATAAATAGCAGGCCCTGTGCCTGCCGTTAAGGAGGAGCCTTTATGAAGAAATTTATGGCTGAATTTAAAGAGTTCGCTGTAAAAGGAAACATGATCGACATGGCGATCGGCGTTATCATCGGCGGTGCGTTTACCGCACTGGTCACGGCCTTCACCACGAATATCGTGAATCCTCTGATTGCCCTGATCCCCGGGGTCAACAGCCTGGACAACGCACTGAAGATCGTTCTGAAGGAAGCTGAGCTGGATGCCGCCGGCGCTGTCGTAGCCGAAGAAGTCGCCATCAAGTTCGGTGCCTTCCTGTCTGCCATCATTACCTTCCTGATCCTGGCGCTCATCATCTTTACGATCGTCAAGGGCATCAACAAGCTGCGCAAGATGGAAGAAGCCCGCAAGGCTGCCGAAGCGCCCGCGGAAGAACCGGCCGAGCCGACCACCAAGATCTGCCCGTTCTGCCAGACCGAGATCCCGATCCTGGCCCGCCGCTGCCCGCACTGCACCTCTCAGCTGGACAAAGAGTAATTTACAGACAAATCCATTGTTAAGGAGCTATCAGGATGATCAACGTGACCCGGTCCTATCTTCCGGAATTGGAAGAATACATCAACGAGATCAAAGAGATCTGGGACAGCCACTGGCTGACCAATATGGGAGAAAAGCACCAGGCACTGGAGCGGGGGCTGGAAACGTATTTTTCCATCCCCCACGTCATCCTGTTCACCAACGGCCACCTGGCTCTGGAAAATGCCCTGGCGGTCCTGAATCTGCCGAAGGGCGGAGAAGTCATCACCACGCCTTATACTTTTGCTTCCACCACGCATGCGATCGTGCGCAACGGTCTGGTCCCGGTCTTTGCGGATATTGATCCGGAGACCTATACCCTGGACCCGGCCAAGGCAGAGGCTCTGATCACGGACAAGACCGTAGCCATCCTCCCGGTCCATGTCTACGGACATCTTTGCGATGTGGAGGCGTTTGAAAAGCTGGCCCGGAAATACGATCTGAAGCTGGTATACGATGCCGCTCACACCTTCGGCGTACGCAAGGAAGGTTTTCTGGGGGCGCCCGGATCCTACAGCGCCGCGTATTTCGGGGATCTTTCCATGTTCAGCTTCCACGCGACAAAGGTCTTCCATACCATTGAAGGCGGCGCGCTGACCTTTAAGGACGAAGCACTGGAGCAGCCATTAAATGATCTGAAAAACTTCGGGATCCGCAACGCTGAGGAAGTGGCCTATGTAGGCGGAAACGCCAAAATGAGCGAATTCCAGGCGGCCATGGGTCTGTGCAATCTGCGCCATGTGGATGCAGAGATCGCCAAGCGGAAGATCGTGGCCGAACATTACGATGCCCGGCTTTCCGGACGGCAGGGAATCGTCCTTTCCAAACCGCAGGAGGGCGTTTGCTCCAACTATGCCTACTATCCGGTCGTCTTTGACGGGTACAAAAAAGACCGTGACCGGATCTTCGAGGAAATGAAGGCGGAGGGCATCGTTCCCCGCAAGTACTTCTATCCTCTGACCAACGATTTTGACTGTTATCGGGATTATCCGCAGGCCGGCAAGGAAAAAACACCGATCGCGGCGCATGTGGCCGGCCGGGTCCTGACACTGCCGATGTACGGCGACCTGTCGTCCGAGGACATTGACAGGATCTGCGATATCGTCCTTCGTTAAAACAGACGCATAAAACACATCCCCTCCGGAAGGAGAACGATATGGAACCGCTGGTTTCGATCCTTCTTGTGACATTCAATCATCAGGCCTATATACGGCGGGCGCTGGACAGCTTTCTGGCGCAGGAGACCGATTTCCCCTTTGAGATCGTCATTCACGACGACGCTTCCACCGACGGGACCTCCGAGATCATCCGGGAATACCAGAAAAAGTATCCGGAGATCGTGATCCCGTATATTCAGACGGAAAACCAGTATTCGAAGCCGGACTATCACAGCATGTACGATTTTATTTTTCCTCTGGCACGGGGAAAATATTTTGCGCACTGTGACGGCGACGACTATTATTCCGATCCGAAGAAGCTGCAGAAGCAGGTGGACTATCTGGAAGCGCATCCGGAGTGCAGTATTGTCACCCACCGGGCTCTTTGGCATGTGGAAGGCGGCGACGGCAGCGGCGACTTTTTCTATCCGCCCGAGGAGAAGGAACGCGACTACAGTGAGCGGGAGATCTTTGTGGACGGCGCCGGTTTGTTTGCCACCAATTCGTTTATGCTGCGCGCCGAGGTCAACCGGAACGTTCCGGACGCCTTTTATGTGCGCGGGGTAGGCGATTACACCCTCCTTCTCTATGCGGCGCTCTCCGGACGCTGCCACTACCTGCCGGATGTGATGAGCGTCCACAATGACGGGATCCCCGGCTCCTGGACGGTCAACCTGCAGAAAAGCGCCGAGAGGCGGATCCGGCAGGACAATATCGTGATCGATATGCTCCGCACGGTCGACGCGTACTATGACGGCCGCTATCACGAAGAGGTCAGTGAAGCGATCGCCAAGCGGGAGCGGATCCGCGATGAATATGTTTTCCGTCTTCTTCTGGAAGAGGGAAAGACGGGGGAGGCCAAAAAACGCTTCCCCACGCTCTGGGCGGGCTTAAAGCAAAGAGACAGACTGCATTATTCGTTCCCCCGTCTGGCAAAAATCTACGCAAAACTCAGAAAGAACTGAAAGATATGGATCTGCGGCAGAAAGCAGCTTCCAATTTCATATGGCGTTTTCTGGAACGCTTCGGAGCCCAGGGAGTCGGGTTTATCGTTTCCCTGGTGCTTTCACGTCGGCTGGGCCCGGATATTTACGGCCTGGTCGCAACGGTCACGGTCTTTACGTCGATCGTCAGTATTTTTGTGACCTGCGGCTTAAATGACGCGCTGATCCAGAAAAAGAATGCGGACGACCTGGATTTCTCCACGGTCTTTTACTTTAATATTGTGATGTGCGTGGGGCTGTACGCCCTCATGTATCTGGCGGCGCCGCTGATCGCAAGGGTCTACGAGCAGCCGGAACTGGTCGCTCCGCTCAGAGGTCTTTCCCTGATCCTGATCCTGGGCGGCATCAAGAACGTTCAGGTCGCGTACGTCTCGCGCAACATGCTCTTCAAGCGCTTCTTCTTCGCGACGCTGGCCGGCACGCTGACAGCCGCCGTGGTGGGGATCTGGATGGCCGTCAAAGGCTACGGCGTCTGGGCGCTGATCGTTCAGAATCTGGTCAATACCACCATCGATACCGTGATCCTGTGGCTGACCGTGCGCTGGCGTCCCAAGCGCATGTTCTCGTTTGAGCGGCTGAAGGGTCTGTTTTCCTATGCCTGGAAGCTTCTGGTCAGCTCGCTGGTGGATACGGTCTACAACAAGCTTGCGCAGATCATCATCGGCCTGCGCTACACGGATGCGGATCTGGCCTATTACAACAAGGGCGATACCATCCCCAGTCTGCTGGTCACCAATATCAATGAATCCACCAACAACATCCTGCTGCCGATCATGAGTTCCGAGCAGGACAATATCTCGCAGGTCCGCTCCATGACGAGGCGGGCCATCCAGCTCAGCTCCTTTGTGATCATGCCCATGATGGCGGGCCTGGCCGGTGTCGCGCTGCCCTTTGTCCGCCTGGTCCTGGCCGATGACTGGCTGCCCTGCGTCCCGTACCTGCAGATCTTCAGCTTTATTTTCGCGTTTTACTGCGTCCATACCGCGAACCTGAATGCCATCAAGGCGCTCGGGCGCAGTGATCTTTTCCTGAAGCTGGAGATCATCAAAAAGGTGATCGGCCTTCTGACGCTGCTGGTGACCTTCCGGATCGGCGTGGAAGCCATCGCACTGGGACAGGTCTTTACCTGCATCACCTCGCAGATCATCAATGCCTGGCCGAACCGAAAGCTCCTGGGCTACAGCTATAAAGAGCAGTTGAAGGACATGCTGCCGCATCTGCTTTTGTCACTGTTTATGGGGGCGGCCGTCCTTGGCGTGCAGCTGCTTACCCTGCCGGATCTGATCACGCTTCTCATCCAGATCCCGCTCGGCGTGGGGGTCTATCTTCTGGGCGCCAAGGTCTGCAAAATGGAGACCCTGGATTTTGCCCTCGGGATCCTGAAAGGCTTCCTGAAGCGGCGTAAAACGACCGCATAAAGAAGACCAGCTCTGCGGCAGGAAACCGCGCCATTTTTCGATGAAAAAAAGAGAAAAATCCACTCTGAAACCGTATAAAAATTCAGAGTGATATGGTAAAATAATAATGAAACAGTACGCCGTCACGGCGTTCCATAATAAAAGGAGGAGATGCCTCTTCAAAAGAGGCAGCTGTTTGATATGAAAAATTGTATTTTCTGCAGGATCGCAGCCGGAGAAATCCCGTCTGCCACAGTATATGAAGATGAGAAGGTCCGGGTGATCCTGGATCTGGGACCGGCGGCCAGGGGCCATGCGCTGGTGCTTCCGAAGCGCCATTACAAGGATGCGGTGACCATGCCGAAGACGCTGCTCGGCCATGTGATGAAGATCGGCGCGAAGATCGGGGCCGCCCAGATGAAGGCCTTCGGCTATGACGGATTCAATCTGATCCAGAACAACGGCGAGGCGGCAGGACAGTCTGTCTTCCATTTCCATCTGCATGTGATCCCCCGGAAAACGGGAGACGGGGTGCTGGGACTCTGGCAGCCCGGCAGCACCACGCCGGAAGAGATGCAGGAAACAAAAGAACGCATCGCGGCGGCTCTGTAATGCAAAGCGCGGCGAGCCGGAGAGGCTTGGCAGCGGGATCATTTCTTCCGAAGGAGGCCGACAGTGGCAGAAAAGAATTATATTGAAGTCAATCTGATGGGGAAAAACTATATACTCGGCGGCAGTGAGGATGAGACCTATCTGCAGCGGGTCGCCACCTATGTGAACGGAAAAGAGGCGGAACTGAAACGGAAGCAGGGCTATCTGCGGCAGAATGCGGATTTCCAGCATCTGACGCTGGTTTTAAACATTTCAGACGACTATTTCAAGGCACTGGCGCAGATTGAAAATCTGAAGGCGAAGCAGGATCAGATGGAGCAGGAGATCTACAGTCTCAAGCACGATCTGATCTCCGGCAGGTATCGGAATGACGAAAAACAGTAGATCGATGGAATTGCTGGCGCCGGCGGGCTCGTTTGACAGTATGACGGCCGCCTTCCATGCGGGGGCGGACGCCGTGTACATGGGCGGGCCGCGTTTTGGTGCCAGAGCGTATGCGGACAATCCGGACGACGGCGGCCTGCTGCGGGCCATTGACTATACACATCTGCGGGGTAAGAGACTGTATCTGACGGTCAATACCCTGCTTAAAAACACCGAAATCGGGGACGAACTGTACACGTATCTGAAGCCGCTGTATGAGGCGGGACTGGATGCGGTCATCGTTCAGGATCTCGGTGTTTTTTCTTTTCTGAAGGAGGCTTTCCCGGCCCTTCCCCTGCACGGCTCCACCCAGATGACCGTCTGCGGGCCGGAGGGGGCGGCGCTCATGAAGGCGCAGGGCTTAAAGCGCCTGGTCCTGCCGCGGGAGCTGTCCCTGGGAGAGATCCGCAGGATCTACGATGAGACCGGGATCGACCTGGAAGTCTTTATTCACGGGGCGCTTTGCTACTGCTATTCCGGTCAGTGTCTGATGAGCAGTTTTCTGGGCGGACGAAGCGGCAACCGGGGGCGCTGTGCCCAGCCCTGCCGGCTGGCCTATGAAGGCGGATCCTTCCTCAATATGCGGGATCTGTGTGCCCTGGATGCCCTGCCGGCTCTGCAGAAGGCCGGCGTAAAGTCTCTGAAGATCGAAGGACGCATGAAAAGCCCGCTGTATACGGCCGGCGTCGTGAGTGTGTACCGGAAATACCTGGATGCCCTGGAGGAAGGCGCTGCCTACCGCGTTCATGAGAAAGACAGACAGCTGCTCTTCGAGCTTTTTAACCGGGGCGAGTTTACCGACGGGTATTTTAAACGCCATAACGGGAAGGAAATGATCAATCCGGCCGGCAAGCAGACGCGGATCAGCCTGCCGCCCGAGAAGGAAGAGATGATCCGGGATGCGTATTTAAGTCCGGATCCGGTCCCTGTAAAAGGAAAAATATCAGTTATTGAAGGAAAAGAAACCGAGCTTTATATAGAGACAGAAGAAAGTTTTATCCTTGAGAAGGGAAGCCCCGTGCAGACGGCCAAGGCCCGGCCCATGGAGGCAGAACAGATCAGAAAACAGATCCTGAAAACGGGGGAAAGCAGCTTCGTCTTTTCGGATCTTGAGATCGATCTGCAGGGAAGCTGCTTTGTCCCTGTCAGCGAGCTGAATGCGCTGCGCCGAAAAGCCTTGGGCAGCCTGGAGGAAACGCTGCTGGCACCGTTCAGGCGCATGGCAAAAGAAACGGGGCCCCTTGCAAAGGCTTCCGGGCTGAAGCCTCTTCCCGTGCCGGCGTCGCCGGCGCTCAGGGTCCTTGTGAACAGCCGCCTGCAGTTGGAAGCGATCCTTCCCCTTCCCGGGGTGGCCGGGATCTATCTGCCGGCGGATTATATCCCGCCGGAAAACCTCAACGAGGCCGTCCGGGCCGTTCATGCGGCCGGAAAAAAGGCATACTACGCCCTGCCCTTTGTTTTCAGGCAGATGAGCCGAATCGTCTATGAGAAAGAAGCCTGTCTGAACGCGATCCGCGAAGCGGCGCCGGACGGCGTCCTGCTGCGGAGCCTGGATGAGCTGGCCTTCTGGATCCGGCATGACCTGCCGGGCGAAAAGATCCTGGATGCCGGCGTCTACAGCTGGAATCATGAGGCGGAAGCCTTCCTCAAAGGCCTGGGCGCGGATGCCCTGACGCTGCCGCTTGAACTTCATGAAAAGGACTATGCGGACTCCGCCCTTTTCCCCCGCGAGCAGGTGGTCTATGGACGGGTGCCGCTGATGATCTCCGCCCAGTGCGTTCAGCGCACGAAGGACGGGTGCCTGAAAGAAAAAGGCCGCCCAGCCCTGGAGGAACCGTATTTTACCGAACTGACAGATCGGACCGGTGCGGTGTTTCCCTGCGAGAGCCGCTGTCGCTCCTGCCTTTCGGTGATCTATAACGCCGTCCCTCTGTATCTGGGCGATGTGGCCCGCCGGGAAGCCGCCTGGCGGATCCAGCTCAGCAACGAGACGGCAGCGGAAGCGGAAAGGATCGTGCGGCATTTCGGAGAAGCGCTGGCGCAGGGCGTAAAGCCCCAAAGACCGGCTGATGGAAGCTTTACCCGCGGGAACTATAAGCGGGGCGTCCTGTAAGAGTGGGACGAAGGCCGGGCAAGAAGGCGCAAAAGGACCGGCCCGGCGCGTAAAAGGAGACGTATGTTTCTTACAACACTTTGCTATATCCGGAAAGACGGCCGGACGCTGCTGCTCCACCGTGTCAAAAAGGCACATGACTTGAACGAAGGCAAATGGATCGGGATCGGCGGCAAGTTCGAGGCGGGGGAAAGCCCCGAGGACTGTCTGCTCCGCGAGGTCAAAGAGGAGACCGGCCTGACCCTGACAAGCTATCGCTTCCGGGGGATCGTGACATTTGCAAATGATACCTGGCCGGACACGGAGTATATGCATCTTTTTACGGCAGACCGGTTTGAAGGCACGTTAAAGGACTGCGACGAAGGCGTCTTGCAATGGGTCCCCGATGGGGAGGTCGCATCCCTGCCGCAGTGGGAAGGCGACGCGGTTTTCTTCCGCCTGATCCGGGAGGAGGAACCGTTTTTTTCCCTGAAGCTGATCTATCACGGGGACAGCTTAACGGGCGCCGTATTGAACGGCCGGCCCCTGCCGCTTCACGCGGGGGAGGAGACACATTGAAAGTGGTCCGCCTGATCTGGCTCGATCTGGACACCGTGCGGCGTTTCCGGAAAGAAGCCGAAGCATCCGTGGGGGCAGAAGCCCTGGCCAAAAGCCGCCGCTTCCGGCAGGAGGCGGATCAGCTCCGCTCGCTCGGCGGGGCGTATCTCATCCGGCGCTTTGTAGGACCTGCAGAGACCATTCGCCGCACGGAAAAGGGAAAACCGCTTGCAGAGCACATCTTCTTCAATCTTTCCCATGCGGGCCGGCGGATCGGTCTGGCGTTAGCGGAAACGGCCGTCGGCCTGGATCTGGAACCGCAGTCAGCGGCGCCGGGCGCAGTCGGGGGACCGGACGGATCCGGGCAGGATCCGGCGGAGGGGCAGGCGCTAAAAGCCTTTTGCCTGAGCGAGGAGGAGCAGCTAAGCGGCGAAGACTTTCTTTCGCTCTTTGTCTCCAAGGAGGCGCTGGTCAAGGCCTGCGGCAGCGGCCTGCCGGATGACATTGACCGCGTTCCGGCCTTGCCATTAAACGGGCTTGTGTCCTACGAAGGGCAGCTGTATTTTCGACATCAATACCGGCAGGAGGACGAGATCGTCTCTGTTTGCCTTCACCAATATGATTTTATGATCCGGGAGGAAACGATTCATGCGATCCGATGACAACTTTTATCCTTTGAGTCAGACGGAACTGGGCATTTTTCTCGCCTGTACGAAGCCGACGACCGCCTATAACCTTCCCTTCCTTCTGGAACTGCCGGAAGAAATTGAGACCGAACGTTTTCTGGAGGCGGTCCGCGCTTTCTTTGACCGGCATCCGGGCCTTTTCAGCCGGATCGTGACCGGCGAGGACGGGAGCATCGGCCGGAAGATCGTAAAGACCGATCTGTTCATTCCGAGCCTGAAGCTGTCCTCCCTGGAGGAACTGCCTGAGACCAGACCCTATGATCTGATGTCAGATCCCCTGTACCGCCTGTGCCTAGTGGAAACTCCTGGTAAACGCTATTTTTACTTTGAGTTTCATCACCTGATCGCCGACGGAAGCAGCGTCAGAATGCTGGTCGAGCAGATCCCGGCCCTGTACGAAGGACAGGAACCGGCGCCGGAGCGGGCCGGGGTAGGAGAGCTGGCCCGTAAAGAAGAAGCGCTGCGGGAGAGCGAGGCCTACCAGAAAGCCAAGGCTGTGTATACCAGGCGTTTTGCCGGGATCGAGAACAATCCCGTCCTGCCCTTCGACAAAAAAGAGGAAACGCTGGCCCATAACATGATCAAGCTGCCGTTCGCCGCGGACGCGGCCGGCATAGCGGCCTTTGTGAAAAAGACCGGTGTCAGAACCTCCACCTTCTTCCTGGGAGCCTTTTCCTGGCTGCTGGCCAAGCTGAACATGGAAAAGGAGGCTCTGCTGGCTACGGTCCACAACGGCAGAACGTCTGAAAATGTGGACACCTTCGGCATGTTTGTCAAAACGCTGCCCTTATATGCGTCCTTCAAAGAGGAGGAGACGGTATCTGAGTACCTGCGGGAGATCGATGCGCAGTTAAGCGAGCTGCGCGCCAATGACCTCTATTCCTTCACGGATGCCAGCCGCGAGCTGGGCGTGAGTGCGGATATCCTCTTTGCCTATCAGGGGGATTCCATGCTGAAGACCGTTCGGAACGGCAAGGAGATCCGGCTGACGGAGCTGCCGATCCCGGAAGGAAAAGGTATCATGTCCGTGGAGCTGCACCGGGACAACGGCGCTTACGAGATCTGGTTTGAGTACCGCAGCGACTTATACCGCGAGGAAACGATCCGCCATATCATCCGCCTGTACGAGATCGCGGTAGCCGCGTTCATGCAGAAAGAAACGATCGGGCAGATCGATCTGACCGACGAAGCGGAGCTGGCGCATTTGAATGCCATGAACGAAACGGATGTCTCCTTCATCCGCTTTGAAAGGACCATCCTGGACGATTTCTATGACAATACGGACCGCTTCCCTGACAAGGACCTGGTCGTTTTTAAAGAAATACACTGCAGCTACCGGGAAGCGGATGAGATCACGAACCGGATCGCGGCCCGCCTCAAGGCGTGGGGGCTCGGGAAAAACCGGGTGGTCTCGGTCCTGATCCCCAAGTGTGAATACACCATGCTGGCGAGCCTGGGCGTCCTGAAGTCGGGCGCGGGGTATCAGCCGCTGGATCCCACCTACCCCAGAGAGCGTCTGAATTTCATGATCGAGGATGCCGATGCCGGCGCCCTCATCCTGGACCGCGCTTTGGACGGGCTGATTGAGAATTTTGACGGTCCGCGCTTATATCTGGACGAGATCCCGCAGCTGCCGGCGGCGGGACGGCCGGCGGAGCATCCGTCACCGGAGGACCTTTTCATCATGCTGTATACCTCCGGAACCACCGGCAAGCCGAAGGGCGTCATGCTCGAGCACGGCAATATCCACAGCTTCTGCGAGTGCTGCCACAAGCTGTATGACGAAGACGAAAACATCAAAACGGCCGCCTATGCCTCCTACGGCTTCGATGCGGATATGATGGACCTGTATCCGGCCATGACGGCGGGCGGCACGGTCTATATCATCCCCGAGGAAATGCGCCTGGATTTAATGGCGCTGGAGGAATTCTTCAACGAAGCCGGGATCACCCATTCCTTTATTACGACGCAGGTAGGACGCCAGTTCGCCGAAATGGCGCATCTTACGACCATGAAGCATTTCTTTGTGGGCGGCGAGAGACTGGTTCCCATGGATCCGCCGGCCGGCTATACCTTTCACAATATCTACGGACCGACCGAGGGCACGGTCTACTGCTGTGACCAGCCGGTCCTGGAGCGTTACTACAGTATCCCGATCGGCAAGCATCTGCCGGACTA
>CADBSR010000094.1 GCA_902797385.1 uncultured Lachnospiraceae bacterium
GGAGGCTGCCATGAGCTACGCTGATCAGGTATTTATTGCGAACTGCAAACAGATTTTAAACGAGGGCGTCTGGGACACGGACTATGAAGTCCGCCCGCACTGGGAGGACGGCACGCCCGCGCACACGGTCAAATGCTTCGGCATCGTGAACCGCTATGACCTTCAGAAGGAATTTCCCATGCTGACCATCCGTCGGACCGCCTACAAAAACGCGTACAACGAGCTTTTGTGGATCTGGCAGAAGAAATCCAATAAAGTCAGTGAGCTGGGCTCCCATATCTGGGACGCCTGGGCCGATGCGGAAGGCACCATCGGCAAGGCCTACGGCTATCAGCTGAGCGTAAAGCACAAATATAAGGAGGGCTGGTTTGATCAGGTGGACCGGGTGCTGTACGACTTAAAGCACAACCCGAACAGCCGCCGGATCATGACGAACCTGTACAATCATCACGACCTGTCCGAGATGGCGCTCTACCCCTGCGCGTATTCCATGACCTTCAACGTTTCCGGCGATACCTTAAACGCCATCCTAAACCAGCGCTCAAACGACATGCTGACCGCCAACAGCTGGAACGTGTGTCAGTATGCCCTGCTGGTCATGATGATGGCCCAGGTTTCGGGCCTTAAGGCCGGCACGCTGATGCACGTGATCGCGGACGCGCATATCTACGACCGCCACGTGGAAGGCGTAAAATATCTTCTGGAGCAGGAGCCGCTGCCCGCGCCAAAGGTCTGGCTGGACCCGGATGTCAAAAATTTCTACGATTTCAAGCCCGAAAGCCTGCACGTGGAAAACTACGACTTCCACAAGTTCCCCTTCCCGATTCCGGTGGCCATCTGATGCGCGCGATTGTAGCAGTCGCGCCGGACTGGGGCATCGGCGACGGCAAGGGCATGCTCTATCACATCCCGGGGGACCTGAAGTATTTCCGTGAGCAGACAAAGGGTCATACGGTCATCATGGGGCGCAAGACCCTGGAGTCCCTGCCGGGCGGAAAGATCCTCCCGAAGCGGCGCAATATCATCCTGAGCCGGGACCGGAAGCTCAAAGTTCCGGGCGCGTATGTCTGCCACAGTGTGGGTGAACTGCTCTTGCTGCTGGAAGCGCTTGGCGAAAAGGACGCCTTCGTGATTGGCGGCGGAGAGATCTATCAAAAGCTCCTGCCCTACTGCGAAAGCTGCCTGGTAACGCAGGTCTCGCAGGAACCGCCCATCCCACCGACCGTCTTCTTCCCGAACTTACCGAAAGCCGGCTGGCACATTGCCAAAAAATCCGCTCCCCAGACAGAGAACGGATTGGAATATGTTTTTACCCAGTGGGAGCCCTAAGGCTCCTACTTTTTTGCACTATCTGCGCAAAAGACAGGGGACGGTTCTCTGTCTTTCCCCAAAAAAGCCCAAAGACAGGGGACGGTTCTCTGTCTTTCCAAAAAAGCCCAAAGACAGGGGACGGTTCTCTGTCTTTCCCCAAAACAGCCCAAAAGATAGCACAAAAGACAGAGAACCGTCCCCTGTCTTGGAGAACCGCAAAGCAAAAAGACAGAGAACCGTCCCCTGTCTTGGAGAACTGTCCCCTGTCTTTTGTGCGTCTCGCGTCAGCAAAAAAGGGATTTTGTCGATCTTACCCGCGGTTCTTTATCTTCCCCAGCAGGGCGAAGAGGCAGAAGGCTACAATATCCACGGCAACGATGGTGGAGCCGACCGGGGTCCCGGCTACGATAGCCGTTAAAAGGCCTAACAGTGCGCAGACCACGGAAAGGATGGCCGAGCAGATGGTAACGGAAAGGAAGCTCCGGTATACCCGCATGGCCGACAGTGCCGGGAAAATGACCAGCGCGGAGATCAGCAGAGAGCCGACCAGGTTCATAGCCAGAACAATGATGACGGCTACGACAACGGCAATCAACAGATTGTACGCCTGTGCATTGGTCCCGGTCGCCTGGGCGAAGCTTTCGTCAAACGTGACGGAAAAGATCTTATTGTAGAAGAAAACAAAGATCCCCACCACCAGCACGGACAGGATCACACTCATCCATACCTCCGTTTTTGTTAGCGTCAGGATGGACGTGGAGCCGAACAGGGTGGAGCATACGTCCCCGGCAAGGTTTCCGGATGTCGTCGGGAAAAGGTTGAGGAGCAGATAACCCAGGGCCAGCGCGCCTACGGACAGCATGGCGACGGCCGCATCGCCCTTGATCTTCGCATTTTGTCCTGCCCGCAGCAGCAAAATAGCGCAAAAAATCGTAAGGATCAGGGTCAGCGGCATTTCGTTTTTCATCTTCAGGATGGTCGCGATGGTCATGGCACCGAACGCCACGTGGGACAGGCCGTCACCGATAAACGAGAAGCGTTTTAACACCAGTGTTACCCCGAACAGGGAAGAACATAACGCCACCAGCACGCCTACGATCAAGGCGTAGCGCACAAAAGGAAACTGCAGATATTCCGTCAGTTTTTCAAGCATTTTGCACCTCCCTGGCGGTCAGAGAGCCGGCCGCTTCGCTTTTCAGATAATTCTCCTTCGTACCAAAGAAGATCCTGTTTCCGATATGCAGGATATGACTGGCATACTGGAGGGCGGCCCCCAGATCGTGCGAGATCATGATGATGGTGATGCCGTCCTTTTTGTTCAGATCTTCGATCAGGCTATACATTTCTGCCGTCACCTTCGGATCCAGACCGGCCACCGGCTCATCCATAAAAAGGAGTTTCTGCGTGGCACAGAGCGCCCGGGCCAGAAGCACGCGCTGCTGCTGGCCGCCGGAAAGGTCTCGGTAGCAGCGGTCCGCCAGCTTCGTCAGTCCCATGCGCTCCATATTTTTAGCCGCCAGTTCCTTCTCGGCCTGACTGTAAAACGGTTTGAAGCCCATGCGGCCCTGACAGCCGGAAATCACGATTTCCCGGACGGACGCCGGAAAATCGCGCTGGATCAGCGTCTGTTGCGGCAGATAGCCGATCTCATTTTTCTTTAAACCGTCACCGGTCGTTATGCTGCCGCTAAGCGGCGCCGTGAGTCCCAGTATGGTCTTCATGAGCGTAGACTTTCCGGATCCGTTTTCTCCGACAATGCAGAGATAATCGCCGCTGTTTACGCTAAAACTTAAATCCTTTACAATGGCATGTCCCTCATAGCCGAGGGAGAGGTCCTTACATTCCAGTAATGACATGATATCATCCTTTAATTCAAATAAGATAAGGTTCTTTTATTTGAGCGCTTCTTTCAAAACTTCGAGATTGCTTTTCATCACGGACAGATAGCTGATGCCTTCCTCTGCCCGGGCTTTTGTGACAGACTGCAGCGAGTCGAGCGTCAGGACCGTCTGATCCTTTGCCTGGGACGTCTGCTTGATAGTCTCCGCCAGCTTTCCGTCACTGCTTTCGGTCTTAATGATCACCTTGAGACCCAGCTCATCGGCTTTTCCGGCCAGGAAAACAATGGTTTCGAAACTGGCTTCACTCTCGGCTGAGCAACCCTTAAAGGCTGCAAAATAGTCCAGACCCAGATCCTTGGTCAGGTACAGGAAGGGGAAACGGTCTCCGAAAAGCAGGGTTTTGGTCCCGGCTGCCGCGGCTGCCGCCTCATAATCCTTCTGGAGTGCCTCCAGCTGGCCGCAGTAGGCTTCCGCATTCGCCGTGTATGTCTCCTTCTTCGTCTCATCCAGGGCAGAAAGCGTTTTTGCGATCTCCTTTACGAAGAGCGAGGCGTTCTTCAAAGACAGCCAGACGTGCTCATCCAGCTCGTCCTCTTCATGCTCATGCTCTTCCCCTTCACCCGTGGTGCCCTCTTCGTGGTCGTGAGGATGCTCGTCCTCCTGCATGCCTTCCTTTTCTTCCTCCTGCAGAGCGCCTTCTCCCAGGATCTCCATCAGGTTCAGGACCTGACGCTTTTCATTGGCAGCACTTTTCAGGGCATCCGCGACCCATCCATCCGACACACCGCCCACATAGATGAAAAGGTCACAGGAGGCGATCTTCACCATGTCGGCGGCCGTAGGCTGGAAGCTGTGCAGATCCACGCCGGTATCCTGCAGGAAGGTCAGTTCCACCTTGTCCGAGCCCCTGGTCACCTGGGCGGCCCAGTCATAGAGCGGGAAATTGGTCGTAACGATACGGATCTTCTCTTCCGAGTCCTTCTGGCCGCAGGCAGCAAGCAGCAGGATCAAAAGCCCTGCCAGCACGCCGCACAGGGTCCATTTCCCCCTTTGAACTTTATTATGAAAGGAATTGTGTGATCCTTCGTTACGCTTTTTCATGTTTGTTTTTCATCCTTTCCCGTATCTGGCAAGCTTCACAGGTACCGTAGAGGACCGTATCGACCGTATCCAGTGCAAATTTTTCGTGATTGTAAAGGCTTTGCATCAGCTGATCGGCATCGGCCTTGTCCATATGATAGGTAGCCCCGCAGGACTTGCACAAAAGATGCAGATGTGACCGGCATGACTCCGTATCGGTATACTGATAGTAGATCTCGCGCCCCCCGCTTCGGGAGACCCGGCGGACTTTCCCTTCCTCTTCCAGCGCAGCCAGATTGCGGTAGACCGCACTCACACTGATGGACTGGTCCGTCAGCCCCTTCGCAATATCTGCCGCCGAAAGGCTTTCATCCGGATGATCTTCCAGAAAGCTCTGCAGAATCCGCCGCTGTTTTGTCACATAGGCTGCCATACCGGCTCCTTTCCGAACAGAGGCGCTTCATCCTCGCAAAGAAAAAACGCGAACCGTTCGCAAATCTTTTTATCACAGGTGAGAAATCCTGTCAAGCAATTTGCGAATAATTCGCGTTTTTATTTTTTCAGACCGTCTTTTTTATGCTTTTACAAAGCTGTAGATGGCGCCGATCATCCCGGCATCGTTCCCGTGAGTCGCCGGAACCATTTTCAGTTTTTCCGCAAAGACCGGCATCAGTTCCGCCCGGACCTTTGCCTCCAGCGGACGGATCAGAAGCTCTTCCTGCGCGCTCACACCGCCGCCTATCACCACGATCTCCGGATCAAATATATAGATGAGATCCACAATCCCCACAGCAATATCGCTGATCCAGTCGCGGACCGCAGCCCGGGCCACTTCATTGCCTTCGGCCAAAGCCTGAAAGATCATCCGGCCATTTAA
>CADBSR010000095.1 GCA_902797385.1 uncultured Lachnospiraceae bacterium
CTGATCGTACATCTCCTCAATTGGGAAGGGACTGACCGGAACATAGTCGGCCGGATCATACTCCCCTTCCTTGGCCAGGCGGACCCGACGGATATTGAGCTGCAGCACATTTTGATAGCGCTGGACCTCGCCGTCGACCTTGATATACTGCAGTGCTTCAAAATGGTCCACACCGCTGGAAAGATCCCAGATCTTCCCGTCTGCGCTGCCGGAATTGTCCTGCAGCGTGAGACTGTAATAGGTCTTGCCGGTCTTGGTCTTGCCGACGATTTTGTTTCGGCACAGAAAAATATCGCTGATGGCATCGCCTTCGCGCCAGTTGGAGATCTTTTGCATGCTTACCTTCTTTCTAACGGAACATCGTAAATGATTTCCCGATAACCGCCGGGGGACCGGCGAAGTATTTTTAATGTCGCGGTCTGCTCGGTCGTATAACTGAGGAGAACGGTCCGCAGGTCATCCATGGACCGGATCGCGATCCCGCCAATGTCAATCAGGATGTCACCGCGCTGCAGACCGGCGTTGAGGGCAGGAGAGTCATCCGCACAGCGCAGGATATAGACGCCGGAACTGTCCAGGTTCAGCGTGGCCTGATGTTCTTCTGTCAGTGTCAGACCCTCGATCCCCAGATAGCCGATGGCTTTGCTGGCCCAGAGATTTTTGATGTAATCTTCCAGATCGGTGATACCGACGGCCGTCAGTGAGCCGCCGCTGATCTCTTCCGGCTGGATCCATCCGATCAGCGAGCCTTCCAGATTGACCAGAAAACCGAGCGAGGCGTTCGTGCCGGCGATATTCGTATACAGAAGACGGGCCGTGTTGTCTACCATGGGATGGCCGGTTTCAACGTAAGTAATGATCCCGTAGTCGAAGGATTTCATGATCCCGCCGGCCGGTGCGCCGAAGGCAAACACAGGCTGGGTCACGAAGCAGGTATTCGAATTAGCCAGACGGATCACGGATACGTAATTCTGTGTTGCCTCCGGAAGGACCGAAGTGGGGACGCTGAGGATCATGATATCCGTGGTATGGTCGATTTCCTTGATGGAGGCGCCGGCTGTGAAAAGATTGGCGAAGGTGACGGTCAGACTGCTGGCTTCGGAGATGGCCATGGTGGACATATACGGGGCGAGGATCAGGATCTCGGTTTCCGTACGGCTGACAATGACGCCAAAGCTCTGAGATTCAAAGGAATATTCGCTCTGGAAGGAATCTTCGCGCCTGGTGGCGGTCAGTGTCACCAGACAACGGTCTACCTGCGCTTTGAGATTGCCGATCGCCCGCGAGAGGGTCTGATAATCTCCCAGATCCAGTGCTTTGGCATCGATCATGCCTTGCACAATGGCTGCCCAGTCGCGTGTCGCATCGGGCTCCGTGGGACCGTCGTTTGAACTTTGCGGGCCTGAGGTGGGGGCGGGCAGGATCGGCGCTTCGGTATCGTGGGCAAAGCTGATCTCCTGAGACGTTGTGGTGCCTGCCGTGGAGTTTTGCTGCCTGTTCTGCACAAAGCCAAAACAAAAAGCGGCGACGACACCAAAAACGACGGCAAGAAGGATATCGATCAGAAACTTCTTCCCCAAAGATGCCCGTGAGCTTTCTTGTATTACGGTTTCCCTGATAAAAGGACGGTTTTCCTGTCCTGACTTTTCGTCGGGACGATCATCAGACATAGAACTCTCTGCCTCCTGAAATCAAATAGCGGCGCTGGGAACCAATTCCTATTAAACCACAAAAGGCGGCAAATGTCTACAGGCAGTTTTTGGCAACAAAAAGGGCGCCGCCTTGCGGGACGCCCTTATGCCGCCGGGATCCGGCAGCCGTTTTTAAGATTTCCTTTATCAGACAGCCGGTTTCACCTGATTTTTGGCAGTAACCTTCTGATAAACGATTACGAGAGCGATCACAGCTAATCCGATCAGGTCGCTTAAGGTTCCCGGGATCATCATGGACAGACCGCCGCCGATCAGGAGGATCCGCATGACGAGAGGGATCTTCTTGAACAGGTGGCCGTTTAAGGCGGCGGCAATGCCGAACAGACCGACCAGGGCACTGAGGGAGATCTGGATCACGTCCAATGCGGTAATGCTGTCACCGACAAAGAGCATCGCCGGGCTGTAAGCGAAGATATACGGCACCACGAAGGCGGCAATGGCCAGCTTCGTGGCGTTGACACCGGTCTTCATGGGGTTTGATTTGGCGATGGCAGATCCCGCGTAGGCAGCCAGGGCGACAGGCGGGGTGATATCGGCCACGATCCCGAAATAGAAGACGAAGAAGTGGGCGGCAACGACCGGGAAGCCGAGCTTGGTCAGGATCGGCGCGGTGGTAGCAGCCATAATGCAGTAGTTGGCGGTGGTAGGCACACCCATGCCCAGGACGATGCAGCAGATCATGGTCAGGATCAGACCGAGGATGGTGGCGTTCTTGGCCAGGTTGACGATGGCGTTGATCAGGGTGGAGGCAAGACCGGTAGAGGTAATGCAGCCCGCAATGACGCCGGCCATGCCGCAGGCAACGGCAACGCTGATGCCGCTCTTGCCGCCGGCTTCGAGCGCGTCGACTGTATTCAGGAAGGTGCGCTTGCCGGCCTTGGCCAGGGCTGCACCGACGCTTGTCTTTTCTTCGCCTTCTTCACCGGCCACGTAGTCGTGGAAGAAGTGAATGAAGCCGATGACCATGGCTGCGAAGATGGACAGAGCCGCACTGAAGTGCATGGTCTTGGTGCCGGTCGAGACCAGCCATACCAGAAGGACCAGGGGCAGGATCAGGTAGCAGAACTTGCCCAGGTAATTCCATTTCGGCAGATCCTGGCGCGGGATACCCTTCAGGTTTAACTTCTTGGCTTCCAGATGGACCGCAATGAAGATGCCGGCGAAATACAGGAAGGCGGGCAGGATCGCTTTAAGAGCGACCTGTGCGTAAGGCAGATCCATATATTCCGCCATCAGGAAGGCAGCGGCGCCCATGATGGGCGGCATGATCTGACCGCCGGTGGAGGCGGCCGCTTCAACGGCACCGGCAAATTCCGGCTTGTAGCCGGTCTTCTTCATCATGGGGATGGTGAAGGAACCGGTGGTAACGGTATTGCCCACGGAGGAGCCGGACACCATGCCGCACAGAGCGGAGGAAATGACCGCGACCTTGGCGGGACCGCCGCTGGACCAGCCGGCGATCCGGTTGGCGAAAGAGATAAAATAGTTCGCGATCCCGGTCCGTTCCAGGAAGGCGCCGAAAATAATAAACAGAATGATATACGTGTAACAGACACTGACAGGTGTACCGAACACGCCGTTGGTCGTATAGAAGAGGGTGTGGATGACGGAACGCAGAATAATATGCGCGGATCCGCCATAGCTGGCCTGCTTAATGAAGGTATATAAGAGCAGGGCGCCTGCCACACAGAGGATCGGAATACCGACGGCCCGGCGGCAGAGCTCGACCAGGGCCAGGATGCCGATGATGCCCATGATGATATCCACAGTGTTGATCCGGTTCTGACGTTCGATCAGATCCTGGGCAAAGATGGCATAGTAGAAGTACGGAGCGGATCCGACGATCATAATAAGCCAGTCATACCAGGGCATGTGATTGACTTTCGGGTATCCTTTTTTGATGGGATATGTCAGGAAGCCGAGAATCAGGATGAATCCCAGGAACAGAGGCAGACGCACCTCGGTGATCGCATGGGACCAGAGGGTCATATAGATGCAGTAAAGAGAAAAAACAGCTGCCAGGATCTTGATGACCAGGGCAGGGGTTCCCCTCCAGATACGGGTATTGGATTCGCGGTCATATTTCCGCATTACGGCGTCCAGATCGGTTTCCTGGGAGGCCGCATCCACTTTTTTGATATCTTCACTCATAGAAAAACTCCTGATATTGCAAAGATGATAGTAAGGAAGAAGTCAGGGGCCGCGGCATGCATGCCGCAGCCCCTGCAGGAGAAAAAGTGTTGATTATTTGGTCTTGACGGTCACACCTTTTTCGGCAAAGTACTTGGCAGCACCCTTGTGATAAGGGACGGAGGTCATGGAAGCACCGTATTGAATGCTGACTTCGCCGTATTTTGCGTGGCTTTCCACTAACTTGCCGGGGTCTTCGAAAATGTCCTTGGTCAGCTTGTAAACGATATCCTCGCTGATATCATCGCGGACCAGGATCACAGCACCGACGCCGACGGTCGTGACATCTTCGGTAATGGAGCTGTAGGTGCCGCCCTTGATCACGCTCTTGGTGTAATAAGGGGAAGCAGCAAGCAGCTTGTTCAGGTGTTCTTCATCGAAGGAGACCAGATGGGTATTCTTGTTGGTCGTTGCCAGGTCGACAACGGCATTGGTAGGCGCACCGGCGACGATGAAGGCAGCGTCGATCTTGCCGTCCTTTAAGTCATCCGCGCTCTTGCCGAAGTCCAGATAGTTGGGCTTGATGTCGTCAATGGTCATTCCGTAGGCAGCCAGAACGTCCAGAGCGTTGAAGTACACACCGGAGCCGGAAGCACCGACGGATACGCTCTTGCCCTTCAGGTCGTTCACGGACTTGATGTCGGGGTTCACAGCGACCAGCTGAACCGTCTCAACGTACAGAGCGCCCAGGACAGAGAAGTTGGTCACTTTGCCCTCTTTTTCAAAGAGGTTGGAGCCGTTGTAGGCATAGGCCATAACGTCGGACTGGCAGAAGGCCAGTTCGGCTTCCTTATCGGCCAGTTTGTTGACATTGCCCTTGGAACCGGCGCCGACTAAGGCGTTGATCTTGGTCCCGATGTTGCTGGAAGCATGCTGGGCAATGACGGTGCCGAAAGCATAGTACGTGCCGGTCTCACCGCCGGTGACAAAGCGAAGCTCCTTGGGAGCGGTTTCGCCTCCGCCTTCTCCTCCGCAGGCAGCCAGACTGAATACCATGACAGCCGCCAACAGAACAGCAATAAGTTTCTTCATAAATGAATTCCTCCTTTCAAGGGGTGTGTGCAGAAATCATGCAGAATTGTTTTTGAAATGCATGGACCCTGTACACGTATTACGAATTTTATGTTTCTTTTATAACACAAAAATGAGAAAAAGTAAAGACGGATAAGGGGGTTTTTATAATATATCGTTAATGGCGCTTTCGTTTAAGATTCATATGCTGCCGGCCGGTGTGGCATATATTTCTTTTGTTTTCGGAAAAACAGCGGGGTTTGCGGATAGGCAAACGCCCCGAAAGCAGATATAATAAGAAGGAAAAAAACGAGGATTCAAAACCATGATCTTTGATACCCATACTCACTACGATGATCCGCGCTATGAAGAGGAGCGCGAGAGCCTGCTTTTATCCCTCCCGGAAGCGGGGATCCTGCGCGTTGCGGCGGTGGGGGCCGATTTAGCCAGCTCGGCCCGGGCCGTGGCGCTGGCCGAAACGCATCCTTTCATCTGCGCCGTGGTCGGGGTGCATCCGGACAGCGCGTGTGAAGCAGAAGCACTGGGAGAAGAAAAGTTCGGGTCGGCCCTGGACAAGCTGACGGCCTCCCGGCGCTGCGCCGGGATCGGAGAGATCGGCCTGGATTACCACGGGGAGGACCTCTACCCGGATAAGGCCCCGCGGCCCGTGCAGCAGAAATGGTTCCGCTTTCAGCTGGAATATATGAAGGAAAAAAAGCTGCCGGGCGTGATCCACAGCCGGGACGCAGCGGCCGATACACTGCGCATCATCCGGGAGGCGGGCGGAAGCCGGCTGCCTCTGGTGCACCATTGCTTCGGGTATGAAAAGGAGATGGCGAAACTGTATCTGGATATGGGGCATTTCCTGGGGATCGGCGGCGTCGTAACATATAAGAATGGACGAAAGTTAAAAGAAGTGGTACAATATATGCCGCTTGAGAGGATCCTGCTGGAAACGGACTGCCCGTATCTGGCACCGGAGCCTTTCCGGGGCCGCAGAAACGACTCCCGGATGCTGCCTTACGTTGTGGCGGAGATCGCCCGCCTAAAAAACGTAAGCCCGGAAGAAGTCGAACAGGTGACCTGGAAGAATGCCATGGAATTTTACCGACTGACGGAGGAACTGCCGTGAAGCCTTATCTGGCGAATGCCGCGAAAACCAAAGAGATCCTGGACCGTTACGGCTTTACCATGAAGAAAGGCTACGGCCAGAATTTCCTGATCGATCCGCGGATCCCGGAAGGGATCACGGAGGCGGC
>CADBSR010000096.1 GCA_902797385.1 uncultured Lachnospiraceae bacterium
CACGTTCGGGTGGAAACAGTCCTCCGCATACGGGGTAAAGTAGGGCAGACGCCGCTCCAGTTCCACGAACATGTCGCCTACCGCAACTCCCTCAGCCTCGTATTTCTGCATCTGCCGGCGGTAGCCGCTGTCCAGTCTGACCTGCATTTCGCCGTATTCCATGCCGCAGTTCTGCAGCTTCAGACTGTTTCTCCTGTACGGCCAGGTCATATAAAACAGCAGTTTGGCCCCTGCCGCCCGGATAAACGGCATTAGCGCCGCAACACCCTCCTCGAAGACGTCATAGTGAAGCGCAGGAGCATTGCTCTGCTCCTGCAGGACCACCACGTCCCAGGGGTCTTTTAACAGGGCTTCCGCCTCCCCGAAATGCGCATCCTCCGCTGTCGTATGCTGCTTCAGGCAATAACCGCCATAGGCCAGCATCTGGATCTTTGCCGGAAGGCCGGCCGTATCGGCCATCATCTGCACCATGTCGGGCATCGCGTTGAAATATGTGAAACTGTTGCCGATGAATAACACGTTCATGATCCATCCTCCGTATGCTTTCTGCCATCTGCGTCCTGCAGGGGTTCGGAGCAGGCGTTCCTTGAAGCCGCCGGCCGGGTGCAGGCAAGGATTATTATACCACATCAGCCGGGCCGGCACCAGAAAGAAAAGTGGCCCCCGTCAATGTTAGCACTCGTACCTTTCGAGTGCCAAAAATTGCTTGACATTCTTTTCCTATACTCCTATAATACGATTTTGGGACGAAAAATCCCACACCACACGATATTTTTAGAAAGAAGGCTGACATAGATGGCAAAGAAAACAAGAGGACATCTGTCCATCAATTCGGAAAACATGTTTCCGATCATTAAAAAATGGCTCTATTCCGACCACGACATTTTCCTCCGGGAGCTGGTCTCCAACGGTTGTGACGCGATCACCAAGCTGAAAAAGCTGGCCCTGATGGGGCAGACAACGCTGCCCGAAGACGAAGAGCTCTGCCTTCACGTCCGGGTGACACCGAGCGCGAAAGTTCTGGAGATCGAGGATAACGGTCTCGGCATGACGGCGGAGGAAGTAAAGGAGTATATCAACAAGATCGCGTTCTCCGGCGCCGCCGACTTCCTGGAAAAATACAAGGACAAAGCCAACGAGGATCAGATCATAGGGCATTTCGGCCTGGGCTTCTACAGCGCTTTTATGGTGGCCGATAAAGTGACCATCGATACCCTCTCCTGGGAAGAAGGGGCCGCCCCTGTTCACTGGGAATCCGAAGGCGGCACGACCTTCACCATGGAGGAAGGAACCAGGGAAGGCCGCGGGACCCTTGTCACGCTGTATCTGTCCGATGACTCCGCCGAGTTTGCCAACGAATACCGTGTCAAGGAAGTGCTGGAGAAATACTGCGCCTTCATGCCGTATCCGATCTACTTTGAAAATACGGAAAGCGTAAAGGAAGCACCCGCCGAGGCGGAAAAAGCTGAAGAGGGCGAAAAGAAAGCGGCCGAGGAAAAGAAGCCTGAACCCATCAACGACGTCAATCCGCTGTGGCTTAAAAACCCTTCCGAATGCACCGAGGATGAATATAAGGCGTTCTACAAAAAGCTCTTCCACGACTGGAAGGATCCGCTTTTTACCATCCACCTGAATATGGACTATCCCTTCCGCCTGAAAGGACTGCTCTACTTCCCCAAGATCAATCTGGAGACCGAGCCCGCGGAAGGCACCATCAAGCTTTTCAGCAATCAGGTCTTTATTGCGGATAACATCAAGGAGGTCATTCCGGAGTTCCTGATGCTCTTAAAAGGCGTCATTGACTGCGCGGACCTGCCGCTCAACGTATCCCGCAGCGCCTTGCAGAACGACGGTTTTGTGAAAAAGATCTCCGATTACATCACGAAAAAGGTGGCGGACAAGCTGACCGGCATGTTCAACGTCGACCGGGAGAACTACGAAAAATACTGGGAAGACATTCATCCTTTCATCAAATACGGCTGCATCCGGGATGAAAAATTCAGCGAAAAGATCCGTAAAGCGATCATTTACAAGAACCTGGAAGGGAAATATGTCTCGCTGGATGAGTATCTGAGCGCCAAGAAGGATGCCGAAGAGGACAAGAATGCTCCTGCCCAGGCAGAGTCCAAGGCCGAGAATACCGAAAAAGCAGCGGACGGTGACGCCCCCGAGAAGGATGAGCGCAAAACCATTTATTATGTGACCGATCCGGTCCAGCAGGC
>CADBSR010000097.1 GCA_902797385.1 uncultured Lachnospiraceae bacterium
ATTGGTGCCCCATTTTTTAACTAAAAGAGCCCCGTTAGCCCCTGTTGCCCCAGTATTAACTACTAAATCTTCGTCAGAATTCGTCAAAATTCGACAAAACAAATCAAAAAGATTTGGGCATGAAAAAACCCCGGAAACGTTGAATTTCCAGGGTTTTTCGCATCTTCCTTGGTCTCGATTAACGCTTCGAGAACTGAGGCGCTCTGCGCGCGGCCTTCAAGCCGTACTTCTTACGTTCTTTCATTCTCGGATCGCGGGTCAGGAATCCGGCCTTCTTTAAGGTGGGACGGAATTCGCCGTCGACCTTTAACAGGGCGCGGGAGATGCCGTGACGGATCGCACCGGCCTGACCGGTGAAGCCGCCGCCGCGAACGGTAACGGTCACATCGTACTTGCCGAGGGTTTCGGTAGCCGTTAAGGGCTGACGAACCATGACCTTTAAGGTCTCCAGACCGAAGTATTCTTCAATATCTCTCTTGTTAATGGTGATTTTGCCGGTGCCGGGGGTCAGATAGACGCGGGCAATGCTCTTTTTGCGTCTGCCGGTTCCATAATACTGAGTCGCCATGATCTAATCCTCCTTATCCTTCAATTTCCAGCGTTTCGGGCTTCTGAGCCGCGTGCGGATGTTCGGGGCCGGCGTAGACGTACAGCTTCTTGTACATCTGGTTGCCGAGGGCTCCCTTGGGAAGCATGCCGCGTACAGCCTTCTCGATGACGGTGGTGGGCTTGCTGGCGATCATTTCGCGAAGCGTAACGGTCTTTAAGCCGCCTACGTAGTCGCTGTGATGGGAATAGACCTTGTCGTCCAGTTTCTTGCCGGTGACGGCAATCTTTTCCGCATTGATTACGATAACGTAATCGCCGGTATCAACATGAGGGGTGAAGACGGGCTTGGTTTTGCCGCGCAGAACGGAAGCAACCGTTGCTGCCAGACGGCCAAGCGTCTTGCCGTTTGCATCAACCACGTACCATTTTCTCTCGATGGTCTCCGGGTTGGCCATGAATGTTTTCATGGAAAAGCCTCCTTAAAATCTTAAAAAACGATTGATTCTGACATTCGGGCCACGCCTCACCGGGGCAGGTTCTTGGCCGGACCAAAAGTCAAGCTTCACAATTATAGAGGAGATAATCAGCGATGTCAACGATTTTTTGAAAAAAAACAACATATTTTCCGGGACGCCGGCAGAGGGAAGAAAGTGAAAAATTGTATTATGGGAAAAACAGGGACAAATGCCTCCCTTTTTACTTGCTTTTCGGATAAGAAGCAGTTATAATTTGGAAGATACAACTTTAGGAGGAATCATATGGCAGCACAGTCTTCTTTTGAACGTCCGACGGAAACAGAGATCAACCTTCATGATATTTTCTGGTATATTCTAAAAAACTGGATCGTTTTGCTGATCTGTATGGTGGTTTTTGCCGCTTTGCTGGGGGTCTATAAGCGCAGTTCCCAGACGAAGGCGGTGGCCGCATCGGAGAAGGCAGTGGCCGAGTACAATGCCCTGACGGATGAAGAGAAGGCAAAGATCAAAGCCGCGGATGTCCCGGTGCAGATCGCAGCCAGCACGATCGCCAGCTCGTTTAAGAAATATCTGGTCCTGGGGGCTGTGTTGGGCGTGTTCCTCGGCGCTGCGGGACTTGCCGTGTATTATGTGCTGAACGGATATCTGGCCAATGCGCCTGCCATCCGAAGCCGCTACGGACTGCCGACCTTCGGTATCGTACCGAGCGGCAAGGTGAAAGGCTTAAACCGGTCGATCCTGAACAAACTGACCTACCGCACCTACAATATGCCCAAAGATGAAGCCGTGAGGCTGATTGCAGCGAATCTGGCCATGCATCTGAAGGGCGGGGACAAGGTCCTGCTCGTGGGAACGATGCCGCTTAAAAAGCTGGAATCGGTCAAGAAGGCTCTTAAGGAGGTCATCTCTGTCCCGATCGAGACCGCCGGCAACGTCAACAACGAAGCGGACGCGGTCCTGGCGTTAAGAGAAGGCAATAAAGTCGTTTGCGTGGAGCGGATCCTGGGCAGCAAACAGACCTATGTGGACTTCGAAATGGAAACCCTCGCGGCCTCCAAGGCGGAGTGCATCGGCTTTATCCTGATGGAATAAGAACGGGTTTTTACAACAGATTGATTCATACAAAGTGCTCCGGCCTCGGAAAATGTTCCGGACCGGAGCTTTTTAAAACGGAACGGTGGGAGGAGCGCCATGGGACTGCATTACAATGCTTTTATCTCATACAAACATGCGCCGGCGGATATCGCTGTGGCGAAGGATATTCAGCACCAGCTGGAGCATTACCGTGTGCCGAAGGCCGTCCGGGAGAAGACCGGACGGGATAAGATCGAGCGGATCTTCCGGGATCAGGAAGAGCTTCCCATAACGAGCGATCTGAGCAAAGACATCGATTATGCCCTGCAGGATGCGGAATACCTGATCGTTATCTGCTCCAGCTCCACCAAGCTTTCGACCTGGGTCCCGCGGGAGATCGCCCGCTTCATGGAGTTCCATGACCGCAACCATATCCTGACCGTGCTGGTGGACGGGGAACCGAATGAGGTGATCCCGAAGATCCTGCTGGAGGAAACACAGAAGGAGATCGACGCGGACGGAGTCGAGCATGAGAAGGTGCGGATCTACGAGCCGCTGTCCTGCGATTACCGGGAAGGCATCAGGCAGGCCAGAAAGACAGAGATCCCGCGGCTGGCGGCCGCGCTGCTTGGCTGCTCCTATGACGAACTGATCAACCGGGCCAGACAGTATAAGATGCGCCGGCTCACGGCGATCACCTCCGTGGGGGCCGTGATGGCAGCGACCGCGATCGGATATTTGATCTGGAGCAACCGCCAGATCCAGAGTAACTATGAACGCGCCGAAGAAAACCGGATCCTGGCAGAGGAAAACTACCAGAAGGCAGAAGAGAACTGGCAGCTGGCCGAGGAAAACCGCGCGCAGGCACAGGCGAATTTTGAACAGGCGGAGGCAAATTATAAAGAGGCACAGGCGAATCTGCTCGAAGCCCGCCGGAACCAGATCACCTATCTGGCCAATGAGGCGGTCTTTGCGCACAATCAGGATGACCGGATCAAGGCGGTCCAATTAGCGCTTGCGGCGCTTCCGGGAAAAGGCAGGGAAGACTGGCCGGTCCTTCCGATTGCGGAAAATGTGCTGGCTCGCTCCGTAGGGGCCTATGAGCCCTATACAGCCAGTTCGAAATATGCGGACGTCTGGGAAATGGAAATGCGTGGCAACATCCTGGACATGAAGATCGAACGGAGCCAGGGCCTCCTGTATGCCTATGACTATTTCAACGATATCGCTGCATGGGACCTGAACAATTATAAGGAACTCTTTCATATAAAGCCGGCCCGGGAGATCATGCGGATCACTCTTTTGACGCACCCCGGGGGCACGGATCTTTTGGTGGATGATGAGGACGGGATCCATCTGTTGGACGGTCTGAGCGGAGATACAAAATGGACCTTCAACAAAGAGGAACTGGGGAAGACCGTCCTTGGCATCAGCTCCTATGTGTCGGAAGACAGTCAGGTATTTGCATTTGTAACGACCTTCGATTCTTCGGTTTCACCAACCGCATACTATACGATCCTGTGCTGCCTGGACCCGGAAGACGGCCGTGTAATCTGGAATACGGAGCCGACGCCTGCTCTGGGAAGCCGGATTTCGGCTGCGGTCTGGGACCCTGAAGCTGAGATTCTTTACTTCGCTGAAGAGAACAACCAGAAAGCCGGTTTGTTCTGTTGCGGGAAAGAGGACAAGCTGATCCGGGAAATCCCGATGGAACTGGATTATTGTGTGATCAAACATCTGTTTAAGCCCGCAGACGGGCGGATCGTCGTTTACGGCGTTGTCGACCGGGAGCATTTAGGCTCTTATTCCCTGGATGGGAATACCGTCTTTGTGTATCACCACGGAATGCTCCTGTGCCTGGATCCGGAAAACGGGGAAACGGTATGGACAAACGGTTTTGATTCTTCAGCCCTGCAGGCGCTGCCGAATGAGCGCTGCTGCTGGAAAATGCCCTATACGGATCCGCAGGGAAACGAGAGACCGCTGCTGCTGATCCTTTACGGAGATACGGCGTATTTCTTTGATGAATCGGATGGCAGTCTGGTTCAGGAATACAGCTTTGACAGTGAATTTGCCAGCGTTAATACCTATCGTGACGGGCATGGTTTTGTGTCTGTCCTCCGGAACGGCGATTTTCTTGTTTGCGACCTGAACAGGGACTATCAGGGAACGACCGGTATCTTCCGGACAGAGATCTACAGCGCGGTCATGGCGGCAGGTCACGACGGAAGCATGGCCTTTGTGGCAAAGACGGACCGTACAAAGCTGAAGCTGTTTGAGGATCTCTACGATTCTGAACGGGAGTATTTTGCGGATGATGCCCTGTATACGCGTCCCATCCGGACCCGCCTGATGCAGGATCGCTATGTGGCGGTTCTGGAACTGCCGTCCTATACCGGCTTCGGGATCCTGGATCTGTATGATCTGGAAACGGAAAAACGGATCTGGCACGCAGAGCGGACCTTTGAAGGCTACAGCGTAGAGCTGCTGGGCATGGATCCCTCCGGACGGTATCTCTATGTGGCACAGGGGATGCCGTATCAGATCCTGATTTACGATACCACAAGTCAGGCGGCACCGACGGTCTTTGATGTAAAAGAAGAGACCGGGGCGGATTTTAGAAGCCTGCAGTTCCTGGACGATGCTATCTGCCTGTATCAGACGCCGTTTGTGGCTGAGAAGCTGACATCGGAAAGCCGGGTCCGCTTCCTGGATCTTAAGGAGGATGGCTCGCTGGCGATCGGGGAGGCGATCGAAGTCCCGGCTGATGCCGGAACGGAGCTGTATTATCAGTTTGCGGAAGCGGACGAGGCAAAGCGCTTTGTGGCACTCGTCCAGCGCGAGGCGGGCGGATATAATCCGGAAAAGCCACCGGTGACCTTCCTCTATGACAGACAAAGCGAAAAGTGGCTGAGGCTGGACCTGGAGGCAAAGGATACGTCGATCGCGGTGGATCATCTGCCTTCGCAGGGTCTTCTTGCCGCGACGGACCGGCAGAAGGTCCGTGTCTTTGACGCGGCAGGGACGCTTCTTTACGAGATCCATGACGCATCCCGGACCGTAGAGACCTTCCGTTTCTGCCCGGCAGTAGGGAGCGGTCTGGCAGAGGATCTCCTTTTGGTGGTAAGCCGTGACGATGGCTACCGTTTGGACCGTTACCTGGCTTCGGACGGCACCTTCCTGGGCAGCTGCGGAGTCGATTATTACAGCAGTGATGTGGGAAATGCCTGGTGGACCTTTACGGAAGGCGAGATCGTCCTGCAGATGGATGACGTGATCAATTTTATTGATACAGCCGAGTGGGATGTCCGTGCCGGGGCGAGCTGGTGCGTGGATTATTCGCCGACCTATCAGAGGCTGGTGTCGCAGGAATGTGAGACGAATTACCGCCTGACCCTGTTCGAACATTATGACCTGAAGGATCTGATCCGGAAGGGAGAAGAGTATCTGCACGGGCTTACCATGACGGAGAGCGAAAAGGCTTCCTACGGGATAGAAGGGGAATAAAGCCGGAAAAAAGAGGCAACGAGAACGCTAACCGGAGGGGATTACCATTTGGAGAGGTGTTTATGAATAACTTCTGGTCGGACAATATCCAGGGAATCATGACGCTGTACTTAAGCCGAAAGCTTCGGTTTCACGATCAGTTTTCCGAACAATATAAAAACATATTTGCTCTGAACGATCGCGCGGGACTGAAGATCCTGGAGATCGGATGCGGGCCGGGCGCCCTTGCCGAATCATTGCACAGATGGTTCCCGGGTGCGCAGATCACGGCCATAGACAGGGACAGCCGCTTCATTTCTTTTGCGAAAGCGAATATTCCGGGGGTCGATTTTCTGGAAGGCGATGCCACGCAGCTTCCCTTTGAGGATCAGTCTTTTGACGTTACTATTTCCAATACGGTTCAGGAGCATATTGAACCGACGGCCTTTTGGGGAGAACAGCGCCGGGTCCTGAAACCGGGCGGGATCTGCCTGTGCCTTTCCGCCAGAAAAGGCATACAGTGTACCGCACCGTGCCTGGAAATGACGGCGGAGGAAAAAGATTTTTGGGACAGTGTTCCCGAGTCTGACGATGAGTTTGAAAAGTATGGCATCGGTAAGTACAGGGTGTCGGAAGCGGAATTGCCCGCAGCAATGGAGCGAAGCGGTTTTACAGAAATAACGACCGGATATGCGCTGATCGATCTGACCCCTGATGCACCCAAGTATTCCCCGCAGATGGCGGAAGCCATGATTGAAGCCATGCGGTTAAACGACCTGGAGGCTATTCAGTCTGTGCATTCAGACAGAGCCCGGAAGGCGATGGATGCGGTGAATGCCAAATATAATGAACGGATCCGGCTGTACCGCGAAGGGATCAGACAGTGGGATACGTCTGTTTCGGTAACCATGATCGTTCGGGGGAGAAGATAAGCGTCAATCTCCACGTGGCCGTCGCCGGCAAAGAATCTGCCGCCATCGCAGTCGATTGACGCAAAGCGTCAATCTCCACGCGGCCGTCGCCGCATAAAGACTTCAAAAAGCGCCTGAGTATGAGCAAGCTCATATCAGACGCTTTTTTTGTCTTTGCGATGGCTCGTGGCTTACGCGATGCTTACGCGATCACTCCTGTTCGGTCGGATAGTCCGACTTGCCGGTGATCTTGCGCTTGATGATCTTGCCCATGCGCTTTAAGGCGTAAGGGCCGACGAGCTTCATCATTTCTTCCGCGGTATGCATGTCGGAAGCGGCCGGCAGATCGCGGGTCAGGTGGATGGCGTCGAACTCACAGCGCGTGGTGCACAGACCGCAGCCGATGCACTGGTTCAGGTCAACGGTGGTCGCGCCGCAGCCCAGGCAGCGCTTCGCCTCGATCTTCACCTGCTCCTCCGTGAGCGGCAGACGCAGATCCTTGAAGGTTCCGCGCGCCTCACCGGGCAGGGAACCCGGACGCTGACGCTCCGCATTGTCGAAGCCCTCGGGCAGGGTGATATCGTCACGGTTGAATTCAATGAATTCCCTGAGGTCGCGGCCGATGGTCATGGACTGACCGGGGTGCACGAAGCGGTTGATGGAGACCATGGCCTGCTTGCCTTCGGCAATGGCGTCGATGGCGAAGCGGGCACCGTGGTAGATATCGCCGCCCAGGAAGATATCCGGCTCAGCCGTCTGGAGCGTGACGGGATCCGCGATCACGGAACCGTTCGGACGTCTCTCGACTTTCGCACCGTCCAGCAGGTGGCCCCACTCGGCACTCTGTCCGATGGCCATGAGCACGTTGCTGCAGGGGATCGTGATGGTATCGTTTTCATCGTACTTCGGAGAGAAACGGTGATTTTCATCAAAGACGCTCGTGCAACGCTTGAAGACGATGCCGGTGACCTTGCCGTTTTCGGTCAGGACTTCCTTCGGGCCCCAGCCGTTCCGGATCTCAATGCCTTCGCCCTCGCATTCGGCGACTTCGTCCTTGGCGGCCGGCATTTCATGACGCTGCTCCAGGCAGAGCATGGTGACCTTGCCCTTTGTGCAGCGCAGAGCGGCACGGGCAACGTCGGCGGCCACGTTTCCGCCGCCGACGACGACCACGTCGCCGTCAAAGTGACCTTCGCCGGCCTGATTGACGCGCTTCAGGAAGGCAACGCCGCTTTCCACGCCTTCGGCATCCTCGCCGGGCACGCCGGCTAAGCGTCCGCCCTGCAGGCCGATGGCGATATAGAAGGCCTTGTAACCCTGCTTTCTCAATTCGTCCAGGGTAATGTCCTTGCCGACTTCCACACCGCAGCGGATCTCGGCTCCGAGCTTCTCGATGATCCCGATCTCTTTTTCCAGCACCGTCTTTTCCAGCCGGAAGTTGGGAATGCCGTTTAAGAGCATGCCGCCCGGACGGGATTCTTTTTCAAAGACGGTGACCGGATAACCCTCGGTGCGCAGGTAGTATGCCGCAGCCAGGCCGGCGGGACCCGCGCCGATGACGGCGATCTTATAATCGTCCCACTGCTTGCCTTCGCCGTTTTCGCAGACCGGCAGGAAAGCTTCGGGGTTCTCCAGCTCCCACTGTGCCAGGAACTTCTTGATCTCGTCAATGGCGACGGGCTTGTCAACGGTGCCTCTGGTGCAGCGGTCCTCGCAGCGCTTGTTGCAGACGGCGCCGCAGACGGCCGGGAAGGGGTTGTCCTGGCGGATCAGCTTCACTGCATCGGCATAGCGGCCTTCAGACGCCATTTTGACGTAGCCCTGTACGGAGATGTGCGCAGGGCAGGCTGTCTTGCAGGGCGAGGTGCCGGAATCGTAGCAGTTGAGCTTGTTGGTATCGCGGTAGTTGCGGTTCCACTTATCGGGGCCCCAGACGTGATCGTCCGGCAGGTCGTGCATCGGGTACTTCACCTTGCTGCCGTCTGCCTTGCAGAGCTTTTGTCCCAGACGGGCCGCTCCCGCCGGGCAGACCTCCACGCACTTGCCGCAGGCGACGCACTTGGTCTTGTCCACGTGTGCGCGGTAGGCGGAGCGGGACATATTCGGGGTGTTGAAAAGCTGAGAGGTTCTCAGACCGTAGCAGCTGCCCGGAGAGCAGTTGCAGATACCCACGATCCGGTTCGGTCCGTCCAGGTTGGTGATCTGGTGGACATAGCCTTTGCGCTCGGCGCGCTGTAAGATCTCTATGACCTCTTCACGGGTGACGTATTTGGCGTCCTTGCCGGAAGTGACGAGAAACTCCGCTATATCGCCTACGCCGATGC
>CADBSR010000098.1 GCA_902797385.1 uncultured Lachnospiraceae bacterium
ACATACAGAAGGTGCGGATGCCCATATGATCAAAGTTTTCATCGTACAGCGTCACCAGGTTCATGGTTACGCCGATGATCACGCATACGGCCACGATGGCCGCACCGATCAGGGCAAACAGACACTGCTTCCGATTACTGCGGATTGCCGGATCTTTCATGAGGGTTCCTCCTTTTGAGGCAGGGATCGGATAGGATCTACAGACAGATCATACCATTTTCCGGGAATTATTACAATTTACTTATCCGTTCAGCTCCGCTTTTTGTTCCTGTCTGCCGTTTGCAAGGATAGGCCCGGCAGGCAGATCTTACTCTTCTATCCCGATCCACATGGCCGGCCGGATGGCCTCATGGCTGTCTACGTTCGTTCCCATCTCGTCCAGCGTCCCCCATTTGTCAATATACGATATACTGAGCGCGCCGTAGCCTCCGTACGAACGAAGGGTCCAGTCCGTTCCACCGCCCAGACCGCTGCGGCACCCCTGCGACTTTGCCAGCGCACTGGGAACACAGACACGCAGCGAAGGACTTGTCAGATAAGCGCGCACTTCATCGTTGCTGAGAAGGAACAATGTATCTTCCGTGACTGTGACTCTGCCCGTGCGCGGAGCCGCTTCACTGACCACCTGTGATGTCAGGATCTTTCCCTTTTCCGTTTCCGAAAAGACGGTATTGTAAAAATCGGTATGCAGCCATTCCCGGATCGAACTTTTCTCCCACGTGGAGTTGATATTGCCGTCATAGTAGCGGGAGCTCAGTCCGAGGCGGCTGATAACCAGCGCCTTTCCTTCTTCTTTGGCAAGCACCAGCCATTCGACAGGTTCCGGACCGTTGTCCCAGTTGCCGTCCTGTTCATAGCGGCCGAGCGTAATGATCTCCGGCTGAGGAGGCGTTTCTTCTTCCGCGGCTTCTATGGCTTCGGTCAGGAAGCTGATGGCATCGCGATACCGCATGCCCAGCCTGTTTTCATAGATGACAGGCATGCTCTCTCCTGCCTGGCTGCCATACCACCTGTCGGCGTAGATCTGCGGCGTCAGAATGCCATACTCTGCCTGCGCCAAAAGCGCTTCCCGTTCTCCTTCATAGCGAAGCTTTGTCGTCTCGTTCCCGCTTACATACCAGTGATCCGAGATGATATCTGCCTCCACGCCATAGTCTTTGACATGCGTCCGCTGCAGGATTTTGTCCGTTTTGATTGCATCGGCGCTGCGGTCATAGCCGAGGCGAATGATATCTTCATATTCCCGTTCGGACCGGCCTGCGTTTTCGCGACGCAGCGAACAGACATACAGCGTTTCTCCTATCGAAAAGCAGACCGAATCCGTCATGCTGGAGAAATATGACTGATCCCAGAAGACAGGGATCACGCTGCTTTCTCCCTCTGCTGTCAATTCCTTTACCTGCCCGTCCCGGCAGGTCAGGACCCGCAGACACAGCTGCGATTCGGCCCATTGATCCCGGCTGGGACTGATCACAAGCATCTCCCGAAGGCCGTCTCCGCTTATATCCCAGAACATAACGGATTCGTAGATATTATAGCGTGAATTGATGCCTGCGAAAAAATAGGTGCCGCCCGTCGTATCCTCATTTTCCTGCAGATAGGTCAGATAGCTCCGGTACGTCTCTGCTATGGCAGCAGCGGAAGGTCCCGTCGGTACGGCAGGGGCAGTCGTTTCTGCCGTGGAAGGAGAAAGCCATCCCGGGCGGCTACTTTCAGCCGGCCCGGTCTGCTCTGTCTTGTCGGCCTTACTGCCTTCCGGGCGCGACGCTGCAGGATCTTCCTTCCGGCTTTCGGTCGGTGCTTTTGTCGGAATTGAAACCTGCCCGCTGCAGGATGCGAGCAGCAGGCAGAGGAAAAACAGGATCGAAAGGGTGCGGAATAACTTCATTTTTTATTTCTTAAAGCCGTCCTTTAAGCTGACGCTGCGGTTAAAGACCGGATGGTCCGCCGTACTGTCCTTGTTGTCCAGGCAGAAGTACCCTACGCGCATGAACTGGAAGGTCGGGGAATTGACGCTCGTGCGGTTTTCGGCTTTGTCGTAGTCCGCCGCGATCTTGGCCAGATCCTTTTCGATCTTGCAGTTCTGAAGGACCACCAGGCTGTCCGGATTCAAAGCTTCCAGGAAGTTCTTGTCCGGGCCGTCCGGATTCGGATCGTTAAAGAGGTTGTCATACAGACGAACTTCGGCATCCACGGCCGTTTCGGCATCCACCCAGTGAAGGGTCGCGCCTTTTACCTTTCGTCCGTCAGCCGGGTCGCCGCCGCGGGATTCCGGATCGTAGGTGCAGAACACCTCCGCAATGCTGCCGTCTTCGTTTTTTCGGCAGCCCGTGCAGGTCACAAGATAGGCGCCCTTTAAGCGGACTTCATTGCCGGGGTACATGCGTTTATATTTCGGGATCGGGGTCTCCAGGAAATCCTCGGCATCCATCCAGAGGTTCCGGCTGAACGTGATGGTATGGGTCCCCTGCTCCGGTGCCGTCGGGTTGTTTTCCACCTCAAACGTCTCGCTCTTGCCTTCCGGATAGTTCGTGATGGTGAGTTTGACGGGATGCAGGACCGCCATGGTGCGCTCGGCCGTTCCGTTCAGATCGTCTCTGAGGCACCGCTCCAGTTCCGCAAACTCAATGACGTTCGCATTTTTCGCAACGCCGATCTGCTCGCAGAAATCCCGGATGGATTTGGCGGTATAGCCGCGGCGGCGCAGACCGCAAAGGGTCGGCATACGCGGATCGTCCCAGCCGCTTACATAGCCCTGCTCGACCAGCTGGCGCAGCTTGCGCTTGCTCATGACGGTATGATCGATGCCCAGGCGGGCAAATTCGATCTGGCGGGGCTTGTGGTACGGGATGGAGACATGCGTCACGACCCAGTCATAGAGCGGGCGATGATCTTCATATTCCAGTGAGCAAAGGGAGTGCGTAATGCCCTCCAGAGCGTCCTGGATGGGGTGCGCGAAATCATACATCGGATAGATGCACCACTTCGTTCCCTGACGGTGGTGATTGATAAAACGGATCCGGTAGATGACAGGGTCGCGCATATTGAAATTGCCGCTGGCCAGATCAATCTTCGCGCGCAGCGTCATCTTGCCTTCCGGGACCTCGCCGTTCTTCATTTTCTCGAAGAGCGCCAGATTTTCCTCTATGGGTCTGTCGCGGTAGGGAGAGGTGGCGGGGATGCCTATATCGCCCCGGTTCGCCTTGAACTCTTCGGGTGTAAGCTCGCAGACGTAGGCCAAGCCTTTTTTGATCAGCTCCACGGCATATTCATAGTCTTTTTCGAAATAATCGGAGCCGTAGAAGAAACGATCGCCCCAGTCAAAGCCGAGCCAGTGGATATCCTGCATGATCGCATCCACATATTCGGTATCTTCCTTCGCCGGGTTGGTATCGTCCATGCGCAGATTGCAGAGGCCGCCGAACTGCTCCGCCATGCCGAAATCGATGCACAGCGCCTTGCAGTGGCCGATATGCAAATAGCCGTTCGGTTCCGGAGGGAAACGGGTATGGACTGTCATGCCCTCAAACTGACCGCCTTTTGCAATATCCTCCGCAATAAATGCGTAAATGAAATTGCGGCCGCCGAAATCTCTGCTCTCTTCACTATCCGGGGAATTGTTTTCCCGCAGCGCTTTCTCTTCTGCCATCGTGCTGCTCCTTATATTCGTTGTATTTGCGTTGTATTCGTTTTCATATCCTGCCGTTTCCCGTCTCTTACAGGAACGGAAGGGTCTCCTGGGTGGGCGGGATGGCGTATCCCATATGCTCGTAGGCTTTCGGGGTTGCCATGCGTCCGCGGGGTGTCCGCTTCAGGAAGCCGTTCTGCATCAGATACGGCTCGCAGACGTCCTCCATGGTGCCGGCGTCCTCGCCGAGGGCCGCCGCCAGGGTCTCCAGGCCGACCGGGCCGCCGCCGTAGTTCTCGATCAGGATGCGCAGAAGGTTCCGGTCCGTCCGGTCCAGTCCGAAGGCATCCACATTGAGGATCCGAAGGGTCTCATCGGCGATCTCCCGGGTAATGACGCCGTCATAGCGCACCTGGGCAAAGTCACGGATCCGCTTCAAGAAGCGGTTGGCGAGGCGGGGCGTTCCGCGCGAGCGGCCGGCGATCTCCATGGCGCCGTCTTTATCGATCTCCACGCCCAGGACCTTGGCCGAGCGCTCCACAATGGTGCACAGCTCCGACGGTTTGTAGAACTCCAGGCGATGTACCACGCCGAAACGGTCTCTCAGAGGGGCGGTCAGCATGCCGGCACGGGTCGTGGCTCCCACCAGGGTAAACGGAGGCAGCTTGTAGCGCATCGAGCGGGCCCCGCTCTCCTTCCCCAGTACGATATCCACCACAAAATCTTCCATGGCCGGGTAGAGGACTTCCTCCACCTGGCGGTTCAGACGGTGGATCTCATCGATAAACAGGACGTCGCCGGGCTTCATGCCAGACAAAACCGCCACCAGCTCGCCGGGCCGCTCAATGGCCGGACCGGACGTGACCTTGAAGCTGGCGCCCATCTCATTGGCAATAATGCCGGCCAGGGTCGTTTTTCCCAGACCGGGCGGGCCGTAGAGCAGGACGTGGTCCAGCGGCTCCTTGCGGCTTTTGGCCGCCTCAATATAGACTTTTAATGTATTTTTCAAATCTTCCTGACCGATATATTCCGAAAGATACTTCGGACGCAGGGAAAGCTCCAGCTGCGTCTCCTCCGGAAGTTTTTCAGTCGTGATCGTTCTTCTTTCCATGCTCTGTCCTCTTTACGGCGGGTTATTAGAAGGATGCCAGCTTCCGGAAGGCTTCCTGCAGGATCTGATCCACCGTCCAGTCATCGCCGGCGTCGATGCTTCTGACCGTCTTTAAGGCCTCCGAGGAACTGTAGCCCAGGGACTGCAGCGCTGCTACCGCCTCGCTGAACGCATCCGTGATCACGGTCGGCGCACCGCCCGCTTCCATGGCCGGCTGTTTCAGGACCGCCGCCAGATCGATCTTGTCTTTCAGTTCCAGGATCAGCTTTTCCGCCGTCTTCTTCCCCATGCCGGGAGCCTGGGAAATGGCCTTGACATCGCCGGAAACGACGGCCAGGCGCAGGGCATCCGGCGAGAGGGTTCCCATGACCGAAACCGCCAGTTTCGGGCCGATCCCGTTCACCTTGATGATCTGCAGGAACAGCGCGCGCTCGTCCCGGTTCGCAAAACCGAACAGCTTGCGGGCGTCTTCGGTCACCTGATAGTAGGTGTAGAGCTTGACCTCTTCCCCGGGCTGCGGCAGTTCCGCCAGGAGCGATGTAGGGACGGTGATCTGATATCCGATCCCGCCGGCTTCGACCACAACGCCCTCTTCCGTATATTCCGTCAGGATTCCTTTTACGTAATAGATCACGCCTTTTCCTCCCATACGATGGTGAAGGGCCCGTCATTGACCAGGCTCACTTCCATATGAGCCCCAAAGACACCTTTTTCCACCACCGGACAGACCTCCCGGCAGCGTGCCAGGAAATATTCATATAAACGCTCGGCCTCCTCGCCCCGGGCCGCCTCCACAAAACTGGGGCGGTAGCCCTTGCGGCAGTCCGCGTACAGGGTAAACTGGGAAACGATCAACAGGCTTCCGCCCACGTCCGCCAGGGACAGATTGGTCTTTCCTTCCGCGTCCGGGAAAATCCGAAGGCCCAAAAGCTTTTTGCTCAGGCGGTCTGCCTGCGCCTCCGTGTCCGACTGACATACGCCCAGGAGCACCAGAAAGCCTTTCCCGATCTGCCCGACGATCTCTCCGTCCACCTTCACGCTGGCGTTCGAGACTCTTTGTACAACGATCTTCATGAGATGTCCTGCCTTTTAATCATTGATGGACGGGAGTGTCTCCCCCGGTGCAAAGGACGCCACGGCGTTTTCGGGATCTTCCTCCGTCTCTTCCGGTGTCGTGGTCTGCGGGACATACTTCGTTACGGTGATCTCCACAAAGCTTCGGTTCTGAAGCGGAGTAAAGACGTTGTCCGTACAGCTGACCGTGACCGCCAGGCGATGCGTTCCCTCCCGGGTCGCATAGCTGCCCAGATCCACGGTGGCGCTGATGGTAGAGGGATCAAATTCCACGAAGTCGGATTCGAGCGCCCTGATATAGACCTTGACCGATCGGCTGAACTGATACCGGTAGTCTTCGTTTTGTCCGGTCACGCGCAGATTGTTGATCACAAACTCTCTGACGGCCAGTTCCACGACTTCCAGCGTAACCGTGAATTTCGCCTCCTGACCATCCATCAGTTCAATGCCGGTGGGCAGATAATCGTTGAGATCCAGCTCAAAGCTCTTGCTTTCTTTCGCTCCCACCAGACTGAAGGCGCTTTCCGGGATCGAGATCATGGAAAGATCCGCCAGACGGCTCATGAGGCCTTTCACCTGCACGTTGCTGATAGTCTGCTGCGCTTTAATATACCGATATCCGTCCGGAACCTGATTCTTGACTTTATCCAGGGCCTCCTGCGAGATCACGACCGGCAGGGTCTTCATGGTATAAACATCCAGTCCCACCGTTACGTTCTCGACGCTGACCTTGGTGTCGCGCGAGGCAGCCAGGTTCAGGCTCTGTCCCGTCCCGGAGAGGAACTCCAGGGCAATATTTTCCATCGAAGCGCTTTCCGTGAGTCCCGTTACATCCACTTCCGCTACCACGGAAGCAATGCGATCCATCACCGACTCCGGCGCCGTAATGGTGACGGAAGCGGGGTTCGCCCACTTTTTACTGATAAAATACCCTTCCGGAAGATCGTTTTTGGTCTCGATGCTGACCGCAAATTCCTTCGTGACGATATTCTCGAAGTTGATCTTCAAAGAATCGTTGGTCAGGGTAATGGAATTGATCTGATTGCTTAAAAAGGCATTGTTGCAGCTGACTTCGATCGGGACCCGGCCCGTCACGTCAAACATCTTGGCGATATCGGCTGTGGCCGTAAAATCCGAGCTGCTCAGCTCACGGTGTACCGAGCCGGCGGCACTGACGCGGATACTGACGGTCGGATTGTCGCCGTTTTCCAGTGTATAGCTTTTCCCGGCCTGCGTCAGAAGATCCTCATTCAGCAGCTGAACGGGGATGTTGTTGTAGGTCTGTGTGCCCGCCGGATCGGCCAGCGACATAATGAAAAACCAGACGACCACAGCCAGAAAAACAGAGAGCAGCTTGATCGGCCAGTTGCGGAAGATCTTATTCAGCATCCTGTGTTTCCTCCTTTGTCCCGGTTTCGGCTTTTGCATCCGCCTTTTTGCGACGGCTGGTGCCCTTTTCCCTGCTCCGGCGGCTTTCCGAACGTTCAAACTCGGCTTCGATGGTCATCAACAGATTTCTGAGCTCATCCGGCCGCAGGTTCTGCGTCAGCTCGCCTTTTCTGGCCAGGGATACCTGACCCGTCTCCTCGGAAACCACAATGACCCAGCTGTCCGTTTCCTCGCTCAGACCGATGGCCGCGCGGTGTCTGGTTCCCAGTTCCTTGCCGATCGTCATGTTCTGGGAAAGCGGCAGATAGCAGGTCGCGGCCGTTACCTTTCCTCCCTGCATGATCACCGCACCGTCATGCAGCGGTGTATTGTGCTCGAAAATATTGATCAGCAGCGCGCTGGAAGCGACCGCATCCAGCCGGATCCCGGTTTTGATGTAATCGGTCAGATTGATCTCTCTCTCCAGAACGATCAGCGCGCCCGTCCGGTTCTGAGCCATGACATAGGTGGCGTCGATCACCGCCTCCACGACTTCGGACGGATACCAGGCCGTGCTCTGTGAACGGCCCACCCGGAAAAAGCCCCGGATAAACTTGCCCTGTCCGATCTGCTCCAGGGCGGCACGCAGCTCGGGCTGGAACAGGATCAAAAGCGCGATCACCAGAATATTTAACGTCCTGTCCGCAATATACGTCAGAACATTCAGTTCCAGGATATTGGCGATCAGAATAAAGACCAGCAGAACGGCCACGCCGCGCAGAAGCGACCAGGCCCGCGAGCGCTTGACCCAGATGATCAGGAAATAGATCAGCACTGCCAGAATCAGCATCTCAACGATATTCTTCGGCTGGATCTTGACAGACTGGATATAGTGCAGGATCTGGCGTAAAAACTCACGCATCCTCTGACTCCTCCTTTCTGCTGTCCGCTGTTTCGGTATTTTCTTCCCGGACCGCTTCCGTTACGGCGGCCGCTGCCCGGCTGCGCCGTCCGGCATTGCCCCGGCTGCGGGAGGCTGTTTCCCGCCCGTCGGCTGCCTTTTCTTCCTCGGTTTCCCGGCCCGCTTCCTCTTTTTTGGCTTCCGCCGGCCGTTTTTTCAGCGTCTCCTCTCCCGGCAGCCGCAGCTTCGGGACCGCCTTTACGTAATAGTAATACTCATCGTCCTCAAACTGGACGCGCTCCGTGCCGGAATAATCCAGGAAACGCACGAAGAAGGAGACGGTCAGTCCTATGAAAAAGGCCGCAACACTGCCCCAGACCATATCTTCCGGGCCCTTTGTAAGGGAGAAGAAGCGCAGCAGCGCATTTAACAGCAGGGGATCAAAGACTGTACCGATCAGGATGGCGATCTGCGGGGAGAACGGCACGGAAAGCTTGCTGATCAGGTATACGACCAGCGTTGTCAGGCAGAAAGCGATGAGAACTGCCAGCATGGTCTCGTTGCCCAGGGTCTTTTCCACCAGGAAAAGCAGGCGCTGGACCATGGTCGCGGCTTCAGGATCGGTCAGATACGGCAGATTCACATAGATCATCTGCAGCAGATAATACAGCACAACGCCGCTGGCCACGGTAATAAACCCGCTGACCGTCCCCAAAAGGCCGACCAGGATCGGAACTGCAAAGGGGATCTTCCACAGGAAAAAGACCGGCAGAAGGACCAGCGCCGCCCCGGTGCCGGGCAGCATCAGATACCGCAGCAGTGCCAGCACCAGCAGGACAATAAACACAAAGACGCAGGCCTCCAGCGAGAGCGCGGAAAGCTGCAGCAGCAGCCAGGCAGCACTGAACAGACTGACGTAGCTCCACGGAAGCACCCCGCACAGCAGGGAGATCGCGATCACGACGATCGGACGCAGCATGAAGCTCCGGCCCGGGAAATATTGGTTGATATAGGACAGCGCCGCATAGGCCAGCGCCCATTTCAGCAGAATATTGACGTAGACACTGTAGCCGGCATAGACCCGTTTGATCCAGTATCTGACTGTCATGAAGGTATTTTTGATCGCTTCCATACCGATTATCTGTCACTTTCCTTTTTTTGAAGATTATGGATCGCATCCTCCAGGGCGTAGATCCGGGAAAGCTTCCTGAGCTCCCGGCGGATCCTCTCCTGTTTCCGGTATGCCTGCTTGTACATCCACACATGCGACAGGGCGCACAGCAGAAGACCGATCACCAGTACGCAAAGATAGATTCTCAAGGTCTGCAGCGCCAGATCGATCACGTCCGAAATGTGGAAGGTCACCGTCCATTCATCGCCGTAAGCTACCAGACCGAAAAGGAAGACCAGCGCAAAACAAATGGTAATGGCAAAAAAGGCTTTCCACATTTCCGTCGTTACATAGTCGTTGAACCAGTAATGGCGGGTGATAAAGCTTAAATGCTGCTGATGCTTTTCTTCAATGGCCAGATGTGTCATGGCGGCCACTTTATCCTTTTGGATCATCCTTTGGCTCCTTCCTGCGGATATACATAGCCGGTTAGCATTATAGCACAAGAAAGCGGAAAAGAAAACAAAAAAAGACCGTCTCCGAAAAACAGAGTCCGATCTTTTTCGTGAAAGGCACTTACCTTTCCGTCTTCGCTCAGGTTCTGGCAATATCCAGGATCCGGAAGCGGATCTCACCCACCGGGGCTTCCGCCACGGCCGTGTCCCCGATCCGATGGCCAAGCAGTGCGCGGCCGATAGGGGATTCGTTGGAGATCAGGCCCTTTAAGGCATTGGCCTCGGAAGAACCTACGATATGATACTTCTGTTCGATCCCGCGGTTCTCGTTGAAAACAGTCACCGTATGACCTACGTTGACGGCGTTTTCATCAATATCTTCGGTATCTACCACAGCCACATTCTTTAAAATGGCTTCCAGTTCGGCGATCCGGGCTTCGATATGGCGCTGCTCTTCCTTCGCAGCATCATATTCCGCATTTTCCGAAAGGTCACCCTGCTCACGGGCCTCTTTGATTTTCTGGGCTATATCCTTGCGGGCATTGACCTTGAGATCATTTAACTCATTTTCCAGTTTTGCCAGACCCGCCTGGGTCAGAACCTTCTTTTCCATGGTTATTCCTTCTTCTTTTCTTACTGGCGGTCCCTTTCGGGGATGACCGACAAATGGTTATTATAGGATACAAAGGGGAGCTTGTCAATCACTTGTTTTCCTGAAAAGCCCGGAGAAAAGCGAGAATATCCGCCCGGGTGCTGATCCCTGCCGCCTGTTTCCGCAGGGCGGCCCCGCCGGGCATGCCGGCCGTGTACCAGGCCAGATGTTTTCTCAGCTCCCGGCACCCGACAGCCTCTCCTTTTTCGGCCAGTTCCGCTTCCGCGTGCTGCCGGATGACCTCCGCCATCTCAGCCCGGCCAGGACGAGGCGGAACCGTTTTTCCGTCCAGCGCCGCCCGGATCTCGCGAAAGATCCAGGGATTCCCTCTGGCTGCCCGCCCGACCATGATGCCTTCGCAGCCGGTCATCTCGCGGATCCTGAGAGCTGCTTCCGCACTGTCGATGTCCCCGTTTGCGATCACGGGAATGGAAAGGGCTTCACGGATCCGGCGGATCTCGTTCCAGTCTGCCTTTCCGCTGTACAGCTGCGAGCGGGTCCTTCCGTGAACAAAGACGGCGGCCGCACCGGCCTCCTCGGCGATCCGGGCAATCTCAAAGCCGCAAAGCGCCTCCGGTCTTACCCCGATCCGGATCTTGACGGTCAGCGGCTTCTTCAGAGCAGCCGTCATGGTTTTCACGATCTCCCGCACCAGTTCCGGTTGTTCCAGGAGCGCCGAACCTTCCTGGTTCTGGACGATCTTCGGCATGGGACAGCCCATGTTGAGATCGATGAAATCATAATCGTCCTGGACCTTCGCCGCCATCTGCGCCAGGATCTCCGGATCCGAGCCAAAAAGCTGCAGGGCAAGCGGAGACGTATCCGTAGGCTGGCGCATCAGGTTCTCTGTTCCCCGGTTATGATAGAAAAGCGCCTTCGCACTGACCATCTCCGTCACGCAGGCATCGGCCCCCATCGCCCGGCAGATCTTCCGGAAGGCGCCGTCGGTCACGCCGGCCATAGGTGCCAGAAAAACCGGATCCCGCAGTTCAAGCGTGCCGATCCTCACACTGCGCCTCCGAAGAAGGCCAGGTAGAAAGCCTTTAATTGCAGGAACAGCATCTCTTTTTCCCGCTGCAGACGCGAGATCTCCATGCCGGCCTCAATATCGTCGTAGTAGATATCGCCTGCCGGCGGATATACTTTGATCTGCGGTTCGCCGTCTTCCGCAAACGCGATCAGGATCGTACCGCCCACATGCTCGGCAAAGAGCACCAAAGCCGCCTGCAGTTCCTGCTTGACCGTGTCCGGCAGCTGATCATAGCGGGGATTAAAATAATACTTTTCCGCGTCGCCGTTCGCACCGCAGAGGACCATTTCTTCGTTCATACCCTTCTCTCTCCCCCGTTTCGGGATGCCTCACAATATATCAGATTCTGCCGGGAAAGGCAAGAAGGCGGCACTCTTTTCCCGTCCGCCCCTGTACAGCCGGCGGCCGGCCGGGTATAATAAGAGCTGATGCAAGCGGTAAAATAGAAATGACGGCTTTTTCCGCAGATTGGATATAATGACGGCAAGAGGTGTCCTATGGCAGAATATCGTGACAGTTTACTGAACTTTACCGACAACGCTTGGAACGAACTGTATGAGATCGTGGACGATCCGGCTTTTGCCGGACAGGCCGCGGAGCAGATCTACAGGGATCTTGTGGAAAACCGTCGTCCGGTCCCTTTCTGTGACTATCTGAAGCGCTTTTTGTACAATGCCGCCGCCCTGTCCGGTCCTTATGAGGCCATTCCTCTAGGGGAATATCAGGGGATCCTGTCGGCCGCCTTCCGTGAGACCGGAGCGCCCGTCTCCTTTGAAGAGAGCTCCACCAAAATGAGTGCGGCCTTTACGAACTGGCTGACGCAGAAAGCAGCCACCCGCGGTACTGTCCTGCTGCTGGGCTTCGGCCTCTCCTTAAGCCTTTCGGAGGTAAATGCCTTTCTGTTAAAAGCCCTGCATCAGGGTGCCCTGGACCCCTCGGTCCCCCGCGAATGCATGGCAGCCTTCTGCTATGAACACGGTTATACGTTTCCCAAGTTCAAAGAATACCAGGTTCGCTTTGAAAAAGATCGCTGGGACCATCCCTCCGGAGAAGAGACTGTCCTGTTTCAAAAGCTGAAGGAGCTGAAAGCACAGGATCCCGGCCGGAGCGATGCCCGGGCTTTTGCCTCTTTTTTAAATCTCTATGATCAAGTCCGCCGGCAGCTGGCGGAAGAATACAATCAATCCCGGCGGGAAATCCATCCCGTAAAGCCGGAGGATATTTCCCCGGCTGACGTGGAATCGATCCTCTATGAAGGCGTTCCGCGCGACGGCAGCGACAATCTTCTTCCCTTAAAACTGTCTTCCCTAAGCGGGATCTTTTCTGACAGACGTCTTTCCCGCAAGCGGATCCGTGCGTTGCTGCGCGGTGAAACATCCACAGACCGGAGCGATCTGATCACGCTCAACTTTTTTCTCTGGGCCCGGAAGGACATGTCCGCCGGAAGTCCGCAGAAGCGCTTTATTTCTTTCTCGGAAAGCACGAACCAAATTTTAAGGCAGTGCGGTCTTGGTGAACTGTACTCCGCACTGCCCTATGAATGTTTTCTTATGATGTGCCTTTTGACCCAGGATCCCTTCCGTGTGTATACGGACGTGTGGGAGAAAGCATATCAGTCTTTGTAGCGTCTATTCCTTCAGCTGAAATTTTCTGCGTCCCAGGATCAATCCGGCTGCTGCCGAAGCGGACAGCGCAAAGATCACGATCATGACCGACAGAATATTCTTTTCGCCTGCATCGGGGGGTTCAGGATCGCCGCCCTTGGCAGGCGTTTTTGTTGTGCTTTCTTCCGGAGCGCTCGCTGCGGCTGTGGTGGTTTCATCCGCTACGGTAGCGGTTGCTTCTGCGGCTGTGGTGGTTTCTTTCGTGGCTGTGGTGGTTATTTCTGCTGATGTAGTGGTTTCTTTCGTGGCCGTAGTGGTTGCGTCTGCGGCTGTAGTGGTTTCCTTCGCAGCCGTGGTGGTTTCTTCTGCGGCTGTAGTGGTTTCTTCCGCCGCTGTGGTGGTTTCCTCTGCCGCCGTAGTGGTTTCCTCTGCTGCTGTGGTGGTTTCCTCTTCCGCCGTAGTGGTTTCTTCCGCCGCTGTGGTGGTTTCCTCCGCCGCCGTGGTGGTTTCCTCTGCCGCCGTAGTGGTTTCTTCCGCCGCTGTAGTGGTTTCCTCTGCCGCCGTGGTGGTTTCTTCTTCCTTTACCGTTATACTGCCGGCTGTGATCTCCATCTGCAGGCTGTTTTGCTCCAGGTCGGCAATATCTCCGTGCGGATCATATTCGGCCGTTATCTTCGCTGCAGTTCCGCCTGCTGCATTTGCTGCCACCCGGAAGGTAAGGAACGCAAAATCCTTTCCCCCTGCAGCCGACACCCCTTTCGTATCAGCCCATACCAGCTTCGCCGTATCGGTATTTCCCTTCCAGTAGCCGCCCGAAAAATCCGGTGCGCACTGAATATCTGTCAGCGTAAGGACTGTGCTGTCATAGGAAAGCTGAAGACCCACGGCGCCCAAGGTCGTCTCACTCTCGATCCGGACCGTCACCTGCACCGTATCGCCCGGCTTTGCCTCCTCATTTCCAATCGAAATACGGCCTGCAGAAGCAGCCAATACCGAAATCGTAAAGCTCAAAAGCAGGAAGAGCCATAAAAAGCTTTTTCTTTTCATCGTCTGCCTCCTTACTGTCCTTCCTTTTCACGCGCCTGCAAAAGAGCCAGCAGATCGGTCGCATTCGTACGGCGGTCCACGGTCACGTCACAGGGAGTGTCCTCATCGGCACCGGCCGCCGTGAGGTAGCCCATCTGTGTATCGACATCAATATTCTCCGGTGCTTCCACATAGATCTTCAGGGTCGCATAATGGCGCATGTACTCAAAAGGATGCTCATAAGTCCCGTATTCCCAGGTTTCATCCGGACTGACACTATCGCCCCACAGGCGCAGCATAACAGTGCCATTCTCCATAGTAATATACTTGTCAAAGATGCTTCGCTGCACTTCCTCCGGGAAGCCTTCATAAACGCTCCCGTCAAAAAGCTCCACCTTCACCTGCGGCGGGCAGATCATATAATTCGTTCCAGTAAAGAAATCCGCCGGATGCATGGTCCCTTCCTCTTCGGAAACAATAAAGCGAAGCTGTACATGCTCCAGTTTTTCGATCAGGAAACAGACGTGGATCGTAAACTCCGCCTCAAGGATCCCAAAGGAATATGTATTCACATAATCGCCGACCGCGTCCTCCCGCTTCATGACGTCATACGGGAAATTAGAGGTCTTCAGTCTATAAGATAAGACCATTCCATATGCCGCGGCCAGCTTGTTGCTGACCTCTTCAGGCGTGCCGGAGAAGGATTCGCCGTCCCGCATGGTCACGGTGATCCGATTCGGCGTATCATAGAAGGGAAGATATTTTTCTATCGGGAGATATTCCGCAAAGGTATACAGATCATCGACCGCAAGCGATGCGATAGGATAGTCCGCTATATCTTCGATATAAACCGTATAGGTCAGATGAAAGCTGCCGAAATGCCAGGCAATCTCGTACTGGGATCCCGCTTCCAGCAGCAGTGCGCCGGGATCTGCATCAAAGCCGTAATCCGGCATGAACTGGACTTTATCCCAAATCTGCATTCTCAGGTCCTCGGGTGTGCCTTTCAGGACACTTCCATCTCCCAACGTGACAGTCACGTTTTTTGGCGCATAATCAGAAGAATACAGGTTCTGAGAACTTCCGTCCGCATAAAAATGAAGGTCTTCCGCCTGTACGTTGCTCAGAAGCGCCGGCAGAACGGTTACCGTATACTCCGCCGTTTGATCACCGAAGAAATATTGAACCTTCTGGCTGCCTTCCTCCCAGGTTAACTCTTCCCGGTTTAGCACGCCGAACTCTGCCGTCATAGACCAGTCCCCGGTATAATTCCGCAGTTCCTGCAGAAGTCCCTCGCCGCCGGAATAAGAGGTGAATGTGCCGCGATTTGTTTCAACGCTTAACTCCTGCGGCTCAAACCGCATCGATTCCTCTGTGACATCGAAATAGCATGTGACATCTTTCACGTGCAGCTGAGAGATTTCAATTTCGATCTTCTCGATCCACTGCGCCGTGAAGGTCAGGTCACTCAGGACAGTTCCCTGAACAGCCGGTGACCAGCCGTCAAAAATATATCCCTCCCGCTGCGGCTCACCATTCGGATATGAGGGGATCTCGCTGCCGTAGGAAACGTCCGGAATCACGACGTCATTAAAAACAACCATCCCATCGACGCCATCCGTATATGTGATCGTAAAGGTCAGCGACTCATATTCATCCGCCAGACCGTTTCCGTTCGCGTCTTCCTTCCATATGGCCGTATAGACAACAGACTCCGTTACGATTTCCGCTCTTTCCGGAGACCAGCCGTCAAAGACCCAGCCCGCGCGCTGCGGCACCATATTTATAAGGCTCGGATCCGTGGGTGTCTCACTGCCGTAAAACAGGTCCTCCGTAATATCCGCAAAGACCACGCCGCCCAGGCCATCGGTATAAGTTACCGTGTACAGCCGCTCCTCTTCCGGACTTTTTGTTGTCGTGCTGTCCGGTCCTTCCGGCGCCGTCGTCGTTGACGGGACCTCTGTCCCTTCCTGCATCCCGCTGTCTGTCCCTTCTGCCCTGGCAGAAAACATAGATGCCCCCTGAAATACCAGCACAATGGCAAGCAGGACAGCGATCCATTGTTTTTTTCCTTTCATGAGCCTTTTTCCTCCCCGTAAACAATATCCTTTTTTACGCCCTGATCGGCAAGAATAGTATATCACTGTTCCGTATACGCGTCGTCAGATGCAGTTTACCGCAAAAAAAGAATGGTCCCGCCCCGGACCATTCTTTCCTTTATGGCGAACATTGCTCGTTTTACGGTTCATATAAGGGAAACCAGACGCATTTCCCCTCTTCTGTCTCCGACCGCAGTTTCCCATCCGTACAGTAAACCCAGATCGCGCTGTCACTGAAGAGCCATTCTTTATTTCCTTTTGCGGACTCGTCCGCCAGGCGGATCCAGGCCTCCCTGGTCCCGGGATATGAGAGGACATACCCATCCAGGATGGCTTTCGGGTCGATCCTCTCAAGGCTCGACGGCAGAAGGACGAAGGGCGGCGTTGTCCGGTTCAGTACCATACTCTGCCGGACCGGGAACAGGACGGCGCAGGCGTCTATGGTCAGGACCCCCTCCGGGATCTTCAGCCGCGGAGTTGTGCCGTCCTCCTGCAGCGATAGCATAATCGCATAGGGTGCAATATGTTTCACGCTTCCATTATCCGGGATCGTAAAGTCGCGGCAGGTCCAAACCAGCGTGCCGCTCGGGCGGTGGATCAGACAGCCGCTTTCCACATAAAAATCCGTGATCTCCTCGCCCAGAACGATCTCTCCCACGGACCTGAAAAAATATTCCTCCCCCCTCAGCCAGCGGTCGAGGACCTCCTGGGAGTGGATCTCCAGCACCTCCACCCGGGTGGATTCCTCCAGCGCTCCGTTCATCACGCTGACGGATGCCGGAATAATCAGCCGACTGGCGGTCATTTCCTCAAAGGCTCTGTCATCGATCTGTGCGCAGCCCTCTTCGATCCGGACCGTTTCAAAGCTGGAACGGCAGAAGGCTTTGGTTCCGATCCGGCTGACGCTGCCCGGGATCACGACACTTCCTTCCACGGTACAATCCGATACCGTATAGGCGTCCAGCTGCGTGATCGTCGGCGGCAGGATCAGATCGCCTTCATAGATACTCAGATACTCCAGGGCATTCGCTTGGATCCCGCGGACCGGCAGCCCTCTGTAAGAAGCCGGCAAATATAGATCCCCGGTGAAGACCGTATTCCACAGGTCGGCAAGCTGGCAGGCCTTTTTGTCACTATCTATGGAGAAGGCATAATATCTGTCATTCTCTTCTGTTTCATCCGGTGGAAGGGCAGCCGGATCGGATGGCAAAGCGCTTGTGTCATCGGCCGCCAGAAACCCACTGCTTCCCGCCTCCTCCGAAAGTGTGCTAATTTCTAAAGCCGGGGAAGTGTCTTCAGAAAGACTGGCAAAGGAGGTGAGGTCCGCCGCGAGTGCCAGAAAACTTCCTTCCGTCCCGGACGTCAGCAGACTTTCTTCCGTTTCCGTCTTTCCGGAAGGAAGGATTGAGCGGCCCATCCGCATGGCTATTGCAGCAATCCCCAAAACGGCCAGCACGGCTGCCAGTCCCGCGAGAATCCCTTTCAGGCGTGGGTTCACTTGCTTTCGGTCTCCCTCCAGCGCCCGGCCAAAAGCGGCGGCGTCCGCATAGCGGTCCTGCGGCTTGTAGGCGCAGGCCTTCAAAATGATCCTTCCGAGCGGTTCGGGGGCGTCGGCCGGCAGCGGCAGCGGTTCTCCTTTTAAGCGCCACTCCATGGCCCGGCGCCGTTCGGAGGGAGAGGTGTAGCGGCCTTCATTCAGGAACGGAAGGCGGTTGCGGTTTAAAAAGCGATACAAAACCAGGCCTAACGAATAAATATCCGCCCGCTCGTCATAATTTCTGCCGAGCGTCACCTCCGGCGCATTATATAGCGGGGTCCCGACCTGCGTCAGATAGGTCCCGCTGTTTTCCCATCTTCTGGCCGTGCCAAAATCACCGAGCTTGTAATGGCCTTCTTCATCCACGAAGATATTTTCCGGCTTGATATCCCGGTGCAGGACGTGATGTTCATGGCAGGCCACAAGTGCCTGACAGATATCCTCTCCCAGTTTTCGGATCTCCTCCGGCGTCAGGGAGTGGTCGGCCAGATACACTTCCAGCGGCGTCAATCGTTCCATGCGGATATAGATCACCGCGCCGGGGCCTTCCGGTGCCGGTTCCAGGGCATAATCCTCCGTCCGCACGATATTCGGATGCGGCCCCATTTCCTTCACAAGGCGGACCTCCGAGAGGAGTTCGTTGGCCTTTTCCGTATAATAGGTCCGGATCTGGGCCTCACTCATGCCTTCCGCCCGAAGAGAGTCTGTCTCCGCCGGATCTGCCGGGATGCGGACGGTCTTGATGGCAGCCTTCTCCCCGGCTGTGTTTTCTGCTTCCACAACCGTTCCGTGGGATCCGCTTCCAAGTTTCCCGATCCATCTCCATTCCGGCCAGATCCGGCTCCAGGGTGCTTCCATTCTTCGTTCCTTTCCCGGTGATTTTGCTCTGAGGCTGTCCTTTCACGGCGGATGCAAACGCGCTTCCGTCTCCGGTCTCACCCTATTATCATACACAAATACAGCGTTTTTGCAAGCAAAAACCCCGGCCGTGCGGCCGGGGTCGTCTTAGACTGTCGGTGTTTAGTCTACCGTGTAGGGAAGCAGAGCCAGGTTGCGGGCCCGCTTGATAGCGGTGGTGACCATACGCTGATGACGGGCGCAGGTACCGGTGACCCGGCGGGGCAGGATCTTGCCGCGCTCGGAGATATACTCCTTCAGACGGTTCACATCCTTGAAATCAACTTCTCCGGCAACGCCGCAGAACGCGCAGACTTTCTTCTTCCGGCGGATCATGCCATGCTTTCTGGGCGCGCCGCTCTTATCATTATTCTTAGCAAATGCCATGGTAATACCCTCCTGCAATTAGAAATTGAACGGAAGTTCTTCGTCTCCGTTATCCGGCAGGTTCATAAAACCGTCGTTGACCGGAGCGGAAGTTCTTTCCGGTGCCTCGCTGCGGGCGCTGCCGGACGAGGCGTTCTTGCTTTCCGCGAATTCAAGTTCTTCCGCGATGATCTGCACCGCCTGGACTTTCTGTCCGTCCCGGTTGGTGTAGTTATCGTTCTGGATACGACCGGAAAGCAGGATCTTGGTTCCCTTCTTCAGATATTTCTCTACGAATTCCCCCTGCTTGCCAAAGGCGGTGCAGTTGAAGAAATCGGCTTCGGCTCCATCGCCGCCGCGGCGGAAGCGACGGTCCACAGCCAGGCTGAAACGCGCGATGGCCGTAGCATTGTCGCCGGTGGAATACCGAACTTCGGGATCCCGGGTCAGACGACCCATCAAAATAACTTTATTCATGAATTCCTCTCTTACTCTTCCCTGTTGACGCACAGGAAACGAATGACCTGCTCCATCAGACGGACGCTTTCTTCCACCTGAGACGGAACAGACGCTTCTGCTTCGAACTGAATGAAGACATAGAAAGCTTCGCTCATTCTCTGGATTTCATACGCGAGCTTCTTCTTGCCCCATTCGTCGACGCCCGTGATCGTGCCGCCCGCACGGGTGATATACTCCTTCACTCTTTCCAGAGCGGAAGCTCTCTCCTCGTCGGAAATGGCACTGCTAAGGACAACGGCTAATTCGTACTTGTTCATGCTTTACCTCCTTTTGGACTTTGGCCTTCCCATTGCATGGGAAAGCAAGGATCGTGATATGTCACGGATGAATATTATATCATCCGGAAATGAAATTGCAAGTATTTTTTTTAAGGAAATCGCGGGTTCGGAAGCAAAATGTTTCGCGTTACAGGCAGATCCGCGTCACATACGTAAGCGCCGCCAGAAGCAGCGTCAGGACCAGTCTGTAAATGCCTCTCTTTTTGGCGCCTTCACCGCCGCGCAGAAGCTCCCCGAAGGCGTTAAAGAGGAAATAGACGGCGGCGCCGCCGAAAATCAGGAAGACATAGTGCAGCGTGCCTTTGACCACACTGAAAATACCGACGCCAATCAGCAACAGGCTGATCAGGACGTACAGCACGTTTGCGACGGTATCCAGCTGTTGAACTCTGCGTCCCATAGTCTTTCCTTTCTTCAGATTTCCCGAAAGCGGAGAAGGGCTGTAAGCCGGGTTCTGTCGTGAATGATCATCTATCTAGACCGCCCGTTGCCGGACGGCTCAAGCACTCGACCCGGAGGCAGACGGGCCGCCTTACGCCTCCTGTTTGAGCTTGCTTCGGATGGGGTTTACACGGACGCCGCCCGTTACCGGACGGCCGGTGGTCTCTTACACCACCTTTTCATCCTTACCTCCGGCCAAAGCCGGAGGCGGTTGTTTTCTGTTGCACTTTCCCGGGAGTCGCCTCCGCCGGACGTTATCCGGCATCCTGCCCTGTGAAGCCCGGACTTTCCTCGTGACCCAAGGGTCCCGCGATCATTCACCCTTCTCCGCGAAGGAAAAGATAACACGAAAGCCGGCAAAAAGCAAGCATCCTTTAGAGGCTTTCTTTTCTCTCCTGTGTCAGTTTCTTCGCCAGACGGTACACACGGGTCGCGTTGATCTCCAGCTGCCGGCGGGACAGCCTGCCGTCCGCCAGCGCAGCCCGCATCTCTTTAAAGTCGGCCAGGGAGCCGGGCATGAACAGATCGCCGCCGGCCGCAGCCACCGCGTGCGGGGACACCTTCGGGTGGATATCCTGCTTGCGGGCCATGAGACTGATCACCCAGTCCGTCATGACAATGCCCTTAAAGCCGAACTCGCAGCGCAGAACGTCTTCGATCAGGTCCCTGCGCTGTGCAGTATGAACCCCGTTCAGAAGATTGTAGGATGTCATGAGGGCAGCCGGCTGCGATTCCTTGACGGCGATCTCAAAGCCTTTCAGGTAGATCTCTCTGAGTGCCCGCTCCGAGACCATGGAATTGTTGCCGTAGCGGTTCTTTTCCTGATTGTTGGCCGCAAAATGCTTGACGGTCGTGCCGCAGCCGGGATGTTTCTGCACGCCGTTGGTCATGGCCGCCGCCATTTTCCCGCTGATGAGCGGGTCTTCCGAATAATATTCAAAATTGCGTCCGCAGAGGACGGAACGGTGGATATTCAAGGCCGGTGCCAGCCACAAATGCACCCCGAAGCGCTCCATTTCCGCACCCACGATATCGCCGCAGAGCCAGGCAAGACCGGGATTCCAGCTTTGTGCCACCGCGGTCCCGATGGGGATGGCCGTGCAATACTGTGAGCGGACCCGGGCATCCTTCGGAGCCTTGCCGCCTCCGCCCAGCCGCTTGACGAAGAAGCGCAGCGGTGCCGGGATGAATTCTCCCAGAGACTGGATCAGGGTATTGTCGCCCAGGGAATGAACGCCTTTTTTGTCCCGGTAGAACTGCTGCGCCAGCCGCAGGCCCGCCGGTCCGTCTGCCATGACCAGGGTCGGGAAGCCTTCTTTCTCCAGAACCGATGTGGTTTCCCCGGCGGCACCGGCCACTGAGCGGCCGGCATCGCCTATCACGCTCAAAGGATTGCCCTTGGGGTCAAAGGATCCTATATTCATATAGAGCAGTTCATGGTCAAAGAGCTGTGAGACAGCCTCATCGATCTCCTCTGTCCGCTCATACGAAACGGTTTCGGTCACAAGGTCCGTCGTTTCCAGCGAAATGACCGGCAGATCCTCCCGCGGGGCGCCTTCCCGGGCGCTTTCCTGCGGCTTCCAGTCTTCAAAGTCCGTTTCACCTGCCAGGTTTTTTACCTTTCTTACGACAAGCTCTTCTCCGGCCCGAAGGATCGCCGCCGCTTCGGTGCTGCGGCTGGAGGTGCCCAGGCGCAGGATATAATCGCCCGCCTCCAGGAGCCAGGCGGCCTGCGCCGCATCGTAGGAAGCAAGCTCAGCGATATCAAAGGAAAGCCGGACCTCGCCGGTCTCGCCGGGTTTGAGTTCCCAGGATTTATCGAACGCCACCAGCTTCTGATAAGGCTGATCCAGCCTGCCCTGCGGAGCGGAAACATACAGTTGCAGGGTCTCCTTGCCCGGGTACCGCCCTGTATTTTTCACCCTGGCCTCTGCCACGATCCGGCTTTCCTGCTTTTCCACAGACTGAAGCGTATAGGTAAAATCCGTGTAGGACAGTCCGAAGCCGAAGGGAAACATCGGTTTCTTTCCGACCGAGTCAAAGTAGCGGTATCCCACATAAATGCCCTCGCGGTAGCGGGTGTCATCCAGATCCCCGAAATCCAGGAATTCCGGATAGTCCTCCCATGCCGTCCAGGTCGTGGTCAGCTTGCCGGAGGGATTGGCCTTCCCGAGCAGGATATCGGCCAGCACAGCGCCGGTCTCCACCCCGAGCTGCGATAAGAGCAGGATATTGCGGACCTGGGGGATCTCGCTCAAATCCATGGGGCCGCCGGTATTGAGGACCAGCATGAATTTCTCAAAGCAGGTATTCAAGGCCAGGATATCCCGCACTTCACTTTCCGTGAGTTTGAAATCGCCGCGCTCGGGCTGCCTGTCGCTGCCTTCCCCGCAGATCCGTGACAGGACATAAATGGCGGCTTCGCCTTCCGCATTTAACGGAAGCTCATACTCCGGCTCCGGCATGGCTTTTCCCATGCCATAGAGCAGCGGCAGTGTTTTTGCAGCCTTGGCTTCTTCTTTTATTCTCTGTTTAAACGATTTTTTGGCTTCTATGTAGGTCTTTTCGTAGGCATCCAGCCAGGGGCGGCTGGTTAGCAAAAAGCCGGCCTCGATCAGTCCCTGCTCGACAGTGACAAAGTAGCGCGAATTGACGTCACCGGAGCCGGTCCCGCCCTTAAACGTCCGTCTGACACCGTTGCCGAAAGCGGCCAGCCGGCATGGCTTTTCCAGCGGGAACGAGCCGTCGCTCCTCAGTAAAACCGTGCACTCTGCCAAAAAGGGGCGCAGCGCGTCCAGATGCTTGCGTTCGTAAGCAAAAAGTTTCATACAAAAGCCTCGCTTTCAGGAGAAATATCACAGAATCCTGCTGTATGATTTCTAAAGATACTATACTATGCAGCGCCCGAAAACTCAAGGAAAGGCGGACAAGTTTTTCTCAAAGTCAACATTATTGTCTATTTTGTGGCTTGACATTGGTTTTTCGCTGCGATACTCTTATGACAACCGTTGAGGAAGAGTAAGTAAGCGCCGCTTCCCCTGGGCCAGAGAGCTGCCGACGGTGGAATGGCAGTACAGTATCCGGCGCTGAATGGACTTCCGAGGGCAACCAGAACACCCGTTATGGGCCAGTATGAGCGACGGAGATGGCGCTCCGAGATCAAAGGCCGGCACGTGAATGCGTGCACTAAGAGGGCGCAAAGCGCCAAGCCGGGTGGCACCGCAGGAAAGACATCCTGTCCCAGCATGCAACATATGCGGGGGCAGTTTTTTTGTCCCCAGGAAAACATTTCGCCGCAGCGGAAGAAGTTCCGCCTCCGAAACGTTTTCACAACAAGAAAGGAGACAAAGTATGTCAAACCAGATCCAGAACGTTCCCTACAAGACCTATCTCACGGAAGATGAACTGCCGAAGAATTGGTACAATCTGCGTGCCGACATGAAGGTCAAGCCGGCTCCGCTGTTACATCCCGGGACCCACGAACCCATGACGGCTGCCGAGCTGGAAGCGGTCTTCTGCACCGATCTGGTCGCCCAGGAGCTCGACAATGATAACCGTCTGATCCCGATTCCGGAAGAGATCCGGAATTTCTATAAAATGTACCGTCCTTCGCCGCTGGTCCGCGCTTATTTCCTGGAAAAAGCGCTGGATACGCCGGCAAAAATCTACTACAAATTCGAAGGCAACAACACCAGCGGCTCTCATAAGCTCAATTCTGCCATCGCGCAGGCTTATTACGCGAAAAAACAGGGCTTAAAGGGGGTCACCACCGAGACCGGTGCCGGTCAGTGGGGCACGGCTCTGGCCATGGCCTGCGCCTATGTGGGCCTGGACTGCCGCGTGTATATGGTCAAAATCTCTTATGAGCAGAAGCCCTTCCGCCGGGAGGTCATGCGGGTCTACGGCGCCTCGGTCACCCCGTCTCCGTCCATGGAAACACAGGTCGGCCAGGCCATCCTGAAGGCACATCCCGGCACGGGCGGCTCGCTCGGATGCGCCATCTCCGAGGCGGTGGAAGACGCCGTTTCCCATGAAGGCTACCGCTATGTTCTGGGCAGCGTCCTGAATCAGGTGCTGCTGCACCAGTCCGTGATCGGTCTGGAAGCCAAGGCGGCCTTTGACAAGCTGGGTGTCAAGCCGGATATCATCATCGGCTGTGCCGGCGGCGGTTCCAATCTGGGCGGCCTGATCTCGCCGTTCATGGGCGAGAAGCTGCGCGGCGAGGCGGATTACCGCTTCATAGCCGTGGAGCCGGCCTCCTGCCCGAGCTTAACGCGCGGCCGCTTTGCCTATGATTTCTGCGATACCGGTCATGTCTGCCCCTTGGCCAAAATGTACACTCTGGGCAGCGACTTCATTCCCTCCCCGAACCATGCCGGCGGCCTGCGCTATCACGGCATGAGCCCCATCCTGTCCCAGC
>CADBSR010000099.1 GCA_902797385.1 uncultured Lachnospiraceae bacterium
CCCTTCGATGATGCCTTGTGGATGTTTGAAGTGACGGGCGCCCAGTTCAGGCGGATCGTAAAGCATCTGATGCGGGATGAGGCCTGGGTCGGTGAAACGGAATTCTACCAGTTTTCCCAGGGGGTCCATATTCGCTATAACCGGTCGAGCCGGACCCTGGAAGAACTGACATTCAAAGGCAAAGAGGTCACGGATACACAGCGCCTCAAGATCGCTCTGCAGAACTATCATTTCCAGAATTTTAATGAATTCATGGGAGTCCCGCTGGATGAGGTTCGGCGCAACATGAAGCCGCGAGTGGTGGCGACCTCGGTCAACAATATCATTGAAGAGTTCTTCAGCACCAACGATAACCTGGACGCCCATGTGGAGGGACGGATTGAGCTGTTAGATTGAAGCGGCTTCGAGAGAGGACAGGGCGTATCACGGAAGATAGAAAACAGGAAGCCCTTTTGCTTGTAATCGGACGGAAAAGGCTTTATAATCAACAGGGGATTTCTCCCAAAAGCAGGAAATGAGAAGGATCCTATGAAGCAATACCCGATCTTAAAGAACAAGTGGTTTCTGTATCTGACGGAGTTTTTCTCCGGCGTGTCCGTCATGGCGGTGGAGCTCGGCGCCAGCCGGCTTCTCGCACCGTATTTTTCCTCTTCGCAGATCGTCTGGACCATCATCATCGGCGTGATCATGATCGCCATGGCGCTCGGCAACCTGTACGGCGGCCGCGCGGCGGATAAAAACCCGGATCCGGCCAGACTCTACCGCCGCATCCTGATCGCTGCGGTATGGATCGCCGCGATCCCGGTGGTGGGCAAATATGTGATCTTAGGTGTTTCCGCCCTGCTGGTTCTGGCAGTCGACGTCAATTTCCTGATCTGGGCGGCCTTTGCGAGCTGCATGATCGTTTTTGTATTCCCGCTGTTTCTTCTGGGCACGGTCACGCCCTGTCTGGTCAAGGCTACCGTGGAAAGCCTGGATGAAGGCGGCCGCACCGTAGGCCGCTTAGGCGCCTGCAACACCATCGGCAGCATTTTAGGAACTTTCCTGCCGACCTTTGTGACGATCCCGACCGTCGGCACGGCAGCCACGTTTCTGATTTTCTCCGGCATTCTGCTGGTGATCGCCCTCCTTTTCTTCTTCAGCGCGAAGTGGAAAAAGCCCGCGCCGTACGTGGCAGCGGCCCTGTTTGTCCTCTGCGTCATCTTCGGACGGAACAATTCTTTTGCCTTCTGGGAAAAAGACCTTTTGTATGAAGGCGAATCCGTATACAACTATCTGCAGGTGAAGGAGGATCCGGACAAGGTCCTGCTTTCCACGAACGTGCTGTTTGGGGTGCAGTCTGTTGCCATGAAGGAGGGCGGTCTGACCGGCCTGTATTATGACTATGCGCTGGCTGCCCCTGTGATGCAGGCGGCCGAAAAACCCTCCGTGCTGGTGCTTGGCAATGGGACCGGGACCTTTGCATCGCAGTGTGTCCGTTATTTCCCCGGTTGCGAGGTCGAAGGGGTGGAGATAGACGGCAAGATTACGCAGCTGGCGGAAAAATATTTCTCCCTGCCGGAGTCGGTCAAGGTGACGGAATACGACGGCCGGGCGTATATCCAGACCGTGGATCAAAAGTATGATGTCATTATGGTGGACGCGTATCAGGATATTACGATCCCCTTTCAGATGTCCACGACCGAGTTTTTCACACTGGTGCGGGATCATTTAAAGGAAGACGGTGTGATGGTGGTGAACCTTTCCATGCATTCGGACGGGGAGCTGTCCATCAACCATTACCTTTGCGATACCATCGCTTCCGTGTTTGACCACGTGGCGACGGTGGACGTGCCGCATACCACGAACCGCGAGCTTTTTGCCACAAAGAACGGCGACCCGGCCGAGCGCCTCGCGGCCGGCATGGCGAAAACCGCGGACCCGGACTTAAGCTACATGATGGGCGTGGTGTCCGCTTCTTTAAAAGGCTATCAGGGAGAAGCGCATATCCTGACAGACGACAAAGCACCGGTCGAGGTGCTGGGCATGCGGATGATCGATGCCCTGATCCATGATGAGCTGGGCTATTTTAAGGATATTTTCGAAAAGGAAGGCCTTTCAGGCCTGCTCAAAAGCCTGGGAATCTGAAACAGGAGCGGCTTTAAGCCGCTTTTTTTGTTACACTTTTTCTTTTTTTACGACAGGATGGTTGAAAGTACTTTTGGAAGGCCGCCTATCCCCGTGCACAGGATCGGACCGGCCAAGGACGAGGGAGAATTCTATGGAAGACGATCGGATCATAGAACTGTTCTGGAACAGGAGGGAAGAGGCCATAGAGGCCGCTCAGGCGGCTTATGGCGCGTATTGTCTTTCCATTGCCAGGCGGATCCTTCCCTCCCCGGAGGATGCTGAGGAATGCGTAAACGATGCGATGCTGGCTCTCTGGAACAGCATTCCCCCGAATCAGCCGGAGCATCTTTCCCTGTATCTGGGACGGATCATCCGGCGGAACGCTATCGACCGTTTGCGCAGAGAAAATGCACAAAAACGGGGCGGCAGGGAGGCTGAAATCGCCCTGAATGAGCTGGAGGAAACACTGGCAGCGGCCGGTACCCCCGAAGAGGTGCTGGAAAAAAAGGAACTGGCAGCCGCCGTGAGCGGAATTCTGAGGACATTTCGGGAAACAGAACGAAATATTTTTATCCGTCGTTACTGGTTTCTGGATACAGTGCCCGAGATTGCTGACCGCTTCGGCCTGACAACGGGTCAGACGGCTATGATTCTCTCCCGTGGCCGGAAGAAGATTGCGAAAATCTTAAAGAAGAAAGGGTGGATCGAATGAAGAGCGATAAACTGATGGATGCCATCACGGAAATGGATGAAGACCTGCTTGTACAGGCTGAGAAAATGCCGAAGAAAAAAGCGAAGGTGTCTGCAGAAAAAAGAAGATTGCTTTCCGGAGCCGAGGCACGATGGGCAGTTGCCGCAGCTTTGACGCTGGTTCTTCTGGCCGGGTGGATGGTGTATAGAAAAGATTCGGAGCGTATCCCGGAGCAAAGCCGGGATGTTGTCGAAGCTGCCGACCCGAAGGAGAAAACGGATGCGCTGGTCCAGCCAACGCAGGGAAAAGTACAGACGCTGGCTGTGCCTGTATATCCTTCCGAATGGAGTCGTGAGGAACGGGAAAAGCAGAAGCTGGCCGGGAATGTTTTGGCGGATCCCACCCGGATCCGCTATGAGGCGGCTTATGGTGCAGCAGACCTGTACCGCAGTTTCTTTGCCGATGCCATGCTGATGCTGCTCTCGGAGGAAGAAAAGCAAAATGCCGTTATGTCGCCGGTCAGTCTGTATATGGCCCTGGCTATGCTGGCTGAAACAACAGGCAGTGAAACCAGACAGGAGATCCTGAATGTATTGGCGGCCGACAACATTGATACGCTCAGAGAAAATGCACGGAAGATCTGGAACCTGTGCTATTTCGATGACGGAACGGAAAAAACGGTTCTCGGCAATTCTCTCTGGCTGTCAAACAGATTCCCTTACCAGGAAAACACGGTAAAGGAATTGGCGGAAGAATACTACGCCTCCGTATTCCAGGGCGATACGGAATCGGCAGAATACTTACAGATGCTTCAGACGTGGACGAACGAAATGACGGGCGGTTTGTTGACGGATGAAACCCAAAAAATGGAAATGACCAGGGATACGCTTCTGGAATTGGTGAGTACGGTTTTTTACCAGTCCCAATGGACGGAATGCTTTGAGAAAAAACTGACGGAGGAAGGGTTATTCCATGCTCCGCAGGGAGATGTTCCGGCATTTTTTATGCATAACAGCATGTCCGCTGATTATTATACCGGCGCCAGTTTTGTGGCGGTTTTTAAATCCAATTCCCAGGGCGGGGTCTGGTTCTTTCTGCCGAATGAAGGCGTTTCCGTAGAAGATATGATGAACGATGCCACGTTCCGGGATTTTCTGGCCTACCCCTTCCGTTATGAGAATTACTGGGATTATATGACGCCCAAAACATACCGGGGCGTCACGGGCGGTTATGCGCTCATTGAATTATCCGTTCCGAAGCTGGATCTTTGTACGGCAAGTCAGGACCTGGAGGATTCTCTTAAGAAACTGGGTGTGTCCCTCTGCTTTGATGGTGAGAAATCCGATTTCTCACCGCTGACGACGGTGCGCCAGGTTTGGGTGGAAAAGGCCGTCCAAAGCAGCCGCCTGATCATGGATGAAGACGGCACGACAGCCACCTCCTTTGTAGATATCAGCGTATTTGGGGGAGTCAAAGCGGATGAGAAGCTTACACTGACCTTCGATCGTCCCTTCTTCCTCATGGTGACCGGGGCCGGGGACATTCCTCTCTTTGCCGCAGTCGTCAATGAGCCGTAATCTCAGCCTGCCTGTAAGGGCGGGTTTCCCGCAGGGGGCAGGCAAGTGAAGACAGGGGACGGTTCTCTGTCTTGAGGAGCGAAGACAGAGAACCGTCCCCTGTCTTGAGCTTTTTGTCTTGGCGGTGCTTTGCCTGGCGGTCGGGATCATCATGAGGCTGCTGAAGGTCTGACGTGAAAAAATGAACCTTCTTACGGATGACAGCGGAGCGTTTCCGCTGTCATTTTTATGCCGGGATCTTCCGCTTTCTTTTTTCTTCCTTTTTTTCCGTTTTTTTGTTACACTTTCCATGTAATTTACGAATACATCAGTGAAAGGGCTTTTGGACGGAGCCGCGGCGGGAACGTGACGCGGGCGGGCTCCGCAGGAAAAGGAAGGAGACTTCCGTGGAAGACAAAAGGATCATAGACCTGTTCTGGGAAAGGAACGAGAAGGCTGTCGCCCTGGCGCAGGCAGCCTACGGTTCGTACTGTCTTTCCCTTGCGAAACGGATCCTTGGGAATGAAGAAGACGCCGAAGAATGCGTGAACGACACCCTGCTCGCAGCCTGGAAGCAGATCCCGCCGGCGCGGCCGGATTCGCTGGCGAACTTCCTGGGCCGGATCGTGCGGAATACCGCGATCGACCGGCTTCGGAGGGACACCGCGAAAAAACGCGGCGGCAGCGAGGCGGATATCGCGCTCGAGGAGTTGGAGGAAACGCTCGCGGCTGCCGGCACGCCGGAAAGCGTGCTGGAACAGAAGGAGCTCTCCACCGCGGTCAGCGGGATCCTGCTGGAGTTTCCGCCGGCGGAGCGGAACATCTTCATCCGCCGCTACTGGTTTCTGGACACGGTTCCTCAAATCGCCAGGCGATACGGGATCAGCCGCGGCAAGGCGGCCATGATCCTGTCCCGGGGCCGGAAAAAACTCGCGGACGCTTTAAAAAAGAAAGAGTGGATCGAATGAAAAGCGACAAACTGATGGATGCGATAACGAATATCAACGACGACCTGCTGGACGAAGCCAGGAAGGCGCCGGACGAAAGAGAAAAAAAAGCGGCCGGACAGCTGCTGTGGTTTTCCGCTTCCCGGCTGCGGCGGGCCTGCGCAGGTCTGGCGCTGGTACTCATCCTGGGCGGCCTGATCTGGATGATCGGTAAGCGGATCAAAGGGAGAGAAGCGATTCCGGGCACGGAACACGCCGCGGCAGGCACGGAAACCGAGGGCAGTCTGCCGGCTGATCCGGGCGCGGTGATCAGCGCGGGTCCGATCCAGGCAC
>CADBSR010000100.1 GCA_902797385.1 uncultured Lachnospiraceae bacterium
AAGGTCATCGGCATTGCGTATGAAACCGTGCAGCTGCCAAACGGCGCGCTGCCGCTTCTGTCCTGCATGAGTGAGATCGCGGGCCGCATGGCGGTGCAGGTCGGCGCCCATCTGCTGGAAGCGCCCTGCGGCGGCGGCGGGATCCTGCTGGGCGGGGTTTCCGGTGTTAAGCGCGGCCACGTAGTGATCCTGGGCGGCGGTGTCGTCGGTACGAGTGCCGTGAAGATCGCGGTCGGCATGGGGGCGAGAGTGACGGTGCTGGATATGTCAGCCCCCCGTCTGCTGTACTTAAGCGATATCTTCGGCAGCCGTATTCAGACCTTAATGAGCAACCCTTACAATATCGCGGAAGCGGTAAAGGACGCGGACGTTCTGATTTCCTCCGTGTTAGTGCCAGGTGGCCGGACTCCGAAGCTGGTTACGGACGAGATGGTGCACAGCATGAAGCCCGGCTCCGTCCTGATCGACGTGGCCGTGGACCAGGGCGGCGCGATCCCGTTCATCGACCGGATCACGACCCATGCGGATCCGTACTTCATCAAGGACGGCTACGTCTGCTACAGCGTCGCGAACATGCCCGGCGCGGTGCCGCACACCTCGACCCTGGCACTGACCAACGTGACGCTGCCTTACGCCTTAAAGATCGCCAACATGGGCGCGGAAGCCGCTATGAAGGCTGATCCTGCCTTAAAGGCCGGCCTTAACGTCTATAAGGGCTTCATCACCTATCAGGGCGTCCGCGAAGCGTATCCGGAGCTGCCGTACAAGAGCGCAGACGAGATACTTGGCTGATTGAATCTTTTTTAAGGGAGGGCAGAAATATGGCTAAAATGACGTGTACCGCAGTAGGCGATATGATCCTGCAGAGAAGGCTGCCTCTCGGCCCGGAGGGCTACGAGGGCTTTGCGGCTGTCAGAGACTATATCCGCGCAGCGGAGTTTCGCTTCGGAAATCTGGAGACAACGGTTCACCGCTATGAATGCCCTCCTACCGAGATCGGAGGGGGCGGCTATCTTTGCGCCGCCCCCGAAACCCTGGATATTGTGAAGGCCTTTGGCCTGAACGCGCTCAATACCGGTAATAATCATACCCTGGACTTTACCCAGGACGGTGCGGTTAAAACGCTGGATTATCTGGACTTGGCCGGGCTGGCGCACGCCGGAAGCGGCCGGAATCTGGCCGAAGCAGCGCAGCCGGTTTATCTGGATCTGCCCGGTGGCCGATATGCTCTGATCGGTACGGCAACTGTTTACCGGGAATATGAGATGGCAGGGGAACAGACCAAAAACATGATGGGACGGCCCGGTCTCAACGGACTGCGCTATCAGACGGAATATCATGTCACCGCTCAGCAGATGCAGGTCCTGAAAGAGATTGCAGAGCAGACCGGGATGAACGGCGCCAAGGATATCAGCCGGAAAGAAGGTTTTTCCCCTGCCCTGCGGGAAAAAGAGTTCTGGTTCGGCGGCTTATCCTTTTTTGAGGATGAAGCGCCGTGCCGGATCACCCGGATGGACAAGCGGGATTTTGCCCGTGTGAAGGATGCGATCGAGGAAGCCCGCTATTTGGCCGACTATGTGATCGTCTCGCTGCATTCGCATGATCTGGAGGGTGAAAAAAAGGAAAACCCTGACATGTATCTGCGGGAATTTGCCCGGGCGGTGATCGATGCCGGCGCGGACGCCGTGATCGGACACGGACCGCATCTGCTGCGGCCGGTGGAGATTTATCAGGGCAAACCGATTTTTTATTCGCTGGGCAATTTTATTCTGATGAATCTGAATCTGCCCCGTTCCCCGAAGCAGCAATTTGAAAAATACGGCCTGGAGCCTTCTGCCAATATGGCAGCCCTGTACCGCGCGGTGACAGCGAATGAAACGCGCGGCCTGCATAATGACCCCCGCATGATGCAGGCGGTGATTCCGTACTGGGAGGCAGAAAACGGGAGGCTGACAAAGCTTCGCTTTTTGCCGGTCGAGCTGGGATACGGTCTGCCGGCCCGCAGCTGTGGGTGGCCGCGCTTTGTTCCGGATTGCGGAGCTCTGGAATTTTTGAAAGAGATTTCTGCCCCTTACGGGACAGAGATTATAATCAAGGATGGAATGGGGGAGGCAGTGCTTTGATGAGCGGACAGGCGCAGGGTACTTTCCCGATGGAGGCGTTCCTTCGGGATCTGGAAACGATTGTGAATATTGACAGCTGTTCGGATGATCCTGCGGGAGTGGCCGGTGTGGCGGCTTTCTTCCGCAGGGGATTTGAAGCGCTGGGATGGCATAGCCGGGAAATCCGGGCGGATGAGAAGACAGGTCCACTGCTGGAGATCTTCAATAAAACACCGGAACACTACGATATATTGTTCTGTGGCCATATGGATACGGTTTTCCCGGCCGGCACCGTAAAGGAGCGACCGTTTTCCGTGCGGGAGGGTTTTGCCTACGGCCCCGGTGTGGCGGACATGAAGCAGGGCGATCTCAGCATGCTGTATACTGCTCGGCTGTTGTCTGAGGAGATCCTGGACAGGGTAAGTATCGGAATTCTCCTGACGCCGGACGAGGAAATCAGCAGCCGGTATTCCCGGAAAACGCTGATGGAAATCGGAAGGAAGGCGGACCGGATCCTGGTTATGGAAGCGTGCCTGCTGAACGGAGATGCCTGTATAGAACGCAGCGGAAAGTGGGCCTTCCGGATGGCTTTTTCCGGGATTCCGGCTCATGCGGGCTTTATTTTTGAACGGGAGAATGCGTCCGCAGTCGAAGAGATGGCACATTGGATCCTGCTTCTGGCCTCTCTGAAAAACGCGAAGAAGGGGACGACGGTCAATATTGCTCCGGTTTCCGGAGGCACAGCGCAGAACGTGGTAGCGGAAAGTGCCAGCCTGGAATGTGAGATCCGCTTCCGGGAGCAGACGGAAACCGACCGGGTCCGGGCGGTTGTGGCGAAAGCACTGGAAACACCGTTTGTGAAAGGCGCGCACGCAGAAATCACAGAACAGGATTTGAAACCCGCCTGGGTGCCTTCGGAGGAAACGAAGCAGTTTACTGAGACGGTAAAGCGTTTGGCAGCCGGCCTGGGACAGGATTTTCACTGGTCCCGCCGAGGCGGCCTTTCGGATGCCAACACCTTTGCCCAGGTTTGTCCGTGCGTAATCGACGGGATGGGACCGCGCGGTCAGAACGGTCACAGTCCTCTGGAGTGCCTGGATATCAGCAGTATCGAGCCTTGTATTCGGCTGAA
>CADBSR010000101.1 GCA_902797385.1 uncultured Lachnospiraceae bacterium
TCAGGGCGGTGTGTCCCTTGGCTGCGAAGACCTGAGCGATACCACTGCCCATAGTGCCGGCGCCGAAAATTGCTACTTTCATAGTGAAATTCCTCCTAATAATGATTCTTTATGATCCGCCGCCTTCTCCGTTTATGGGGAGAGGATGGCTTTTACCGGTTTACAAAACCGGCAGGTTTCCTTTTTTCCAGGAAAGCGCCCATGCCTTCCTTCTGGTCCTCGGTGGCAAAGCAGGAACCGAAGGCCTTTTCTTCACAAACGACAGCCTGACTGATAGGCAGGGAAATGCCTTCCGTCATGGCACGCTTGGCTGCCTGGACCGCGATGGGAGCATTCCCGGCGATCCGTTCCGCCAGCTTCATAACGGCGGGCAGGAGCTCTTCAGCGGGGCAGACGGCATTGACCAGACCGATGCGCAGCGCTTCCGGTGCCTTGATATTGCGGGCAGAGAAGACCATTTCCTTGGCCATGCCCGTACCCACGATGCGGGCCAGACGCTGGGTGCCGCCGAAACCGGGGGTAATGCCCAGGCCGACTTCCGGTTGTCCGAACATGGCATTTTCAGAGCAGTAGCGGATATCGCAGGCCATGGCCAGCTCACAGCCGCCGCCTAAGGCAAATCCGTTCACGGCAGCGATGGTCGGCAGGGGGAAGGCTTCCAGCTTGAGGAAGACTTCGTTTCCCTTTTTGCCGAAGGCTTCGCCTTCTTCCTTATTCAATGTGCTCATTTCGGAGATGTCCGCACCAGCCACGAAGGATTTTTCCCCGGCCCCGGTCACGACCAGGCAGCGGAGCTTCTTCGTGTCGATGCTGTCCAGGACTTCATTCAGCTCGTCCAGAACCTGAGAGCACAGCGCATTTAAGACCTTGGGGCGATTGATCGTGATCACACCCACAAGACCTTTTTCTTCAAACAGTACCATTTCCATCCTTGCGTCCTCCCGAAGATCGTATCGCGCAAATTTCATATCAGAACTTATTTTACCTATTGATGCCCCTCTCTGTCAAGAACGAAAATCTCTTTTTCGCGTTTTTATTTGAGGCGGGGAGCGCAGGGAACGGGTGTTTGGCAGGAGAGCAGCTGAAAAAATGAGAATAATCCAAAAAAGACCTTCCATGAAGTCAATATCGGCAAGGTTTTGTTTGACTTTAAGGCGCTAGCTTGCTAATATAGTACATGACAAAGTATGATAAACCGAAAGGAGATATCATTTATTATGAACAAAGTATGTACCTTGTCGGAAGCCGTTGAAAAGTTCGTGCAAAACGGCGACACCATCTGCTTCGGCGGCTTCACCACCAACCGCAAGCCGTATGCCGCAGCCTATGAGATCCTTCGTCAGGGCAAAGGTGACTTCACCGTCTGGGCAGGACCTGCCGGCGGTGACTGGGATATGCTGATCGGCGAAGGCCGTGTAAAGGTTTATATCAACTGCTACACCGCCAACTCCGGTTACACCAACGTATCCCGCCGTTTCCGCGCTGCCATTGAGAAGGGCGAAATGATGTACGAAGACTACAGCCAGGACGTTCTGATGCTTCAGCTGCATGCGGCCTCCCTGGGTCTTCCGTTCCTTCCTGTCCGTCTGATGATGGGCTCCGGTCTGTGCGAGTACTGGGGCATCAGCGAAGAGAAGCGCAAAGAGCTTCCCAGCGTTGACAACTTAAAGCTCGCCTTTGTCGATAACCCCTTCAACCCCGGCGAGAAGGTCGTCGCGGTCCCGGTCCCGAAGCTTGATTGCGCCATCATCCATGTTCAGCAGGCCTCCCCGGACGGCACCTGCATCATCCTGGGCGATGAATTCCACGATGTCGATATCGCGATCGCTGCCAAGCGCACCATCGTGACCTGCGAAGAGATCGTCTCCGACGAATATATCCGCCGCGATCCTACCATGAACAAGATCTTCGGTGAATGCGTTGACGCCGTTGTCCGCGCTCCTTACGGTGCATGGCCGAGCCAGTGCTATGGCTACTATGACAACGATGACAAGACCTTAAAGGAATACGACAAGGCCTCCAACTATGTGGACGCTGCCGATGCGGCTGCCAAGCTTGCCAAGGCGGCTGCCAAAGCCCGCAAGGCGGCGGATGCCAAGCCCGGCGATGCGAAGCTGGAAGCGGCTGCCGTGAAGGCGGAAGAGGCTGCCAAGGCCTGCGCCGACGGAACCAAGGTGCCTGAGACCTTCAAGGATTATCTGAACAAGTATGTTTACGGTGTCAAGAATCAGGAAGAACTCCTGGATGTGATCGGCGGCAAGCGTCTGACCGACCTCATGATCGAGCCGCATCTGGGCTATTCCACGAGACACTAAGGGCAGGAGGACGAAGAAATATGTTTGATTACAACAAATACGGATATACCATGTCCGAAATGCAGGCGTATGCCATTGCAAAGAATATTAAAGAGAACCAGATCGTTATTGTCGGTACGGGTCTTCCGCTGATCGGCGCTTCCCTGGCCAAGGCTGTGATCTGCCCCAGCTGCCATCCCATCGTGGAGAGCGGTTTAATGGACTGCTCCCCCGTTGAAGTGCCGCGTTCCGTCGGCGACCTGCGCTTCATGGCGCACTGCGCTGTTCAGTGGCCCAACATCCGTTTCGTCGGCTTCGAAGCCAACGAATGGCTGCATGACACGGACCGTCTGATCGCTTTCATCGGCGGCGCTCAGATCGACCCTTACGGCAACGTGAACTCCACCTGCATCTACGGCAAGGGTGACTACGTAAAGCCTCAGGTCCGCTTCACCGGTTCCGGCGGCGCCAACGGCATTGCCGGCTTCTGCAACACCATCATCATGATCAAGCTGGACAAGACCAAATTCGTGAACAAGGTTGACTATATCACCTCCTGCGGCTGGATGGACGGCCCTGGCGGACGTGAAAAGGTCGGCCTGCCCGGCAACCGCGGCCCGCAGATGGTCGTTACCGACATGGGCATCATGAAGTTCGACGAAGA
>CADBSR010000102.1 GCA_902797385.1 uncultured Lachnospiraceae bacterium
AGGAAATACGGGATCGAGAGATTCCATCAGGTATCCACTGATGAGGTTTACGGGGATCTTCCTTTGGACAGGCCGGATCTTTTCTTTACAGAGGAGACGCCGATTCATACCAGCAGTCCATACAGCACATCGAAGGCTTCCGCAGACCTGCTTGTCCTTGCATACCACAGGACATACGGCCTTCCGGTGACGATCAGCCGCTGCTCCAATAACTACGGACCCTACCAGTTCCCGGAGAAACTGATCCCCTTAATGATTGCCAACTGCCTGGCGGACAAGCCGCTGCCGGTGTACGGCAAGGGAGAAAATGTCCGCGACTGGCTGTACGTGGAAGATCACTGCAAGGCGATCGATCTGATCATGCGAAAAGGACGGGTCGGCGAAGTCTACAACATCGGCGGCCACAACGAGATGCGCAATATCGATATCGTGAAGCTGATCATAAAGGAACTGGGGAAGTCCGAGGATCTGATCACCTTCGTGACGGACCGCAAGGGCCATGACATGCGCTATGCCATCGATCCGGCCAAGATCCACCGCGAGCTCGGCTGGCTGCCGGAAACCATGTTCGCGGACGGCATCAAGAAGACCATCCGCTGGTATCTGGACCATAAAGACTGGTGGGAAGAGATCATTTCGGGAGAATATCAGAACTATTACCGTGAAATGTACGGAAACCGATAAAGCCCTGCTTTACAAAGCAAAAGGACAGCACAGAGTATGAAGGATGAGATGATGCGTGTCCTGGTGACCGGTGTCAACGGCCAGCTGGGACATGATGTGATGAATGAATTGGAAAAGCGCGGCCACGTGGCCATCGGCTCGGATTTAACGGAAAGCTACGGCGGCCTGATGGACGGGACCGATGTCTGCGAGGCGCCTTACGTACAGCTGGACTTGACAGACGCGAAGGCCGTGCGCCGGGTGATCCGCATGATCCGCCCGCAGGCGATCGTGCACTGCGCCGCCTGGACGGCCGTCGACAAGGCGGAGGATCCGGCTGTCAAGGACAAGGTCTGGGCCATCAACGCGGAGGCGACACGGAGTCTGGCGGAGGCTGCGGCCAAAGTCGGCTCGAAAATGCTGTACTTAAGCACGGACTATGTCTTTGACGGGAAGGGAGAAGAGCCCTGGCAGCCGGACTGCAAGGCCTATGCCCCGCTCAACGTATACGGCGAGACCAAACTGGCCGGAGAAAAGGCGGTCGCAGAACTCGTGGAGAAGTTCTTCATCGTGCGGATCGCCTGGGTCTTCGGCAAGAACGGTCAGAACTTTATCCGGACCATGCTGCGCCTTTCCGAAACGCACGACAGTCTGCGGGTCGTGAACGATCAGATCGGTACGCCGACCTATACCTTCGACCTGGCCCGACTCCTGGTGGATATGATCGGGACCGACAAGTACGGATATTATCATGCAACCAACGAAGGCGGTTATATTTCCTGGTACGATTTTGCCTGTGAGATTTTCCGCCAGGCGGGAAGAAATACAAAAGTGACCCCGGTCAGCACCGCTGACTACGGGGCTTCCGTGGCGGCCAGACCCTTTAACAGCCGCCTGGATAAATCCAAGCTGCGCGAGCAGGGCTTTACCCCGCTGCCGGATTGGAAAGACGCGCTGGCGCGCTATTTAAAGGAGATCGGAGAGATCAGGTGAGCAGACGGGAAACGGTGTATCTGGCAGGCGGATGTTTCTGGGGCACCGAAAAGTTTTTTGATCAGTTTGACGGTGTATGTGAGACCGAAGTGGGCTACGCCAACGGTCCCACGCCGAACCCGAGCTACCGGGACGTCTGTGCCGATGCCGGCCATGCGGAGACAGTGAAGATCGTTTTTGATCTGGACAAGCTACCTTTCCCGGTGCTGCTGCAGCACTATTTCCTTGTGATCGACCCCCTTTCGGTCAACCGTCAGGGCCACGACGAGGGGATTCAGTACCGGACCGGGATCTATTATACCAATGAGCTCCAGAAAGCGGCGGCCCTCGGCTATGCGGCCGCGCTGGAGGTACAGCTGGGACAGAAGATCGCGGTGGAGATCCTGCCGCTTGAAAACTTCTACCCGGCGGAGGAATATCATCAGAAATACCTGGACAAGAATCCGGGCGGCTACTGCCATATCCCGGCTTCCCTCCTGGAGTTGGAAAAGAAGGCATAAGCATGGAAAAACCGAAGGTAACGGTTTTGCTGGCCGCTTACAAGGGCAGCCGGTATGTGGGGGCGCAGATCGATTCGATCCTGGCGCAGGATACGGACGACTGGCAGCTGATCCTGTCCGATGACGGGGAGGAAACGGTGCCGGTCCTGGAGGCCTATGCAAAGGCTCACCCGGACAGGATCCGCCATATCCGCAGCGGGGAGCGCTTCGGCAGCGCGCAAAAGCATTTCATGTACCTTCTGACCCATTACGGACTGGAAACAGACTATGTGATGTTCTGTGACCAGGACGATGTCTGGCATCCGGACAAGATCCGCGTGACGCTCGAGTTTATGGAGGCCGAAGAGACCGATCCGGCGCTGCCGGTCCTGGTTCACACCGATTTGAAAGTGGTGGATGAGGAACTGGAGGAGATGGCGCCGAGTTTCCTGCGCTTCTCAAAGATGGACGGATCCAGACTTGCCTTTCACGAGCTCCTGGTCCAGAACGTTGTGACGGGCTGCACGGTGATGATCAATCATTCGCTGGCGGTGCTGGCCGCCCGGGCGGGAGATGTCCCGCAGATGATGATGCATGACTGGTGGATGGCGCTCATTGCCGCAGCATTCGGAAAAGCGGCGTTTCTGCCGACGGCCACCATGGATTACCGTCAGCACAAGAGCAACCAGGTCGGGGCGAAGGACGCAGGCTCACTGCGGTATCTCCTCAGCCGCCTGAACGGTTCATATGTTCTGGACATGCGGGACGGCACGCTGGTACAGGCCGGCGCCTTCCTGAAGCTGTACGGGGAGCGGATGACGGAGGAACAGAAAAATGACTGCCGGGCGATGCTTGGCCTGGCTTCCCATGGAAAGATCTGGCGGCTGCGGGCTCTGACCAGGCACCGCCTTTGGAAAAATACCCTGCCCCGAAGACTGGGACAGGTGATCTACTGGTAAAACTGCCTATATCACCTCCGGAGGAGGAGGATGCAACAAAAAGACAGACGGAAAGGAGAAAACGACTTATGATGATCCGTGGTATCGGGGTGGATGTCTGCGAGATATCCCGTATGGACAACATGACGGTGGAGAGCCGTTTTGTGGAGCGCTATTTCTCGGAAGATGAAAAAGCTTATCTGATGGATAAGGGCGTCAGCTTCCGCCAGACCTTAGCCGGCATGTATGCCGCCAAGGAAGCCTTTGCCAAGACGCTGGGAAGCGGCGTGCGGGGCTTTGAACTGAAAGAAGTCGAGATCCTGCACAGTGTGGAAGGTCAGCCGTATTACAGCATCTCAGGCAGCGCGCTGGAAGCACAGAAAGAACGGCGGATCGAACGCGTCTTTTTATCCATTTCCCATGAAGCCGGGATCGCGGTGGCCTTTGCGGTCGGCTGGGGACTGGAACCGGACGAAACCTGATCGAAAAAGTCCTGACACGAAAGGAGAGCCCTGGCATTGTGGTCGAAAGAACCAGGTAAAGATGAAAGGGGTCTGTATATAGCCGCCTTGGTTTTGCTGGGTGCGGCTGTTTTGCTATGGGTGTTGGCGCAGTTTGTCCCCTATGTGAGGGGCCTTTTTCAGTGGTTTCTGCCCTGTCCCATTTATGCTCTGACCGGTCTGTACTGTCCCGGCTGCGGCGGGCAACGTGCCGTGAAGGCACTGTTTCAAGGGGATCTTCTGCACAGTTTGTACTGCCATCCCTTTGTGCTGCCGGCTCTGATCTACCTGATCGTGTTTATGGGCTCGCATACCTTGAACCGGCTCAGCCACAGACGGATCCCGGCCCTTTCGGTCAAAAACTGGCATTTATACAGCCTGCTCGGCCTTCTGGTCCTGCAGTGGATCGTAAAAAATATCCTGCTTCTGGCAGGTGTTTATCATATTTAGGAACGACAATAAAAAACATCAAGGAGGTTCTGAATGAACAGCTACGATGACGGCCTGATGTGGGCTCTGGTGAAGGAAAAGCCGGAGGAAGGGCTCTGGATGCGGCGTGTCCCCATCCCGGAGGTGGGCCCCAACGACGTTATGATCAAGATCCACAAGACCGCGATCTGCGGGACGGATGTTCACATCTGGCAATGGAACGAGTGGGCGCAGCATACCATTCCGATCGGTCTGACGGCAGGCCATGAGTACGTGGGGGAAGTGGTCAAGGTTGGCGCCGGTGTCCTGGGGTTTAAGCCTGGGGATCTGGTATCGGGAGAAGGGCATATCACCTGTGGAAAGTGCCGCAACTGTCTGGAGGGGCACAAGGAAAACTGCAAGGACGCCAAGGGCGTGGGCGTGAACCGGAACGGAGCCTTTGCGGAATATCTGGTCATTCCGTCCTCCAACGTCTGGCCCTGCAATCCGAATATTCCGGAAGAACTCTATGCGATCTTCGATCCTTACGGCAATGCGACGCATACCGCCCTCACCTACAATGTTCTGGGTGAGGATGTTCTGGTGGCCGGCGCGGGCCCCATCGGCTGCATGGCGGCCGGGATCGTGCGTTTCGCGGGAGCGCGTCATGTGGTCGTAACGGACTTCAACGACTACCGCCTGGATCTGGCCAGGAAGCTGGGCGCGACCAGGACCGTGAATCTGGGACGGGAGAAGCTGGAAGACGTGATGCGGGAGATCGGGATGACGGAAGGTTTTGACGTGGGACTGGAGATGTCCGGCGCACCGTCGGCCCTGCATACCATGATCCACAGCATGAAGCACGGCGGCAAGATCGCCCTTCTGGGTCTGCAGAGCTCGCATACGACAGTGGATCTGGAAACTGTGATCTTCAACGGCCTGTCCATCAAAGGCATTTACGGACGGAAGGTCTGGGATACCTGGTATTCCATGACGACGATGCTGCAGGCAGGCTTTGATCTGACACCGATCATCACGCATCATTTTGATGTCAGAGATTTTGAAAAGGGCTTTGCTGCCATGATCTCCGGTAATTCCGGAAAGGTCATATTGGATTGGAGTTCCTTGAATAAATAGGGGCGAGAAGGGAGAGATTATGAATAAAAAAGAAGCGTTGGCTTTTTACAAATCGGAAGTGGACGGGATCCGGGAAGCCGGACTCTTTAAGGGGGAAGCCCCCTTTGTGTCTCCGCAGGGGAGAAAGGTGATCATGGAGGATGGCCGCGAGCTGCTCTGCATGTGTGCCAACAACTATCTGGGGATGGGAGACAATCCCCGCCTGATCGAGGCGGCCAAGAGGACCTATGACGAGCGCGGCTTCGGCGTCGCCTCGGTGCGTTTTATCTGCGGCACGCAGGATATTCACAAGCAGCTGGAAAAGGCCATCAGCGAATTCCTGGAGACGGACGATACCATCCTGTATTCGTCCTGCTTTGACGCCAACGGCGGTCTGTTCGAGACGCTGCTCGGTGAAAATGATGCGGTGATCTCGGATGAGCTGAACCATGCGTCGATCATAGACGGTGTCAGACTCTGCAAGGCCATGCGCTACCGCTATCGGAACAATGACATGGCGGATCTGGAGGAACAGTTAAAGAAGGCCGATGCGGCCGGCGCGCGCATCAAACTGATCGCGACCGACGGCGTCTTTTCCATGGACGGGATCATTGCGAACTTAAAAGGCATCTGCGATCTGGCGGATCGCTACCATGCGCTGGTCATGGTGGACGATTCTCACGCGGTCGGCTTTGTGGGCGCTCACGGCAAAGGTACGCCGGAATATAACGGCGTCATGGGCCGGGTGGACATCATCACCGGGACACTCGGCAAGGCGCTGGGCGGCGCATCGGGCGGCTATACCAGCGGCCGGAAGGAGATCATCGACCTCCTGCGTCAGCGCAGCCGGCCGTATCTTTTCTCGAACTCGGTCGCACCGGCCATCGTCGGCGCCAGCCTGGAAATGATCAAAATGCTGAAGGAGAGCACCGTGCTGCGGGACCATCTGGAGGAGATCACCACGTACTACCGCAAGCTTCTCGTGGACAACGGCTTTGATATCATCCCGGGGACGCATCCCTGCGTGCCTGTCATGCTGTACGATGAACGCACGGCAGCGGAATTTGCCCGCCGCATGATGGAAAAGGGCGTTTATGTGGTCGCCTTCTCCTATCCGGTCGTACCGAAAGGAAAGGCCCGGATCCGGACGCAGCTGTCGGCCGCGCATACGAAGGAAGACCTGGACTATGCGGTGAAGTGCTTCATTGAAGTGCGGGCTGAGATGGGCTTAAAATAGTGCCTCATCCTGGAATAAAAAAAGAAGACAGGGGACGGTTCTGTGTCTTTTCGAAGACACAGAACCGTCCCCTGTCTTTTTATGGGCAGGTCACTTGTCCAGGTGTCTGGCGGACCCTTTTTGTTTCTGGAACAGATCGTTTTTCCACGTGAGCTCGAGATTGCGCGCCTTGCGGAGATTGACCGGCAATTCTCGCAGAAAAATCAAGAGAATTTTTTTAAATATCGAAAGAAAACGAATCGGCTGTCCGGATGAGAATGCTTCATCAGGCTTCCGGGAAACGATCACGAGCGGATGAATAAAGGGCAGGAAATTCCAGGGAATCTTGTATTTGGTATTTTCTTTGAAGATAAAAACTGATATAATATATAGAAAGTTTTACCGGTTCGGCTGATCCGATCCATGGAGAATGACCGGGATTTTAAAAAGCGGCGTGTTCTGTCCGGAGAAAAATCGTATATCTGCAGATCTCAGACAGGTGAGTACTTTTATTGCAGCCGCGGAGAAGAGGCTTGTTTATGGAAAACAATATTCGGGAAGCTTACAGCCGCATTCTGCATGCGGAGCTGATTGCTGCCATGGGCTGTACGGAACCGATCGCGATCGCGTATGCCGCCGCGATGGCCAGAGAGACGCTGGGACGGATGCCGGAGCATTGCCTGATCGACTGCAGCGGCAATATCGTGAAAAACGTGATGGGGGTGACGGTCCCCAATTCCGGCGGCATGAAAGGCATTGACGTGGCGGCCGTCTTGGGGATCCTGGGCGGCAGCTCAAAGCGCGGCCTGGAGGTGTTGGAAGATATTACGCCGGCGCAGCGCGAGGAAGCGAAACAACTGCTGGCCTCCGGCTTTTGTGAATGCCGGCTGCGTCCGAATGTGGAGAATCTTTATATCTGCGTCTATGTGCGGGCCGGGTCGGAAAACGCCATGGTCGAGATCCGCAATTTCCATAAAAACGTTACGCTGATCGAGAAGAACGGCGAGGTGCTGTTTCAGAATGATATCGCCTGCCGGGAGTCTTCGGAGGAAGAGAGCCGGAAGGCCGATCCGGACAAGGCTTTGTTAAATATCGCGGATATCATCCAATACGGGGAAACGCTTGAGGATCAGGCAGTCATAGACCTGTTGGAGTATCAGCTCGCCTGCAACCGGGCGATCGCGGCGGAAGGCCTTGGAAAAGCGTACGGGGCTCAGGTGGGGCGCACCCTTCTGCCGGAAGGAGAGCCGGGACCGGAAAATGCCAGAAACTTTGCCAAAGCCTGGGCGGCCGCCGGAAGCGATGCCCGCATGAACGGCTGCCCGCTGCCGGTCGTGATCAATTCGGGGAGCGGCAATCAGGGCATTACCGCCAGTCTGCCGGTCGAGATCTATGCAAAGGCTTACGGCCTGCCGCGGGATCGGATGCTAGGGGGGCTGGCCATCAGCAACCTGATCGCGATCCACCAGAAAAAATACGTCGGAAGCCTGTCGGCTTACTGCGGGGCCGTGAGCGCGGCCTGCGGTGCCGGCGCCGGTATCACGTACCTGCTGGGAGAGGGCCTTTCCCGCGAAAAACTCTATGAGCAGATCTGCGATACGGTGATCAATACCATTGTCACGGTAGGCGGCATGGTCTGTGACGGCGCCAAATCATCCTGTGCGGCCAAGATCGCCTGCGCCGTGGACTGTGCGGTGACCGCCTTTGAACTTTCACGGAAAGGTCAGGTCTTCCATTTCGGGGAAGGTCTGGTCATGAAGGATGCAGAGCATACCATTGAGGTCGTGGGCCGCATGGCCCGGGAAGGCATGCGCTCCACCGACAACGAGATCCTGCGCATCATGCTGGGGCGGTAGAGGAAAGAACGGAGAGAGTTATCGGAAAGACGCAGGCGCTTCACGCATCGGGGAAGAAAATCATGTTTACGATAAGCGATACAGACATTCGCAGGCTGCTGCATGATTACGGAATCGGGGCCGAGAGCTTTTCTGTGGAGGAACTGGAAAGATATCATTACGAACAGGAAGATCCGGAATTCACGCAGGTGCGGCTGATTGTGAAGGTCATCCTTCCGGGGGAGCGATCGCTGGTCCTTCGCTTCAAAAAGGAAGACGATGCCTCACAGAAAATCATGGAAGAGCAGAGCCGTTTTGCGGCTTTGCTCTATGCGCATGGGATCACGACGCCGAAGGTCTATGCCTCCGAGGGGGTCTATGCCCGCAATTATACGATTGGCGGGGTTGATGTGACGGTCATGATCGAGGACTTCGAAGAAGGAGAACTGAAAGCCGTCGATCTGAAAACGGCAGGGGAAACCGGAGAACTGCTGGCGAGTATGCACAATATTTCGGAACAGGCAGATTTTCACGTCGACAGCAAGGTGCTTTTTGATCCCCTGGGACCGAACGATCTGTTCAGTTTCGATGCAGTCGGCAAGCATCAGGATGAACTGCAGGCCGTCGATCGCGAACTGCTCCGTGCCATTGTTCAAAAGCATGAATGGCTGGTCTCAAAGATCCTTCCGCTGAAACATGAACCGCGCTACGCCGTGCAGGGGGATATCAGCGACTGCAATCTGTATCGGACACGGGACGGAAGGCTTGGGATCTTTGATTTCAACCGCTGCGGTGACAATCGGCTGTTTTTCGACGCCATCATGCAGGCCATTTTTGAAGCACGGCTGATGGTTTATACGCCTGATCTTGAGGGGCATCAGGAAGAGCGCGTCCTTTCTGCTTTTCTGAAAGGCTACCATCGGATAAGACCCTTTACGGCAGCGCAGAAAGCCGCCTTCCCCTATCTGTATGCGCTTGTCTCTGCTTTTTGGCTCAGTGATATGAAATGGAACGAGGACAGTCTGGCCAATGCCATGAAGGCCGGCGACCGCGGGGCTGTGCGGCGCTGGATGAAGAAAATCTGCGAGCGGGAATCTTCCCTTTATTCGATCCCGATATAACAACCGGAAAGCTGCTTCGCTTTCCGTTTTTTGTATGAAACCGTTTTTGGGGGCTGGCAGCGTCCGCCCCTTCCCCAGATAGGAATAGGTCGTATTGGAAGGAAGGCCCTCAAACCCCCGGCAAGATGCGCAAAGAGGCGCATTTCCCTTGCACTTTTCCCGCTTTTCCTGTACAATAAAATACTCGGAGGTCTTTCCGATGCAGCTCATCCAAACACAGCAATATACGCTTGCGGTTCCGGGCCTTTTATGCACGGAAAGTCTTCGTCTGGCTTTTCTTTCGGACCTGCACAACAACATTTACCCCAGCCTTCTGCAGCAGATCAAAGAAGCTGCTCCGGATGCGGTGCTGGTGGGGGGAGACATGGTGAACCGGCCGACTCTGTTCGGAACGCCGCCGCGTTTTACCCGGGGCTATGGCTGCCTGAGGCGCCTGGCCGCGCTGGGGATCCCCGTCTTTTATGCCCCCGGCAATCACGAATCCCGCTGGAAGGCAAATGAAAAGTATGAAATGGCGTACGGTGCCTACCGGGCGGCCCTGCAAAGGAAGGGCGTCGTCTTTCTGGAAAATGACAGCGTCCTGCTGCATCGCGGCTCCGTAACGATCCGCCTTTACGGCCTGGAGATGGACCGGATGCAGTACAGCCACCATCCGAAAAAAAGAAGACCGCCGTCGGTTGCGGATATCTCGGAGCGGCTGGGGGAAGCCCCGAAAGACGGGTGGACGATCCTGATGCCGCATCATCCGGATTATATCCGGGAATATGCTGCCTGGGGCGCAGACCTGGTCCTGGC
>CADBSR010000103.1 GCA_902797385.1 uncultured Lachnospiraceae bacterium
AGCCGGCTCCGGCCCGGCCCGCCGGCCCATTCCAGCAGTTCCTTCGCGTCCCAGTCAGCATCCGGCACCCCGGCGGCCGTCAGGCGCCGCTCCGCCTGCCTTAATGCGTCAGCGATCCGCATAATCGGGACAGGGGCGGTCGGAAAAGTTTTCCCGCTGCCAGGTTTCCCAGTCGAACACCGCCTCCGTGGAGGCGATCCCCACTTCCAGCATGCTCTCGTCCGGTTCCCGGGTAGTCAGGCGCTGCAGCCACAGGCCGGGTTTGCTCATCGCGCCGATGATCGGATTGTTTGAGCTGCCCGCCAGGCGGATAAATTCATACGACAGGCTCAGGATCACGGGCAGGGCCAGCAGCTTGGTCCCGATCCGCAGCAGCAGCGGCTCCTTGGGCAGGAAGATTCCCACGAAAATGCTCACCAGCAGGCTGAACAGAATAAAGCTGGTCCCGCAGCGCTTGTGGAAGCGGGTGCTCTTCTTTGCGTTTTCCACCGTGAGCGGCAGGCCGTGCTCAATGCAGTTGATGCACTTGTGTTCCGCCCCATGATACATAAAGACACGCCGGATATCGGGGATCCGGGATATAATCGCCAGATATCCCACAAAGATTACCATCCGGATCAGGCCCTCCAGCAGGGAGATGCCGAAGGAAGAGGAAATCACTTTCCGCAGCAGCTTCACCAGAACGGTGGGCAGGATCACGAACAGGCCGACGGCCAGCACCAGCGCGAACAGGACGGAAGCGCCCATCACGGCCACTTCCCCGGCGGAAGCCTTCTTCTCTTCCTGCGCTTTGCTTTCCTCCGCTTTGCCTTCCGCGGGCTCTGTTTTCTTCTCCGCCGCCTCTTCTTCCTCTTCGAAGAATGACGCGGACCAGGTCAGGGTCTTCATGCCCAGCTTCATGGAATCCAGGAAGATCAGGGGGCCGCGCAGGAACGGGATCTTCCGCAGTCTGTCGCTTCCTCCGATGTTTTTGTACGGTTCGACGATCTGAGCGATCTCGCCGTTCGGTTTGCGCACGGAGCAGGCGTAGGTCCCGCCGTTCCGCATCATGACGCCTTCCATTAAGGCCTGACCGCCGATCCCGGAATTCTTCATAGTCTTACCTCACACCCCGCGGGAGCGTTTCCGCGTTCCCGCTTTTTTCATAAAAAAAGACAAAAGCCCAGCGCATCCGGAATGGACGCACCAGGCTTCTGTCCTGTCAGCTGAACTAGTTATTGCTGCCCAGACCGTACTTACGGTTGAACTGCTCAATACGGCCGCGGGCCGCCACAGCCTTCTGCTGGCCGGTATAGAAGGGATGGCACTTGGAGCAGATTTCCACGTGGATCTCGGGTTTGGTGGATCCGGTGATGAATTCGTTGCCGCAGTTGCACGTCACCTTAGCCTGGTAATACTTCGGCTGAATGTTCTCCTGCATGATTCTTTACCTCTTTTTCTTTTCCAGAGCGGGCGAGAGGTTCGCTCCTCCGATATTGGCCGTTATTTCCGAAAACAGCGTTCGCAGTATAGCACAGCCGTCCGGGCAATGCAAGCGGATTTTGAAAAAAAGCCGCTTTCTTCCCGAAAAAAAACTTGACGAATCGCGCAAAAGGCTGTATACTGCAGACGCTGATTGCAATGGCCCAGTGGCTCAGTTGGTTAGAGCGCCGCCCTGTCACGGCGGAGGTCGTCGGTTCGAGTCCGATCTGGGTCGTTTTTCCTTTTTCGCGGGTGTGGCGGAACAGGTAGACGCAAGGGACTTAAAATCCCTCGATAGTGATATCGTGCCGGTTCGAGTCCGGCCACCCGCAGACCTCAAAATCCGTTGGTATACCAACGGATTTTTACATTTGGCTGGCAAAAAATCCCTCGTGCACTTTTCCAATCGGCGCCAAATCGGCGCCAAATCGGCGCCAAATTTCCGGCGTTTCAGTGCGTTTGAGAACGAGAAAATGTAAAATCCCTCGTGAAATGCTTCCCCTGAGCTCTGTCTGGCTTTCACTATTTTTCAGCCTCCTCTCCCCTGAAAACGCCCAAAATTGCGTTTGCCGATTCGACTTTCGAGCTGTAATCCAAATGCGTATAGATGTTTGCGGTCGTGGCGATCGTACTGTGTCCCAGCCATTCCTGGATGTCTTTCATTCCTACTCCATGTTTATACAGCAAGGTCACACAGGAGTGTCGAAGGTCATGAAACCTGATCTTGTTGACATAGATATACTCCTGATCTCCTTTATAATAGCATTCACCGCACATCGCCCTATTCTTTCTTTGCTCCTCCAGCATATTCAGCAGCAGTTCTTCCACAGGCGCCACCAAAGGCAGCATTCTTCGGCTCGATTTGGTTTTGGGCTTGCTTTTTCGGATCTCAGTAAACGTTCCGTCATTTTTTGCTTCTTTCACCTTTTCTCACCTCTGAATAAATGGCTTTACCCTGCTCAAATCTTCCCGTGAAGCGGATTGAATGCGGAAAGGTTCGAACATCTGTTCGGTATTATTATAGCATCCCCTCCTTCGATAGCAAGCAGTTTTTTGGCCAAAAGCGCCCTGGTGTCTACTTATGTCATCACAAAAAAACGCCCTTTGGGGCGTTTGGGTTCAAATCTGTTTCTGTTCTTCCTCTGCTTTTCTATTTAGATAAAGCCCTCTGGCAAGTTCGGCCTCCCCCGTGGTAAGCAGTTTCTGGTCCACCAGATCAAATAGCGCGAGCATCATCAACCATTCTGCAGCAGCCTTCGCGCTGCCTCCCGTCAAGCACTTCCCTTCCGAAAAAAAAACATCCCTGAGTTATTGACTCAGGGATGCTGTATGTAGGAGAAGATTGTGCGGGTATGAAATTATACCCAGTATTTGAGCTTCGTTCCGATGCCTTCTTCCAACGCCTTCTTGTAGCAGCGGGTGGTGACGGCCAGGTCCAGAATACCGGTGC
>CADBSR010000104.1 GCA_902797385.1 uncultured Lachnospiraceae bacterium
GTTTTTATCCTGTCTGGGAGAACGATGAATGGAACCCGGAGGAGAACCTGGGATATAAGATCACTCTGAACGGGCAGGCAGATCCGGCACATGATTACCGCCTGATCCTGCAGGACGGGAAATATACGGTGACGGACAACGGAACGGTGCTGTATCCGGACGTCAGCGTGGAAGCCGTTTATACAAAGGGCAAGGACGGATACTATGAGGTCCTGACGGACGATGACAATGTGTGGGAGAACACCCGGGCAGTGAGTGTTATGGACCGGCTGCAGGAGGTGTATCGCTTCTGGCATGAGGTTTTGAAACGGGATGGCTATAACAACAGCCGCAATCCTATGGCGGTTGCCATGAATACGGTCATGAATGACGGGAAGGAAAATGCCTCAGCCTGCGCGCTGGAGATTGAGCCCGGCTACTACACGGGGCTGATGAAGATCACGGCTAACTTTTCCGTAAGCTTCAACGTTCTGGCCCATGAATACACCCATGCGGTCATCGGAAGCTATGTTCCGCTGGGAAAGGGGTATTACTACCCGGAGGCCGGCGCTATCAATGAAGGCCTGGCGGATCTGTTCTCGGAGCTGGCGGAAAACCATGTTTTTGGCAGCAATGACTGGGATCTGGGAAGCCGGAACGCAAAAGACCCGTCCGTATCTGAAAAACCGGGACCTTCCCGGTATCAGGGAGAAAACTGGATTTTTGACCGCGTTGAAGCGCCTGCCACGGATGAAGAAACCGCGACCAACAGCACCTATGCGCACCGAAACGGGCAGATCATTTCTCATATGGGCTATCTGATCACAACAGGCGCCCTGAAAAAATCCGCCCATACCGAGGCACTTGGCCCGGAACTTACGGCTAAACTCTTTTATGAAACTTTCCCCTCATTGGAGAGCGATACCAGCTTCTCCGAGTACGCCATGATCCTGTATGGTAAAGCGGTCGGGATGTTCCGGAAGGGGCAGCTGAGCGCGGATCAGGTTCGCTGTGTTTTCCGGGCTATGGAAGAGGTCGGTCTGCTGCCGGTTTTCAGCCTGAAAACCGGAGGGGTTCTGGATCTTCGATGCCTGATGGGCAAGGACCTGAGCCATTTCACCATCAGTATTTCTTCCCTGTTGATTGCCCAATATGAGAACGGACAAGAAGCTTTCGGCACTGCTCAGGGGGAGAAGTATCATCGCGTCGCCACTGTGAAAAACGACCCGGACTTTGCACCTGTGTGGCCGGAGGCCTGGAGCACAGACAGCCAGGGAAGAAATCGCTATAGCGTCGTGATCACCAATGATCAGACAGAAGACGAGAGCTTCAGCTTTATTGTGATGACTTCGGAAAGGGCGTGGCCGGGCATTGGAGTCACTGCGCCTTTCCTGGACGGGCGGGCCTTGTTCTATGATTATTTAAAACATCATGTTGTTCCCGAGGTCGGAATCGGCGATGCGGAAAATCTCAGAACGGAACTGACGAACAAGAATCTGAATGATCATGACGGTCTGCTCAGCGCCCTGGTGGGCGATCTGGACGGAGACGGTGCGGATGAAATGGTCACTGTGACAGTCTGCGAGCAGGATATTGCCGGAACGATCGGCGCGCTGGTCTTCAGCAAGGGGACCTGCATCGCGGCCAATCTGGATCTGTATGAGCTGGAAGATGGGAAGGTGGTCCATGCGGACGGGCCGAAGACGATCGCCGTGATGGCGCAGAACGAATACGGCTTTATCTCGGTGGGCGCCGCCAAGTGGAACGGGATCACATATTTTACCGGAAATTCCTCCATGGACGACAACACCACCTACGGCCCGCGGCAGTTTGCCCTGTTCCATCCGGAAGCGGGAAAACTGGTCTTTGACTATGCCGCACCCGGCGGCTGGGGGCAGAGTCTTCCCGTAGAAGACGCAAATGAAAGACTGGGAACCCGGAAGATGGACCTGGAGCACACGACCTTCTCTCACAGCGGTCCTTCGACGGTAGAGGAGATCGCCCGGATGGATTTCCCGCAGGAAAGCGGCCACCAGGACTATGTCAGTGTGACATTCCGGGATGAAACCTGTCTGAAGGAAATCCTGGGCTTTCCTTACCTGTCTAAGCTGTATCTGATGGAGGAAAAACTGTCAAAGATCGATGAACAGGAAAAGCTGGCGCAGGATCTGGTGGCGGAGGATATCCGACGCGAGGAAGAAGCCGCTAATTCGCCGGCGGTACAGACGGTGAAGGCGGAGATCGAATATCTTTCGCAAAGCAGCGGCATTACACTGACCCTGCTTCAGGAGAAGCTGGGCGATGACGGCAGTTATTTTGCCATGGTTGTGGCCCCTGATGAACACAAGGCCCGCGTGTCGCTGGAAGCGAATGCCGCCGGGATCCTGACAGACGTCCGCGTAGAGGCAAGATACTACAAGCAGACAGAGACGTGGATCGCTTTGAAAGACGCCGTTCTCGGGTCTCCCCGGCTGGCGCTCACGGCCGGAGTCGTTGCGGCTTTTTCGGGAACGCTGTCCAGGCAGAACGACGGTGCGGAGAGCGGGGAGTATATAGTAAACATATTCAATATTGACAACTTCACGATCTGGATCCGAAAGTAAGAAGTGACGGGGAAGGTGACAGGGGGTACGTCCCTCTGTCACCTGCGATTCCCGGTCATACCAGCATGTCATTAGGCATTTTATTGTGATGACATGTACGAAGATTCGTTTGCAGGCATGTGAATAATTGTTTCGCCTGATTCACATGCTCGAAGGATGGGCTTCAGGCATGTAGAAAGGGAATTCTGTATTTTCACATGCTGACGAAATCGCCATGAAACATGTGAAATGAAATAATTATAGATATCATTATTTCACAGGCCCTTTTGTTATCCTGGGCCTGAATAATAATAAGCAAATAACGCTGGATCAGCGAGACGAAAAAATCCTGCTGGGTGAAATTGCAAAATCCTGCTGGGTGAAAACGTGAAATCCTGCTGGGTAAAAATGCAAAATCCTGCTGGGTGAAATTGCAAAATCCTGCTGGGTATGTTATACTAAGCTCAAAACTGTGAAAGGAAACAGTGACTTATGGGGA
>CADBSR010000105.1 GCA_902797385.1 uncultured Lachnospiraceae bacterium
GACGGCGGGAGTCCGCTGCTGACAGCGGTTTGAAAATAGAAAAAGGGCCTGCGAAAAATGATTTCTCATTATTTCACAGGCCCTTTTTTGTGCGAAGGGAATTTATACCTTTATTCTATGCCGGAAAGGCTTGACGAAGCAACCACGATTTGTTATATTTTTTTTAACGAAAAAGTTATTAGTTCGGTGAACTACTTTTTTTGGGAGGAAAATCATGAAGTGCCTTATCATTGACAAGGTAGACGAGCACATCGCTCAGGAACTGGGCAAATACATGACGGTCGATACCGTTATTCTGCCTACCAAAGAAGAACTGAAGGGGATTATTGCTCCTTATGATGTTCTGATCATGCGTGTAGATCCGCAGATTGACCGTGCAGTCCTGGAGGCTGCCAAGAACCTGAAGTTCCTTGGCGTTTGCTCCGTCGGCCTGAACCATGTGGATATGGAAGCGGCAAAGGAACTGGGCATCACCGTTCAGAACGCTCCTGGTCTGAACAGCAATGCGGTGGCCGAACTGACCATCTGCAAGATGCTTGAGCTGGCCCGCGATACCATGACCGCCAACTACGACGTCAAAGTAAAGCATCAGTGGGACAAGTATAAATTCATGGGCCGTGAACTGCGCGGCAAGACGATCGGTATCCTGGGCTTCGGCCGTATCGGTCAGCGCGTTGGCTTCCTGGCAAGAGCTTTCGGCATGAAGGTCCTGGCTTACGATCCTTACCTTCCGGATGCTGTTTTCGAAGCAAATGAAGCGGAAGGAACCAGAGACGACGTGTTCCATGTTCTGCACAATGCGGATTTCATCACAATCCATGTTCCGCTGACGCCTGAAACCAAGAACCTGGTTTGCACGGAGCAGATCAATCAGATGAAGGACGGCGCGGTCGTCATCAACATGAGCCGCGGCGGCATCTGCAACGAGCAGGATGTCTACGAAGCGCTTGTAAGCGGCAAGCTGGGCGGCTACGGTGCTGACGTTATGGAAAACGAACTGGCGGAAGACCATGACAGCTTTGTGTCTCCGCTGTTCGACTGCGACAAGTTTATCGTATCTCCGCATGCCGGTGCTCAGACGCTGGATGCCGCATACGACATCGGTCAGTTCATCATTGCCAAGTGCAAGGAAGCGATGAAGCTGGCATAAAGCGGATTTCAGATCCGAAAAAGAGGCTGTCCGAGGTGAATCGGGCAGCCTCTTTTCATGGGAAAAGCTTGTGGAGGCAGGGCCGGAGTGTTATAATAAAATATCTTGCTTCGGGCTGCCAACGGCAGTAAACCGCGCGGCAGGAACCGCTTGGATGAACCTCTGACGGAAGAAAGGAAGAAAACGATGGGTCTTGCATGGGTCTGGCTGCTGGCCGGGATCATTTTCCTGATACTGATCATATCACTGGGCTTCCAACCCAAATTTATGAATAAGCTGCTTGGCGGTATCTTCCTCTTTGTCGGGGTCGTTGGCCTGGCCTTCTATGGCTATGGCTATTATACCCTGCATGACGGCAGTCTTTTATCTGTGACCAAGACGATCTTCTGGGTGTTCTGCATGTTCCTGGGCCGCAACGATATCGGGACCATCAGCAAAGTTCCGGCCTTGGGCACCATGCCGATGCAGATCCTGATCTATCTGACGCATCTTCTGGCCCTGTATGCCACTGCCAGTACGGTCGTGACCAATGTGGGTGCGAGAGTGATCCGCTCTTTGAATCTGATCTTCCTGAATCACCGGAAGATCATCCTGATTTACGGCGTCAGCCCCCAGACGCTGGCCCTTGCGGCCAAGCTGCAGAAAGAGGACAAATCGGCGCTTGTTTTTGTGGATGACAGGAACGGCGCAGCTTTTAACAACAAGATCCTGAAGATGGGCAGCGTGCTGTTTAACGATGAAGCCGCTTCCGCAGGATCGGCCGCCTTTTTGAAGCGGATCGGCATGAAACCCGGTTCCAAACACTTGCGGGTGTTATGCCTGAGCCAGAATACGGCAGCAAATCTTCAGTACGCCCGAAAGCTGAAGACCGCATTTGGCGAGCGGGGCATCCTTTCTTCCCAGTGCTCGCTCAGCCTGCTGGCAGCGGATGAAAAGAGCGGAGAAGCCCTTCTGGCCGGTCCCGGCGAAGCGGGCTTTGGCTCGGTCCTGACCCAGGAAAAGGAGAGCCTGCTGGCCCGTCTGCTGGTCCATGAATATCCCCCCAGCAAAACGATGCGTTTTGATGAAAACGGACGTGCTGCGGAGAATTTTGAGGCTCTGATCGTGGGCTTCGGGAAGACGGGGCAAGCAGTGCTGCGGAGCCTCATCATGAACAGTCAGTTTGCCGGAAGCCGCTTTCATGCGCTGATCATTGCCCGGGACTATGCTTCCGCAGCCGGCTATTTCAAAAACCGTTATGAAGGCCTGACCGATCATTACGCCATTGATTTTCGGGAGGAAAATGCACGCAGTCTGAATGTTTTCGCTTACTTGAAAGAGCGGATCCGGGATCTGAATTATATTGTTATATGCACCGGAAATGAAAAGGAAAACGCGGAGATCGCCGCGGAATATATTGATTTTATGGAAAACAACGGCGGCCATGCCAGTGTGGTCTGCTGCAGTGAGGATTCCATAAACGGCTTCCCGGAAGGGGACAGCCTGCCGAAGAGCAGCAGCATCTATACGCCTGAGATCCTGAGCGGTCTGAAGCTGGATAAAATGGCAAAGCAGGTCAATCATCAGTACCATCTGTCCGATGGAAGGAGCACAGAAGAGGACTGGGCGCTGTGTGATTATTTCAGCCGTCAGAGCTGCCGGGCCAGCGCGGATTATATGCAGGCCTTTCTGGATGCAGCCGGTCTGACAAAGGAGCAGGTCTCGCAGGAAGGCTGGCCGGACAATGAAAAACTGAAGGAAAACCTCGGCGAGATGGAACACCTGCGCTGGTGCGCTTTTCACTATTGTATGGGTTATCAGACGATGCCGGAAACCGTATTTGCACAGCGGGCTGCCCTTTACCGGGAAGAGGTCCGTAAAAACGGCACTTCGAGGATCCGGGTCGGAAAAGACACGGACAGCAAGCTGCATGCCTGCCTGATCCCCTGGGAAGAACTGCCTGCGCTGGATCGCAGGGAAAAGGAAATGACAGGGCGGATCGTCAATTACCAGCAGATGGATCTGGACAACGTCTTCCTGATCCCGGATCTGCTGCGGGAAGGAGGAGAGCCGACATGAAAAAGAAGACCATCCGGAATCTGATCCTGATCATCGGCGCTTTGCTTGTTTATACCCTGCTGCTGTGGCTCCTGGTCCTTGTTGAAGCGGGTGATGCCTCTGCCAGTATTACCGATTTGCCGACGGCGTTCTGGTATTCCGTTACGACCCTGACGACGGTGGGATACGGGGACACATACCCGGTGACGGGGGTCGGCCGGGTCATAGGCTTTATTTTCCAGCTGATGAGTCTGGGCGTTTTGGTCGCGGTGATCAGCTTCCTGGCCCAGCTTCTGAAAGAACGGGTGCTGCCGCTGCTGCGGCTCCGATTCGCCCGAAACGCTTCCTGGTACTGGTTTTCCGGGGGATCGGAAAAAGAAACAGCCCTGGCCCGCAGAATCCGCCAGGACGATCCCTCCGCCGTTTTACTTTTCCCCATGGAGGCGAAGAGCGAAGTGCCGGCTTCCCTGAACGCGCTTTGCTGTGAACCGCGACCGGAGGAACTGGCGCTGATCAAAAAAGATCTCTCAGATCTCCACGTCTTTTTCCTGGGAGACGACAGCTTTGACAATGAAAAGAAAACAGCCGCCCTGCGCGGAACGAAGTGCCGGGTCTACTGTCTGAGTGAAAGAGAACCCGAGATCATAAGCGAGCAGGAAGTATACTTCCACCCGTGCGAAGGAACGGCGCGCCTGTACTGGCATCGATATCCTCTGGCGTCCATGCTGGAACGGATCGTGCTCGTGGGAGGCGGCCGCTTCGGTCGCGCCATGCTGGAACAGGGACTTGCCTTTAACGTCATATCCCCGGGCCAGTCGATCCGCTACTGGCTGTGCGGGGACTGGAGCGAATTTGCCAGAGAGCATCCGCAGCTTTCCTCCTTTGTTTCGCTTGAGCGGGAAGAGCGCGGAAAGGATGCCGTCTTTTTCGTCCCGGGCGCGTGGAACAACAACTGGCAGATTTTCCGGGAAGCGGACCGGATCATATTCTGCGGAGATGATGAAGAAGAAACTGCGGAACAGCTGGAGATTTTAAAACGCTGCTGCCCGGTGAAGGGGACGGTGTACGCAAGGCTGTCCCAAGCGGTGGACGGTGTCATCTGCTTTGGCGGGACAGCCGATCTGTTTGTCCCGGAGCTGATCATGCAGCGCAGTCTGAACCGTCTGGCGATAGATCTGCATGAATCCTACCGTGCCAAAACGGAAGGAAACAAGCTGCCTGCCTGGAATGAGCTGGGGCGCTTTCTTCGGCATTCGAATCTTTCTTCCGCGGATCATCTGTTTATGAAAGCGAGGATCCTGCTTGGCCATGAGACCGAAACGTTTCCGGACCGCTGGCAGCAGGCCGCGGAGAAATTCCGGAACCTTTCGGAATCGGAGAGAGAGCACTGCCGCGAGATCGAGCATGAACGGTGGAGCCGCTTCCATTATCTGAACAACTGGGAGTACGGCCCCGTCCGGGACAATGCCAGAAGGATTCATCCGCTGTTGTGCCCGTATGATGCACTCTCGCCGGAAGAAAGAGCCAAGGATGATTATTCCTGGGAACTTCTGGCCCGTGCGGCGGAGCATTCCGGGGAAAGATAAGGCTGGACTTGCTCGAATATCGCAGAAAATCAGCGAGTATTTTGGGACAAAACTTGACAAATCCCCTGAAAAGGGGCAGAATATTGGGCGAAAATGAGAAGGAAGGATTTTATCGCTATGTTTGAGCGTTACGAACCGAACCGCATTGAAAGCAAGTGGCAGAAGATCTGGGAAGAAGAAAAGGCCTTCGCTGCCACGACAGACTACTCAAAACCGAAGTATTACGCACTGGTGGAGTTTCCCTATCCCTCGGGACAGGGGCTGCATGTAGGGCATCCGCGCCCGTATACTGCTCTGGATATCGTGGCCAGAAAACGCCGCATGGAAGGCTATAACGTCCTGTTCCCCATGGGATGGGATGCGTTCGGCCTGCCGACGGAAAATTATGCTATCAAGAATCATATCCATCCCCGTATCGTGACGGAAAACAATGTTCGTCATTTCAAGAATCAGCTGCAGATGCTGGGATATTCCTTTGACTGGGACCGGGAAGTCAACACGACCGATCCGAATTACTATCACTGGACGCAGTGGATCTTCCTGAAGATGTTCAAAGCGGGGCTGGCCTATAAGGCCAAGATGCCGATCAACTGGTGTCCTTCCTGCAAGGTAGGTCTGGCCAACGAAGAAGTGGTGGACGGATGCTGTGAACGCTGCGGGACCCCGATCATTCACCGTCAGCAGACGCAGTGGATGTTAAAGATCACGGAATATGCCGACAAGCTCCTGGAAGGCCTGGATCAGGTGGATTATATTGAACGCGTCAAGACGTCGCAGCGGAACTGGATCGGACGTTCCACCGGCGCCGAGGTGGATTTCGCCCTGGCCGGAACGGATGATAAGATCCGTGTGTTTACGACCCGTCCGGATACGCTGTTCGGCGCAACGTATATGGTCCTTTCTCCCGAGCATCCTTATATTGAAAAATATGCCGGACGTATCCTGAACCTGGATGCGGTCCGGGCGTATCAGGCGGAAGCCGCCAGAAAGTCCGACTTCGAACGGGCCGAGCTGGCCAAGGACAAGACCGGTGTGGAACTGAAAGGCCTTCGGGCAGTCAACCCCGTGACCGGAAACGAGATTCCGATCTGGATCTCCGACTATGTCCTTATGACCTATGGGACCGGCGCCATCATGGCTGTTCCGGGACATGACACCAGAGACTGGGATTTCGCCAAGGCGTTCGGCCTTCCCATTGTGGAAGTCGTGGCCGGCGGAAATGTGGAGGAAGCCGCCTTCACGGACGTCCAGACCGGGAAAATGGTGAATTCCGGCTTCTTAAACGGCATGGAAGTCGCCGATGCCAAGAAGGCCATCATTGCCTGGCTGGAAGAAAAGGGCCTGGGAACGCCCAAGGTCAACTATAAACTGCGTGACTGGGTCTTCTCGCGTCAGCGTTACTGGGGCGAGCCGATCCCGATCGTTCACTGTGAAAAATGCGGCTATGTTCCGCTCTCGGAAGAGGACCTTCCGCTGCTTCTGCCGGAAGTGGAGAGCTATGAACCGGCCGATGACGGATCATCCCCGCTTTCCAAGATGACAGACTGGGTCAATACGACCTGTCCCTGCTGCGGCGGCCCGGCCAAACGGGAGACGGATACCATGCCGCAGTGGGCCGGTTCTTCCTGGTACTATCTGCGCTATACCGATCCGAAGAACGATACCTGCCTGGCGTCCCCGGAGGCGCTGAAGTACTGGCTTCCGGTCGACTGGTACAACGGCGGCATGGAGCACACGACGCTCCACCTGCTTTACAGCCGCTTCTGGCATCATTTCCTCTACGATGAGAACGTGGTCCCGGTCGCGGAGCCTTACCAGAAGAGAACGTCTCACGGCATGATCCTGGGCGAGGACGGCGAAAAGATGTCCAAATCCCGCGGAAACGTCGTGAACCCGGACGATATTGTCAAAGAATTTGGAGCAGATACCCTGCGGACCTATGAGATGTTCATCGGTGCATTTGAACAGGCGGCGGCCTGGTCAACGGACGGCGTCAAGGGCTGCAGACGCTTCCTGGACCGTGTCTGGAAGCTCTCCGAATCGGTCACCAGTGCTGGAGGCTACAGCAAGGCGCTGGAGACGAAGATCCATCAGACCATCAAGAAGGTCAGCCAGGATTATGAGGGCTTGAAGTTCAATACTGCCCTGGCCGCACTTATGGCGCTTTTAAATGAATTCTACCGGGTGGGCAGTGTGACCCGCGACGAGTGGAGGACCTTCCTGCTTCTGCTCAATCCGGTTGCTCCGCATATAACCGAGGAACTCTGGGAACAGAGCGGTTTTGAAGGCCGCTGCTATGCCCAGAAATGGCCGGTCTATGAAGAAGCCAAGACCATTGAGGATACAGTGGAAATGGCGATTCAGGTCAACGGGAAGATGCGCGGGACCGTCATGATCCCCCGGACCGCGGACAAGGATACCGCTCTGGCTGCCGCCCGGGAAGCGCTGGGTGATCGTTTAAGCGGAACGATCGTCAAAGAGATCTATGTCCCCGGACGGATCATCAATTTCGTAGTTAAATAAGAGGAGGTTTTTACGTATATGACAAAGGTTACGATCGTTTCCGGTTTCCTGGGAGCCGGCAAAACGACATTGATCCGCAAGCTGATTGCGGAAGTTTTCCAGGGTGAGAAGATCGTTCTTATTGAAAACGAATACGGTGAGATCGGGATCGACGGCGGCTTCTTAAAGGATGCCGGCGTTACCATCACCGAGATGAATTCCGGCTGCATCTGCTGCACGCTGGTCGGTGACTTTACCGAAGCGCTCCAGAAGGTCATCCGTGATTTCGCTCCGGACCGCATCATCATTGAACCAAGCGGTGTCGGCAAGCTTTCCGATATCATTGCGGCTGTGGAAAAGGTCAAGGCGGTTGCCGACCTGACCATCACCGAACGACTGGCCGTCGTAGACGCGAAGAAAGCCAAGATCTACATCAAGAATTTCGGTGAATTCTTTATCAATCAGGTCCAGTATGCGTCCACCATTATCCTGAGCCGGACGCAGCTGGTGGATGAGGAAAAGCTGGAGGCGGTCGTTTCCCTGCTGCGGGAGCAGAACGCCGAAGCGCCGCTCATCACGACCCCCTGGGATGAGCTCTCGGCCGAAGCGGTCCGCCATGCCTTTGAGCACAGCGACGTCGACAATCTGCTCCTTCCTATAGACCTTCACGATGATGACGACGACGATGATGATGACGACGATGATGATGAGCACGAGCACCATCACGAACACCATCATCATCACCATGACCATGAAGAATGTGATGATCCGGAATGCGAATGCCATCACCACCATCATGACGACGACGATGATGACGAGCATGAGCACGA
>CADBSR010000106.1 GCA_902797385.1 uncultured Lachnospiraceae bacterium
CGGATGGGACTTTAACTGCTTTGCCGACGGAAAGACCTGTGAGCAGAGATCAGCCCGGGAAGATGAGCTCGGGGCATCGCTTTCTCCTGGACGGAAAGCCAAAGGGACCGTCGCCTTTGAGGTCCCCGAAAACGCTGAAACGATCGAGATCGAATATGAGGAAAACCTGTTTTCCACGAAGCTTGTTATTTTCAGCTTTGCGAAATAATGATTGATTATAAGGCAGAGGACCAAAGACAGGGGACGGTTCTCTGTCTTTTCAAATCGCTTCCCCAAAACAGCGGTTCAAAGAAAGCAAAGACAGGGGACGGTTCTCTGTCTTTGACACAGAACAATAAAGAAAGTTAGGGGACAAAAAAATAAAAGACAGAGAACCGTCCCCTGTCTTTCTCTGTCTTTGAGAGAACTGTCCCCTGTTTGGGTGCCAAGACAGAGAACCGTCCCCTGTCTTTGGTGTTTAGTGATAGTTCATTACGGCGTCTATGGCGGCCTGGCAGGCGGCGCGGGCGCCTTTTTCGTCCAGTGCCATGACCCCGCGGATGGTGGTGCCGCCGGGGGAGCAGACCGCGTCCTTGAGGACCCCGGGATGGAGGCCGCTCTCGCGCTGGAGTTTGGCGCTGCCCAGGAAGGTCTGGCTGACCAGACGATAGGCGAGCGGACGCTGAATGCCGTATTTGACGGCGGCATCGGCAAAGGCTTCCATGAGGACGTCAATTAAGGCGGGACCGCAGCCGGAGATCGCGCCGCCGATCCCCATGAGGCGGGTCGGCAGAACGATCACTTCGCCGATGGTTTCAAACAGGGCTCGGAGAGCGGCTGCGTCGGCTTCACAGAGGGTGCCAGCTTCCTCGAAGAGGAAAACGCCTTCCGCGACCTTGGCCGGCGTGTTCGGCATGATAAACTGGATCGCCTGCTCGGTCCCGAGGAACGACTGATAGCGTGCCAGATCCCATCCCAGAGCCACAGAAAGCAGGCGCTTTCCGGGCAGGAGAGGGGCGATCTCCTCCAGGACCGACTCGATCTGATACGGCTTGCAGGCCATCAGGATCCAGTCGGCTTTTTGCACCAGATCCGTGGCACAGGCGCAGGGCGTAAAGCCGATCCGGGCTGCATTGGCCGCCAGTTTTTCCTGATTGGGAGCAAAGGCAAATACGTCCTCTGCCTTCAGGGCACCGGCTCTGATCCAGCCCTCACAGAGGGCGCCGGCCATATTTCCCATGCCGATAAATCCGAGTTTCATCTTTCTTCCTTTCTTGCCTAGTGGGAGTTAATGTGCCTCCAGCCAGGTCTTTCCCTGCCGGACTTCTGCTGTCAGCGGGACAGCATAGGAGACGCAGCCTTCCATTTCTTCCTGCAGGAGACGGCCGGCGGCTTCCGCTTCGTCTTCCGGCGATTCCAGGATCAGTTCATCGTGTACAGTCAGGATCAGGCGGCTTTTGAAGCCTTCGCGCTTCAGACGCTCCCAGACACGGACCATGGCCAGCTTGATGACATCAGCCGCGGTGCCCTGAATGGGGGTATTCCGCGCCATGCGCTCGCCGGCGCTGCGAAGCTGGAAATTGCTGCTCTTCAGTTCCGGCAGGGCGCGGCGGCGTCCGAAGAGGGTCGTGGTATAGCCCTTCTCGCGGGCCTCTTCAATCACGCTCTGCATATATTTATCCACGTTCGGGAAGGCTGCCAGATAGCTGTCCAGAAACTCCTTGGCCTGAGGAATGCTGACGCCCAGGTCGTTGCTTAAGGAGAAGGCCCCCTTCCCGTACATGATCCCGAAATTGATGGCCTTGGCGCCGGATCTTTCGGCCGGTGTCACCAGGATTTCGGGGATCCCGTAAATTCTGGCAGCCGTGGCGCGGTGAATATCGGCGCCTTCCAGGAAGGCGGCCTGCATGTTTTTATCGCCGGTCACGTGGGCCAGGATCCGAAGTTCGATCTGAGAATAGTCCGCATCGACCAGGACCTGCCCCGGTGCGGCAATAAAGAAGGCGCGCATCTGGCTGCCGAGCTCGGTCCGGATGGGGATGTTTTGAAGGTTCGGCTCATCGCTGGAGAGCCGGCCGGTGCGGGCTTCGGTCTGGCGGAAATGCGTATGGATGCGGCCGTCCGGCCCAATGGCCTTCAACAGGCCGTCCACATAGGTGCTCTTTAATTTCTGATATGTCCGATAGTCCAGAATATCCTGAATGACCGGCGCTTCCCCCTTGAGATACTCCAGGGTCGCAGCGTCGGTGGCCCAGCCGGTTTTGGTCTTTTTTCCGTGCGGCAGGCCCATCTTTTCGAACAGGATCTCGCCTAACTGCTTCGGACTGTTGGGATTGAACCGTTCCCCGGCCTTTTCAAAAATGCGCTCCTGCGCTTCCTGTGCCATGGCGGCGATCTTTTCGCCAAAGGCTTCAATGCCGGCGCGGTCCACCAGGATCCCGATATGGCTCATATCGGCCAGAACGCGGGCCAGAGGAAACTCGATGGAATCATACAGCTCGGTCTGCCCCTGTTCGGACAGGGAGGCCTTCATTTTGGCGAAAAGGTCAGCCAGAAAACCAGCTTCGGGGAAGACTTCGCTGGTAAATGCCGCCTCTGCCTCGTAGGCACCGGTCAGGGTGTTCAGCTCATAGCGGTTGGCGGCGGCATCCAGGAGATAGGCGGCCAGCTTGCCGTCCCAGCAGATGGACCGTCCTTCCCCGCCTCTGGCATAGGCAAAAGCATAGAGCGGAGCACTGTCAAAGACTTCCAGGGTGACAGCCGGGTTTTCAAGCAGGGCGGCGAGCGATGCCTCTGTCAGGGTGCAGAGCATATTTCCCTGCACGGCGAACCAACGGGCCGGATCGGCTTCATAAGCCGTATCTTTCCCCTTGGCTTCCTTTCCGCTTTCAGCCAGAAGCCAGGCCCCTGCCGGGTCGGAGGGAAGAGGGACGGGTTCAACCAGTGGTAGCGGTGCTGTTTCTGCGGAAACGACAGGCTGGTCCGCATGTGCTGCGGCGGCAGCAGCCTTTTCCCGCAGCCCCAGCCGTTCGATGAGTTTTAACATTTCAAGCTTCCGGCAGGTCTCGAGTGCCGCAGCCGGGTCTCCCGGGCCCACGCGGTATGCTTCCGCATCGGTCGGAATGGGGGCATCCGTACGGATGGTGCCAAGCACCTTGGAAAGCGCGGCGTCGTCTTTGCAGGCGATCAGGTTTTCCCGCTGCTTCGGCTTGATGAAGGGATCATCCAGGTGTTCGTAAACCGCTTCCAGACTTCCGAATCGCTGCACGAGACCGAGGGCAGTCTTTTCTCCTATCCCTTTCACACCCGGGATATTGTCACTCGTATCGCCCATCAGACTCTTAACTTCGATCAGCTGCGGCGGCGTAACGCCATATTTTTCCCGGATGGCGGCCTCGTCCATATGCTGGGTCTGACTTTTTCCCATGACGGTGGAAGCTAACAGGACCGTGGTGGAGGCACTGACCAACTGCAGGGAGTCGCGGTCCCCGGTTGCCAGGAAGCAATTGTCTCCGCGGCTTTCGCAGGCTTTGGCCAGCGTGCCCAGAATATCATCCGCTTCCCAGCCGGATTCTTCTATCAGCCGGTAGCCCAGATCCTGGAGCAATTCCTTCAGGACAGGCATCTGCTGGGCCAGCTCCTCCGGCATGCCGTGGCGTGTGGCTTTATAGCCATTGTACATCAAATGACGGAAGGTCGGTTCCTTCCGGTCAAAGGCGATGGCTACCGCGTCAGGCATGGTTTCTGTCAGCAGGGACTGTAAAATATTCATAAACCCAAAGATGGCATTGGTATACTGCCCGTCTTTGGTTGAAAGAAGCTTGATGCCGTAAAAAGCGCGGTTCGCGATACTGTTTCCGTCAAGTACCAATAAGCGCATGATACACCTCCGTTTCTTCTCCTATCATAAAAGATTTTGCCCTGTTCTGCAAGGGAAAAAAGAAAACGGGACATTGAAAAAGAGATAAAAAGAAAACAGACTATACTGTATGTGTTGTTTACTTTGTTAAGTAGGTTTGATAAAATATAACAAAAGCATAGAAATGTCTCAATTATGAGACAGATAATAGGAGGTAACCTGAGATGGGAAAACTTGACGGCAAAGTTGCCATTATCACCGGTTCCACTTCCGGTATGGGAAGAGAAACTGCGTATCTGTTCGCCAAAGAAGGCGCCAAAGTCGTAGTTACGGGACGCAATGAAGCCCGTGCCAAAGCCGTGGTGGACAAGATCAAAGCCGATGGCGGCGAAGCCATTTATGTCATTGCAGACACCACGGATCTTTCCTCTCCGAAGAAGATCTTCGATGCAACCATGGAAGCCTACGGCACGGTGGATATCCTGATGAACAACGCCGGCATGCTTTCTCTGGCTCAGTTCGCGACCTGCACCGCAGAAGAATTCCTGACGGCCATCAACGTCAACGTGACCAGCGCCATGCTGCTATCCCAGCTGGTTGCTCCGATCATGAAGGAAAAAGGAAACTGCCACATCATTAACGTTGCTTCCATCGTCGGCTGGGCCGCTCACTGGGGCTTTGTCGCGTATGTTACCAGCAAGCACGCCATGGTCGGCCTGACCAAGGCTATGGCCAATGAACTGGCTCCCGAGATCCATGTCAACGGGATCTGCCCCGGTGCGATCCGTACCGCCATGCTGGATTCCGTCGGCGGCGAAGATGCCTTCGGTCCCATGATCGCCCGTACCGCTTTAAAGCGCGTCGGCGAAGGCTCCGAGATCGCCAGCGTAGCGCTGTTCCTGGCGACCAACGATTCCTCTTTCGTCGATGGACAGCTGATCCGCGTCGACGGCGGCGTCGATGTCTGATCTTTTTCGAACCTGCTGTTGCGCCCGCCCCGAACCGGCGGGCGCTTTTTTATCGGCAGCGCCTGCAGAAGGCTTTCACTCCGCTCGTTTTTCGGGAAAATGATTGTCAAAGGGGAAAAACAACGATATAATAATTTTGTAAGCGGCCTGACCGCATGAAGCTTTCCCGGAAAGGAGGCAGTATGTCTTTCTGGCAGGTAATCGGCAAAAACCTTTTGGGGTTTGATCTGATCATTTTTATTCTGGCTGCGTTAAACGGCGTATGCTACTATTTCACGCGCCTGTACACGGATGAGCTGTACAGAAAACTGAATATGCTGGTTTTCGTCCCTTCTCACCGTCACAATCCGGAGAAAGTCGCGCAGAAGATCCGGGAGCTGGATGAGAGCGGGATCGTGACGCTGCGCAAGCGCTCGGAAGGATTGTACAGTATCTTCGCGAATGTAACCGCGATCTTCCCCTTGATGGGGATCCTGGGGACCGTCGTTTCCCTGCTCCCCATGGTGGCAGAGCTTTCGGATATGCAGCAGAACTTTTTTGCGGCGCTGACATCGACCTTCTGGGGGCTGGTATTTGCTATCATTTTCAAGCTCCTGGACGGCTTTTTAAGTGCCCGCCTGGAGGATAACGACAAAAATGTGACGCTGCTGCTGGAACGCCGGGACCTTTTAAAGAAAGAAGAAGAGGGAAACGCGTGAGAAAACGGACGATCTTTATTGAGCTCACGTCTCTCTTGGACGTGATCCTGATCATGATCTTCGTGCTTCTGACGCAGGCCCGTGCGCAGACCACGGAGGCGGTGGAGGATGCAGCCGCGGACCGGGCTGCCCTGCAGGAAGTCCGACAGGAGATGCAGGCGGCACAGGCGGAAGCCGACCGGGTCCGGAACCATCTGAAAGCGGAAAATGAAGCGCTCCTTCAGAAGACCGAGGCGCTGGAGGCGGAAGTGGATGCCCTGGGACGTCGGATGATCTCGGAAAATCTGGTGCTCGACAATTCGCTGGTGCTGAGCCTGAGTGTCGCGGCGGATGCTTCTGTTTCGCTGGATGTCAGAGAGGGGGAGAGCATCCGGATCCCCTACGACTGGAACGACAGTACCTATGCCTATAACCGCCTTCGGAGCCTTCTGTACGAACAGCTGAATCAGGCGGCCGGGCGGACCGTTTTTCTGGTCTTCCAGTATGACCGGGCCAGCATCTATCATGCGGAATATGAGATGATCCTGCAGGTGATCCAGGAAACGAAGCTGGAAGCTTCGCAGCGGGAAATCTTACTGAGTGTCATCGAAATGGATGTAAAAGAATAAAGCCGGCTGAGCCGGGAAAGGAATGAAACCATGGCAAGAGAAGAAGGAAAAGAAAAACATACCGGTCGAAAGGTCGTCGGCGCAGCGGTGATTTTGGCGCTCTTGGGCGGGAGCGGTTACTTTGGGTTTGGAATCGGCAACCCGAACGGCGGCTTTTTGCCTGTGAACGGTACGACGGCTGTCCAGCAGCAGACTCAGGCGGAAACTCCGGCGCCTTCGACGCAGGAGATCACACAGGCCCCGACCGAAGCGACCTCGTTAAAGATCACCGTGCAGGAAAGCAAGATCCTGTATCAGGGAAAAGAGCTTACGATCGCGGAGCTTGAGACCCAGCTCCTGAAGGATTTCAAGGAAGGAAAAGAAATCACACTGACGGATGATCACGCGATCAAGGCAGTTTACGATGAAGTTGAGGCCCTGCTGGGCAGACTGAATCTGAAATTCCAGAAACAGTAAAAGACGGATCCTAAACAGCTGCCAGGCTCAAAAGACAAAAGACAGGGGACGGTTCTGTGTCTTGAAGACACAGAACCGTCCCCTGTCTTTCAGAACTGTCCCCTGCCATCGGAAGACACAGAACCGTCCCCTGTCTTTTTATTCTTCTGGAGTGGTTTTTGCCGTGCCTTCGGCTTTGATCGCGACGGTGACCGGGGCTGCCTGGGAGGATGACATCCGTCCGCCGAGGACCCCTGCCATCAGGGCGGAGAGGTCCAGTCCGGTGGACTCTTTCATACCGTCCATGACCTGATTGGCACTGACCATGACATCTTTGACCAGCTTGGAAGAGTTCCCCTCGCCGTACATCACGATCTTTTCCGTCTGCGCAAGCGGTGCAGCAGCGCCGGCTACCACTTCCGGAAGAGCCTTCAGGTACATCTCAATGATGGACGCCTCCCCCATCTTTTTCTGGGCTTCCGCCTTCTTTTCAATGGCTTCCGCCTCGGCCTGGCCCTTGGCACGGATGCCTTCCGCTTCCTGCTCCATGGCGTAGCGGAGAGCTTCCGCCTCAGCCCGGCGGGCTTCGGCCTGCTGCTCGGCTTCATACCGCTTGGCTTCCGCGTCTTTCTGGCGACGGATCAGCTCGGCTTCCGCCTCTTTTTCTGCCTGATACTTCATGGCATCGGCCTGCTTGCGGATCTCCGCGTCCAGCTGACGCTCTTTCAGAGCAATTTCTTTCTCGGCCAGCTCGGCTTCTTTTTCGCGGCGGGCAATATCCGCATTGGTCCGGGTGACCTCAATGGTCTTTCTCTGTTCCTCCTGCTGGATCGAATAGGCCGCGTCGGCTGCCGCGCGCTTGGTGTCGGATTTCGCCTTCATCTCGGCTTGCTGTACCGCAAGCTCGGCATTCTGCTCGGCGATCATCTTGTCCGCCTGCACCTTCACGGCATTGGCTTCCTGCTCCGCATTGGCATTGGCTATGGCAATATCGCGCTGAGCATTGGCTTTGGCGATCTGCGCGTTTTTGCGGATCTGCTCGACGTTGTCGATACCCATATTTTCAATGGTTCCGGCCCCGTCCTTGAAATTCTGGATATTGAAGTTGACAACTTCAATTCCGAGTTTCTGCATGTCCGGCACGACGTTTTCGGTCACCTTTTTGGCGACACCCTGCCGGTCCTGGACCATTTCCTTTAAGCCGACCGAGCCGACGATCTCACGCATGTTGCCTTCCAGGACCTGCGTGGCCAGCCGGATCAGCTCCTCCTGACTCATCCCGAGAAGCGACTCGGATGCCCGGGTCAGAAGCTCCGGATCGGAAGAAATCTTGATATTGGCGACACCGTCGACGGTCACGTTGATGAATTCGTTGGTCGGCACGGCTTCGCTGGTCTTGACGTCGACCTGCATGACCCGGAGGGACAGTTTATCCACTCTTTCAAAGAAGGGGACGCGCCAGCCGGCCTTTCCGATCAGGATACGTTTTTTGCCCAGGCCGGAGATGATAAATGCCGTGTCCGGCGGAGCCTTTAAATACCCCAGCGCGAGCAACAGGGCGCCGAGAACGGCTGCCACACCTCCGATCACGATACCGGGAGAGATGATAGTAGCTGAAATGAATGACTGAATCATAGTAGACCTCCTTCTTTCTGCCCTGTAAGGGGCGATGTTGTTTTGTTGATATCAATATAGCATGGAGGAGAGGCATTTTCAGTCATTGGTGCGGCGGGATAGAGGGGACTATTTCGGCCGGAGCAGGAAAATAGATGGGCAGGGAGCTCTCCCTGGAAAAAAATTTGAAAAAGGCTTGAAACCTTTTTCAGAGCGTGCTATAATCAGCTACGCTTCACGCGGAAGTGCTGGAACTGGCAGACAGGCATGACTAAGGATCATGTGATCGAAGATCGTGAGGGTTCAAGTCCCTTCTTCCGCATTAAGCGGATATAGTTCATTGGTAGAACACCAGCTTCCCAAGCTGGATAGGCGGGTTCGATTCCCGTTATCCGCTTGAGAAAGAAAACCACGCAGATGCGTGGTTTTTTGTTATCCTGGGCCTGAATAATAATAAGCAAATAACGCTGGATCAGCGAGATGCAAAAATCCTGCTGGGTGAAATTGCAAAATCCTGCTGGGTGAAAACGTGAAATCCTGCTGGGTAAAAATGTAAAATCCTGCTGGGTGAAATTGCAAAATCCTGCTGGGTATGTTATACTAAGCTCAAAACTGTGAAAGGAAACAGTGACTTATGGGGA
>CADBSR010000107.1 GCA_902797385.1 uncultured Lachnospiraceae bacterium
CCAGGCCTCATCCCGCATCAGATGCTTTACGATCCGCCTGAACTGGGCGCCCGTCACTTCAAACATCCACAAGGCATCATCGAAGGGTGTGTTCTCCACCATGTCCTGATATTCTATGATCGGGCCGAGCTCCTTCTTGCGGATCGAACCCGAGCCCATCATCATAATATCGAAGCTGCTCTCCCACTGCAGGACATCCGCATAGAGATTTCCCATCTCCGTTTCCTGCTCCCGCGACGGGTGCGTCAGTTTTCGGGCCCAGCGTGTCACGACCCGCTTGTATTTACTGTCCGTTTTGGTGCGGTAGCTGTCCAGCAGCTCCTGCATGACGGGATCCACCGGCGCTGTTTTCTCGTTGATGGGAACGCAGTGCCAATCCATCAGCTGCATCGCTCTTTTTTTCATATCATACGTCAGATCCAGACGCCCAATGATCCCCGTCCCGGTCCCCGCCTGCACGATGGGGATCCCGTTCACGACCTCGGGCTTTTCCATAAATGTATGCGAGTGACCGCCGATGATCAGATTCACCCCGCAGTCCGGATCCAGCTCGGCTGCCAGCTTTTTATCCATTTCGATGCCGATATGCGTCAGCAGGATCGTCATATCCGTCCGCACCGTCCGGTAGTTGTCGCAGATGATCCCGACCTCCCGGGCCGCCGCCTTTACATCCACAAATGTTCCGATGATTTTCTCCGTACGCGTCGAAGCCAGGACCTCCTCCGTCAGAATCCCTATAAAAAGGATCTTCATGCCGCCCACCGTCACATTCAGATATGGCTGAAACAGGCGGGCATTGTTCATGGTAATGAACAGATTTGCGTTGATAATCGGAAATTTTGCACATTTTTCCAGAAAGAGCAGGTGGGCCAGACCGTAGTCCACTTCATGATTCCCTACCGTTGTCACATCCGGCCGCAGCACATTCATGAGGTCAATGGTAGAAAGACCCGCGTATTCGGAATCGATGATAGACCCCCGGAACATATCGCCGGCGTTGACATATAAAACGTTTCCTTCTTCCTTACGGACTTTACTGATATAGCCCGCCAGACGCGGCAGGCCGCCGGTCTCGAGGCCGTCTTCCCCTTGTTTGGGCAGAAAGTCACCATGCATATCGTTGGAGTGAAGAATCGTCAGTTTTCTAAGCAGTTGTTTTGGCATCTGTATTCTCCTTTCGACCGGATCCCCTTGGATTAATATGATTATAACGTTTATTCTTTCCTGACGCAAGACAAATAAAAGCGGAATTTCCCGAAAAGCTCACATAAAAAACAAGCCCTGCGGGATCGCTTTTCCGGAGCCGGCCGGCAAGACGCGAGTCTTCCCCCAAAAGGCTAATATTTTGTAAATTTTTGCATATTTCATTTGACTTTTTCTCTTTTATCCGTCATAATACTATACAGTAAACCGAACGTAGGCCGCCTTTCCCCCTTGTTTTGAAAACGTCATGGAAAACGAACGCTTCTCTCAGGAAGAATATTCCTTTATCCCGGAGTATACCGTTCCGCCGGAATATACCCCGGAATATCCCGATGTGTCTTTTTTCCAGGAATCTTCTGTCACGTGCCGGGAAGAAAATATTTTCCGCGGGGAAGTGCCGCCCGGCGAGGAGGACCCGAATCTCCTCCGGGAAGAAAAACGGAAGAAGCAGTCCCGCTATGCCTGGCTGCGGAATCTTCTTGGGTCTGCCATCCGGGGCGGCGCGATCCTGGTTGCGCTCGGGGCGCTGCTCGCCGCCGCCATTCCTTCCATGGAGGAGAAAGAAGGCTCCCGGGTCGCCGCCGCCAAACAGCTGCTCGTCAAATTCGAAGAGCCGCCCTTCCATCAGCCGGAGGATTATACGGCACGGCAGCTGGGCGCCCTCTGGCGCGGTGAGCCGAACGCGCCGCATAAATACGATTTTGAACATGCCCACGTCCGGCGGGAGGCCTCCTGCCGGGAAGACGGGATCATAGAGTATACCTGCACCGAATGCGGTCTGACCATACGGGAAAATGTCAAAGGCGGACATATCCCGGCCGAAGCGGTGATGGAAAATGAGAAAGGGGCGCTGTGCACGGAAGGCGGAAGCTATGATTCCGTCGTCTACTGCTCCGTCTGTGGGGAAGAAATCTCCCGACGGGAGGTCAAAAGTTCGGCGACCGGGCACATCCCCGCGGAAGCTGTCACGGAAAATGAAACCATCGCGTCCTGCACCGAAGACGGGACGGCGGATGAAGTCATCTATTGTTCCGTCTGTCACGAGGAGCTCTCCCGCGAACACATAAAAATCCCGGCGCCGGGCCATACACCGGCCGAAGCCGTCGTAGAAAACGAGGTTGACGCGCTGTGCACCGAAGGCGGCAGCTATGATTCCGTCGTCTACTGCAGCGTCTGCCACGAGGAGCTCTCCCGCGAGACCATTGTTCAGGAATCCCCGGGACATGTTGAAGCAGAAGCCGTGGTCGAAAATGAAACCGCCGCGACCTGCCAGGAGGAAGGCTCGTATGAATCCGTCGTTTACTGCAAGGTCTGCGGAGAAGAGCTTTCCCGTGAAGTGATCACTTTGCCTTTGGCCGAGCACACCCCGGCGGAAGGAACGGAAGAAAACCGGATCGAGGCGACCTGCACCAAGGACGGCTCCTACGATCTGGTCACATACTGTGAGGTCTGCGGCGAGGAGCTTTCCCGCGAGTCCGTTTTGCTCCAGGCCGAGGGCCATCAGGCGGGAAGCGCGAAGGAAGAAAACCGCGTGGCTGCGACCTGCACCGCCGAAGGCGGCTATGACACGGTCGTCTACTGCAGCGTCTGCGGCGAGGAACTCTCCCGCGAGCATACCGTGCTGGCGAAGACGGCGCACAGCGCCGCTGCCGCCGTCCGTGAAAATGAAAAGGGAGCCAGCTGTACGGCCCCCGGCTCCTACGATGAAGTCGTCTACTGCTCCGTCTGCCATACGGAGCTAAGCCGCGCCAGCAAGACCGTCGCGGCGCTGGGGCATAACTACTCCAGCGTGGTCACGGCCGCCACCTGTACCGCCGGCGGTTATACCACATATACCTGCAGCCGCTGCGGAGACAGCTATACGGGTAATGCGACCGCCGCCCTGGGGCACAGCTATTCCAACTCCGTGACAGCCGCGACCTGTACCGCCCAAGGTTACACTGTTCATACCTGCTCTCGCTGCGGCGACAGTTATACCGATACTTATACAGCCGCTCTGGGACACAGTTACGCAGATTCCGTGACGGCCCCCACCTGCACGGCGCAGGGCTATACGACCCATACCTGCTCACGATGTCGAGACAGCTATACAGATTCTTATATTGCCGCTCTCGGTCACAGCTTTACACTAGGTGTCTGGGACGAGGAAAATCCTCTTGTCTGCTCCCGTTGCCAAACAGCTGCTATGAGTTTTAGTTTTAATGCCAACAGTTTGGAATTCACCTATACATTAAATAATGACTTTGTTACAGCTCTGAGAGACGGCGGATATTCCGGAGAATTATACGTACAAGATGGTGATGGGAACTGGTTGACTGACACCAGCACTTGGAATAATGGATCCTCCGGCTCGATCCCCTGCCATGCCGAAGCCACTACTGTAAACTGTCATCTTACTTTCATGTATTATGATGATAGCGACGAATACTGTGCCGTAACCGCCGATAAGTCTATTGCAATCCCATAAAGAAATAAGTAAGCTGTGGGGAAGGGCAAGAACAAGAAAGGAAAAGCCTTATGAACACGAAAACATCAGCAGAAAAGAAGCAGCAGAACAAGAACACCGCCCGGATCGTCGGGATCGCCGTCATTTTTCTGATCCTCCTGATCCTAAACGCCCCCGGCCTTCTTTTCTTCTTAAAGCCGGAACAGAAGGAAGCCATTAAGCTCTTCCACGAGACCTACTTCAGTCAGTACGCGCCCATCCGCGACAAGGAAGGCGACTTTGACTGGCTGCGCATCGTCTCGCTGCTCTTCATGATCGCCGCCTGCTGGGCTGTCTACCGCATCGTCATGTGGATCTTCTCAAAGATCAAGCTGAAGAGCCGGCATGCCGAGACCATCAAGGGTCTGCTCGCCAACCTCTTCCGCTACGGGATCGTGATTTTTGCCATAATTTACGGTCTGAATCTGCTGGGCGCAGATATTCTGACGGTCATTGCCAGTCTGGGAATTTTGGCTCTGATCATCGGCTTCGGCGCGCAATCGCTGATAGAGGATATTTTTGCCGGGCTGTTCATCCTCTTTGAAGGGCGCTTCTATGTGGGCGATATCATCAGCGTGGACGGTTTCCGCGGGGAGGTCAAGAGTATCGGGATCGTATCCACCCAGCTTTCCGACGCGGGCGGCAACATCCGCATCATCAACAACTCCGATATCCGGGTGCTGACGAACCTCTCCAACGTTTCCTCCGTGGCGGTCTCCGTGGTGAGCATTGCATACGGCGCCGACCTGGTAAAGGCGGAAAAGGTGATCGTGGATATGCTGCAGACCCTGCCGCAGCGCTATCCCCAGTATTATCCCGTGCCGCCGCGCTATGTGGGCGTAGAGACCTTGAATGAATCTTCTGTCGACCTGAAAGTCGTGGCAGACGTGGAGGAAGCCAATATTTACATGGCCCGCCGCGTCCTGAACCGGGAACTGAAGCTGGCGCTGGATGCCGGCGGGATCGAGATCCCCTTCCCGCAGGTCGTGGTCTGGCAGGGGAAGAACAATTCCTGACGGCCCGTTTTGTAAGGCTGGGCTTTACATGAGGCGGATGGTGCTTTCTGCGCCGTCCGCTCTTTTTTTTCTTGACAAGCCCGGCTCTTTTCCCGTAAAATAGGCCTTACCTTACAGGCTCCCATGCGCCGGCCGTCCGGCCGCGATGTCTTTTACTCCCCGTATCAAGGAGGCTTCCATGAACAAGCTGATCGATTCCTTCGGTTCCATGGTTTTCGGCGACGAAGCCATGAAAAAACGTCTGCCCCGTGCGACCTACGAGGCACTTTTGCTGGCCCGCCGCATCGGAAAACGCTTAAGCCCGGAAGAGGCGGATGCTGTCGCAGAAGCCATGAAAGACTGGGCGCTGGAAAAGGGAGCGACGCATTTCACGCACTGGTTCCAGCCCATGACCGGGATCACCGCTGAAAAGCACGACAGCTTTCTGGCCCCGACCGGCGACGGCTCCGTGATCGCGGATTTTTCCGGCAAGGAGCTGATCCACGGCGAGCCGGATGCTTCCAGTTTCCCCTCCGGCGGCCTGCGGGCAACCTTTGAAGCCCGGGGCTATACCGCCTGGGATCCCACGTCCAATGCCTTCGTGAAGGATCACGTTCTCTGCATTCCCACCGCCTTCTGCTCCTACGGGGGCGAAGCGATCGATAAAAAGACCCCGCTTCTGCGCAGCATGGACGCCTTGAACAAGCAGGCGCTCCGGATCCTGCGCCTCTTTGGCGACAGTGAAACGGAATCCGTCCGGCCCATGGTCGGCGCCGAGCAGGAATATTTCCTGGTGGACCGTGACATGTTCCGCCGCCGCTGGGATCTGGTCTATACCGGTCGGACGCTGATCGGCGCCCGCCCGCCCAAGGGGCAGGAGCTGGACGACCACTACTTCGGCGCCATCAAGCCCCGCGTCGCCGCGTTCATGACCGAACTGGATGAAGAGCTCTGGGCGCTCGGCATCCCGGCCAAAACCGAACACAATGAAGCCGCCCCGGCTCAGCACGAGCTGGCCTGCGTCTTCACCACCGCCAATATCGAAGCCGACCAGAACCAGCTGGTCATGGAGCGCATGAAGCGCATTGCGGACAAGCACGGCATGGTCTGCCTGCTGCATGAAAAGCCTTTCCTCGGTGTCAACGGCTCCGGCAAGCACAACAACTGGTCGCTGGCCACCGACCGGGGAGAAAACCTCTTAAACCCCGGTGCCACGCCGGAGGAAAATGCTAAGTTCCTGCTGTTCCTGACCGCCGTGATCCGGGCAGTGGACGAGCATCAGGATCTGCTGCGCATTTCCGTGGCCAGCGCCGGAAACGACCACCGTCTGGGCGGCGATGAAGCTCCGCCCGCGATCCTGTCCATCTTCCTGGGGGACGAGCTCTGCGCGATCCTGGAATCCATTAAAAATGACGAGCCCTATCAGGGCAGCGAGAAAAAGCTTTTCAAGGTCGGCGTCCACGTCCTGCCCCGCTTCACCCGGGACTCCACGGACCGCAACCGGACCTCGCCTTTTGCCTTTACCGGCAACAAGTTTGAATTCCGCATGGTAGGCGCCAGCGCGTCCATCTCGGAGGCCAATATCATGCTGAACACGGCGGTCGCCGACGTCCTGGCCCGCTTTGCGGACTATCTGGAGGAGGCCGACAACTTCGACGCCGCCCTGCACGACCTGATCCGCGCCACCATCCGCAGCCATGACCGCATCTTATTCAACGGCAACGGCTACGATGAAGCCTGGGTCAGCGAAGCCGCCCGCCGCGGGCTTTTAAACCTGCGGACCACGCCGGAAGCCCTGCCGTATCTTCTCTCCGAAAAGAACGAAGCCCTCTTCCTTCGCAACAAAGTCTTCAGCCCCACGGAGTTAAAAGCACGCTACGATATCATGATGGCCCAGTATGCCAAAGAGGTCAAGGTGGAAGCTCTGACCATGCTGGACATGATCCGCAAGGATATCCTGCCGGCGGTCAGCCGCTTTACCGGCAAGCTGGTGGATGCCGCACTCAAAAAGGCCGAGCTCTTAAGCCCGACCTATATCCAGTATGAAAAGGCTGTGATCACGCAGCTCTCGAAGCTGGAGAGCAAGGCCTGGAAGGCCGTCACGCTCCTGGATGAAGCCGTGGCCGCCACCGTCGCCTGCCCGGATTCCACCGCCTTTGCCACGCACTGCGCCGAAAAGCTGCTGCCCCTCATGAGTGAGCTGCGCAGCTATGCGGACGAGATGGAATGCATCATGGACAAGCGCTACTGGCCGTATCCCTCCTACGGAGAGATCCTCTTCAGCGTCTATTGATCCTGACAAGAAAACGAAAAGTCCCCCGGAGGAGGCACTTCGTAAAGGCGCCTCCCTCGGGGGTCTTTTTATAGACGGCTCTTACCCGGCAGGGATCACAGGATGGAGGAATGCTCTACCTGCTCGCTGCCATGGTCCACACGGTACATGTGGGTAATGAGGTCGATCAGCTTGTTGGTGTAGCCCCATTCATTGTCGTACCAGGCGATCAGTTTCACGAAATGATCGTTCAGCATGACGCCGGCGGTTTCATCGAAGATACAGGTTTCAAAGAAACCGGTCAGGTCGGTGGAAACGATCTGGTCTCTGGTGCAGGTGATGATCCCCTTCATATTGGTGCGGGCCGCTTCGCGCATAGCATCGCAGATATCATTGTAATTGGTAGGGGTCTTTAAGCGGCAGGTCAGGTCGACCACGGAAACGTCGTTAGTCGGCACCCGGAAGCTCATACCGGTCAGCTTTCCTTTTAATTCCGGCAAGACCAGGCCGACAGCCTTGGCAGCGCCCGTCGTGGACGGAATGATATTGCCCAGCACGCTGCGGCCGGTACGCCAGTCACGGCCCGCACGGGCATCGACGGCTTTCTGCTTGGCGGTCGCGGAGTGGATGGTGCTCATTAAGCCTTCTTCAATCCCGAAATTGTCGTTGATGACCTTGGTCATGGGCGCCAGGCAGTTGGTGGTACAGGAAGCGTTGGAGACGACGGTCATATCCGGGGTGTATTCCCAGTGGTTGACACCCATAACGAACGTCGGCATCTCGCCTTTTTTCGCCGGCGCGGAGATCGCGACCTTCTTGGCGCCGTTCACAAAGTGACCTGATGCACCCTCCACCGAATTGAACGCACCGGTCGTTTCCAGAATATATTCTGCGCCGCAGGCGTCCCAGCGGATCTGCGTGGGATCGGTCTCACTGAAGACCCGGATCTTCCGGCCGTTCAAGATCAGATGCTGTTCATCCCGTTCGATCATGCCCCGGAAGGTGTGGAAAATAGAGTCATACTTGGCCTGATAAACCATGTAATCCAGATCCGCGTTGCGCAGGTTAATGCCGCAGATCTCGTAGTTGTCGCAGCCGCGCTCTTCCAGGATACGCATAGCGACACGTCCGATACGTCCAAACCCGTTGATACCGATTTTGATTGCCATAAGAATTGGCCTCCGATCTGTTTTTCTGATTCTATTATAACAGGTTTTTTTTGTTTGTACACAAAAAAGTGTTTTTCTTCTTTTTCTATCGTTTGTTTCCCTGCCGAGCAAGGATCACACATCAGAGGGAAGAAGACAAAACTGCCGCAGTTTTCGGCTGCGGCAGGGGAAAAGGCTGTTTGCGAACAGCTTTATCGATAGTTGTAGAAGCCTTTTCCGGCATTGATACCGGTTTCACCCTTATCGATCTTCTCCTTTAAGAGCTTGCCCAGGCGATTGGAAAGGCTGCCTTCCACCTGTGCATCAGGCTTCATCTGATTGATATTGTAAGCCGTCTCCAGACCTACGATATCCAGGATCTCAAACGGTCCCTTCGGCGCGCCGGTAGCAAGCCGCCAGGTCAGGTCGATGGTCTCCACTTCGGCTACGCCGTTGGCCCAAAGTGCCTGCGCAGCAGAAAGCAGCGGCACCAGCATGGAGTTTAAGATATAGCCGGGCTGTTCTTTATGCAGCTCCAGCGGGACCATGCCGATCTGGGCGGCAAAGGCTACGACCTTTTTGTAGACCTCGGGATCCGTGGTGTCATGGCCCATGATCTCGGCCGTGTTGTTTTTCCAAATGGTGTTGGCGAAGTGCAGCGCGCAGTATTTCTCCGGGCGGCCCGTGTACGGGGCGAAGGTGCTGGGCAGCATCGTGGAGGAATTGGTGACTAAAATGGTCTTTTCCGGGAGCAGATCCTTCATGGCGGTATAAACGCCGATCTTCGCCTTCGGATCTTCGGACATGGACTCGATCACAATATCGGCATCCGCCACGGCCTTGGCCATATCCAGTTCAATATGCAGGTTTTCAGCAAAGTTCTTCTTTCCCTGCTCGATCAGGGCGTCAATGCTCTCCGCTGTCGCGGATTTCCAGTCGCGGATCATTCCCTTCGGATAGAGGAATCCGCCCATCGGATTGCCGATCAGGGCCTTGGCCTGCGCCAGATCCTGAAGCATCAGTTCACTGTAGCGGGCGATCTTCGGTTGTGTCCGGCCGATGGAACCTTCGCTGCGAAGCCAGAAGGTAACATCACAACCGCTGTAGGCGCATTGCAGGGCAATCTGCGTACCTAAAACACCACCGCCTGCAATGACTACTTTGTGCAAGCTCATACAATACGTCCTCCCTTATATCCGGCTTTGACAGCCGTTTTTCTATATTTTATTTATAACACAGTTGCAGGGAATTCGCCAGGCTTTTTCCAATAATTTCAGGTTTTATAGTCAAAAAAAAGAGAGGCCTTTTCATTTTTTGAAAAAAGCATCTCTTTTCCCGTTAGTTGTTTATTTTCAGTCGACGGTAAAGCCCTGCATCCGGTCAAGGATATCGTAGAGGGCCAGGAACGGATCGGACGTCACCTGCGTTGTATCACCGAATTCGAGCGGCTTTCGGCCGTCCGTCGAAACCTCCCAGGTCAAAAGGCCTTCGCCGTTCGGGTTCCCGTTTTTGATAAAGTTCAGGTAGTAGCGGAACATTTCTCCGGAGAGCGCCCGGTCGCGGGCATCGTAGAGCTTCGAGTCGGCCGGGATATTGCCGTAGAGGTAAACTTCCTCACCGCTGTGCCAGCTGCCCAGACGGCCGTTGTCCCGGGTAAAATAATATTCATACACCGGCAGACCGTTGGCGGCGGCCAGACGGGTCAGGCAGTAGTGCGGGTAGGAAAAGTAGGCGGCGCTGAAGATATCGGCCCAGTTTTTGTCCGCTTCCGCATTGGTCGAAGCCGGCATGAGGGTCAGGACCTCGTCCGCGTAGTCTTTGAAAAACGCCCGGACGCGCTGCTCGTAATTCTTCAGATTTGCATGCGAGAACAGGATAAACGGCGCGCTCTCCTCTTTGTTGAAGCCGTGCAGCAGCGCTTCCTCATTGTGGCGGCCGGCCTTGTAGGATTCGTAAGGCGTTTCCGTGAGCGCATAGCCGTCCACGGTCATATGATGCTGCGTATCCGCTTCCCGGACCAGGGCCTCCGCCGGAAGGGCGCGCAGATCCTCCACGCTGTTCGCCTTGTTTCTTGTCATCAGCTCCTGTCCGGATTGGTAGGCTTCCGCCATCAGGCGGAAGGAGTGCGGCGGCTCGGGGCTGGCAACGCTCGAGCTTTCGAGAACCGCCCGGCGGAACAGTCCCTTTGCCAAAGGAGAGGTGCAGATGGCGCTGACGCTGGCCGCACCGGCCGATTCTCCGGCCAGGGTGACATTGCCGGGATCGCCGCCGAAGGCTGCGATATTGTCCCGGACCCATTCCAGCGCCTTGATCTGGTCCAGCAGGCCGTAATTGCCGGTCGTTCCGTTCGGCGACTCTGCCGCCAGCTCCTCCAGAGCCAGATAGCCGAAAACGCCCAGACGGTAGCCCATGTTGACCACGATCACCTCACCGGTCCGGGCCAGGGATTCTCCGCTGTAGTCCTGGTACCAGGGCTGGCCGGTCTGCAGAGAGCCGCCGTGCACATAGACCAGAACAGGGAGCGCATCACCTGCCTTCGCGGAAGAAGGCTGCCAGACGTTGACATATAAGGCATCTTCACTCACCGGTGCGCGGTAGTTGTCATCCAGGCGGATCTCATAGTCGTGATAACCTATGATCTGCGCCAGGGAATTGTAGATGGGAAGATGCACCGGCTGCATGCTCATAGGGGCAAAACTGTCCGCCTTTAAGACGCCGTCCCAGGGCTCGGGATCCTGCGGTTCCCGCCAGCGCAGCTCACCCACCGGCGGCTTGGCGTAGGGGATGCCGGCATAGACCGCCACCGCGCCGTCCTCGGTATAGACACCGCTGACCTGTCCCTTTTCCAGGCTGATGGCCGGGGTCTCCTTCGGGTCCTTCCCCTGAACGGCAGGCACCCGTCTTTCCGGCGGCCACGAAACGATCAGCACGATGGCAAACAGGATCAGCCAGGCAAAAAATACGCCCGTCCGGCCCCAGCCGGAGGCCTTCTGCTTTATAAGCGCTTCCCGCCAGAAAAAATATCCGATGCTGATGGCAATAAAAAGCGCCCAGCCCCAAAGACTGTTCTGATTCAGCTCAAAGACTGCCAGAAGAAGGACAAACAACAGGGCGATCAGGATTTTTCGGATCATAAATAACCTCTCTTCATTAAGCAGGTGCGAAGGAAAAGGGGTCGTACCGTGTACAGCCCCTCTCCCTTTTAAGCCTGAAGCTCATAAAGTTTCTTGTAAATACCGTTCATGGCCAGCAGTTCCTGATGCGTGCCGCGCTCGCGGATGCGTCCCTTGTGCATGACCAGGATCTCGTCGGCATGCTGAATGGTGGACAGACGGTGCGCGACCAGGATCGAAGTCCGGCCCTGCATCAACGTCTCCAGCGCTTCCTGGATCAGCTGCTCGGTCTCGGTATCGATATTGGCGGTCGCCTCATCCAGGACCAGGATCTTGGGATCGTAGGCCAGGGTCCGGGCGAAGCTTAACAGCTGCCGCTCGCCCGCGGAGAGCGTCGAGCCGCGTTCGGTCACGGGCTCATCGTAGCCGCCGGGCAGATTGCTGATGAAATGATCCGCATTGGCGGCCTTCGAAGCGGCCCGGATCTCCTCATCCGTGATGCTTTCATCCAGCAGGCGGATATTGCTCTTGATATCACCGGTGAAGATGAAGACGTCCTGCTGGACCTGGCCGATCGCCCGGCGCAGATCTTTTAAGGACAGATCCCGGATATTGATATCGTCGATCAGGATCTCGCCTTTCTGAATATCGTAGTAGCGGCCGATCAGGTTCAGGATCGAGGACTTGCCGGCCCCTGTCGCGCCCACAAAGGCGACCCGTTCTCCGGGCTGGATCAGAAAGCTGACATCCTTCAGGACGTAGTCATCGTTCTCATAGGCGAACCAGACGTTTTTGAATTCGATCTTTCCCTTGAAATCCGGGAGTCTGACCGGATCCTCCCGCTCCAGGATCGTGTTCTTCTCGTCCAGGATCGTGAAGATCTTCTCTGCGGAAGCCATCGCGTTCTGCAGGGTGGAGAACTGCTCCGCCAGCTCCTGGATGGGTTCGAAGAAGGAACGAATATAGTTGGTAAAAATATACATGGTTCCCAGGGTCAGCGCCCCGTCCAGAACCGACACGCCGCTGCGGTAAATAATGAGCGCATAGGCGAAGTTGGCAATGAAGCTGAGGCCCGGGCGGAACAGGCCGAAGGTAAAGAGCTCCTTCATCTGCGATTTGTACAGATCGTCCGTTCTTTCCTTGAATTCGCCGGCCTTGGTGGTTTCCCGGGCGAAGAGCTGGATCAGCTTCATCCCGGAAATGTTTTCCGACAGGAAGGTGTTCAGGGCGGAGATCTTCGTACGCACCACGCGGTAGATCTTCCGGATCAGGATGCGGAAGAACAGGGTGATGCCGAAGACGACCGGCAGGAACAGGAAGGAGATCAGCGCCAGGTGCGGGCTGATACTGATCATGACCACCGCATAGCCGATGATCAGGATGGTATTGCTGATCAGACGCACCAGGACCTGCGTATACATCTGGTTTAAGGATTCCACGTCGTTCGTGACACGGGTCACGATCCGGCCGACCGGGTTCGTATCAAAGAAGCGCAGCGGCAGGCTGTGGACGTGCTCGAAGACCTGCTGGCGGATGGTGAAAATGATGCTCTGCCCGGTCTTCTGCAGCAGCCAGTTCTGCCACAGCTGCAGGAAAAAGCCCGCGACCAGGAGCCCGGCATACAGCAGGGCGATGCGTCCGATCCCGCTGCGGTCGGATGCACGCAGGATGGCCAGCTCGCTCTTATCCAGGCGTCTGGCGGTGAGGTCCCGGCCGTTGATGGTCAGGGTGATCTCCTCCAGGGCCGAAGGATCGGCGGCGGAAGCTTTGCTGCCGCTCAGCTCGGCGCCGGCCTCTTCCCAGTCATCAAGGGCTGTAAGATCCGCCAGGGAAAGATCCGTTGCCCAGAAGTACTGCTCTTCCACATAGAGCAGACGGGCTGCCTGCTGTCCCTCTTGGGCCCTGGCCGGCTCCTTCTGGGTCAGGGAGACGCCGTCAAACGTCAGGTCCGCCCCGGCAGGGTCGGTATAGTAGAAAGGTTTTCCGTAGCCTTCAATATATCCGTCGATCGCGTTGCCGATCAGGACCGGTTTCAACAGATCAATGCCGGTCACCGTAAGCACCAGCGCCAGGGCCAGTAGCATCGTTTTTAAATGCGGCGTTACATACGCAAAGAGGCGGGCAAACACATTGCCGTTGTATTTTGTCTCCAGGACTTCTTCATTCATCTGAGCCATGGTACACCTCCTTCCCCGTTAATCCACCAGCTGAAGCTGACGCTCCAGCTGCTGCTTGCGGGCCATGGAAGCAAAAATGCCGCCCTTCGCCATTAACTCATCCCAGGTTCCGTATTCCGCCTCGCGGCCTTCGTCCAGGACCAGGATATGATCCGCATTCTGGACAGTGGAAACACGGTGGGCAATGATGATATTCGTCTTGCCGGCCCGGTATTCCTTTAAGTTCTCCAGGATCCTCTCTTCCGTGTCGGTATCCACCGCCGAGAGGGAATCGTCCAGGATCAGGATCGGGCTGTCCTTGAGCAGAGCCCGCGCGATGGAGCTGCGCTGCTTCTGACCGCCGGACAGCGTCACGCCGCGCTCGCCCACCATGGTATCGTACTGGTCCGGGAACTCCATGATGTTTTCATGAATATCCGCCGCCTTGGCCGCGCGGATGATCTCCTCCTTGCTCGCATCCAGGCGCCCGAAGGAAATATTTCCCGAAAGGGTCTGGGAGAACAGGAAGTTATCCTGCGGGACGTAGGCTATATTTTCCCGCAGGACCGACAGCGGGATCTTCTTAATGTCGTGCCCGTCAAAGCGAATGCTTCCGTGATCCACGTCATACAGACGGCAGAGCAGGTTGACAAAGGTGGATTTGCCGGCGCCGGTCCGTCCCATGATCGCCAGGGTCTCCCCGGGCTTGACATCGACAGAGATATTGATCAGCTTATCCGGCAGGTTCTCGCCGTAGGAGAAGCTGACATGGTCAAAGGAGAACTGGCCGCTGAAGCTTTCCACGTCGTCGGGGTCCTCCGGATCGCGGATCTCGCTTTCCTCATCCATCACTTCATGGATGCGGTTCATGCCGGCAATTCCTTGCGAAATGGAGGTGATGGCATCGCCCAGCGCCAGCATCGGCCACACGAGCGAGCTGATATAGGACGTGAACATGACGAAACGGCCCAGGGTCATTTCGCCGATCATGGTGTAGTAGCCGCCCACAACGATCGCGATCACGTAGGTGATCCCGACCAGAAGCCGCAGGGACGGGATAAAGAGCGCATTGATCCGGACCACATTCAGGGAAGCCTGCCGCTTCTTTTCGTTGACGTCGCGGAATGCCTTAAACTGCTTTTCTTCCTGCACGAAGGCCTTGACCACGCGCTCGCCGGAAACGCTCTCCTGCACGTAGTCCTGCAGATCCGCAAAGGCCTGCTGCATCTTGCGGTAGCGGCCTTCAATCACGGTCCCGTAGAAATAGCCGCCGACGGCCAGAATACTCATGGGGATCAGGGTATAAAGCGTCAACGTCAGGCTGACGTGCGTGATCATGCGGTACAGGACCAGGATCGTCATGACGGTCGCGTCAAACGCCGTCACGATAGAAGGACCGACGGCCATGCGGACCGCTTCCAGGTCGTTGGTAAAATAGCTCATCAGATCGCCGGTCTTGTGCTCATGATAATAGCGCTGCGTGAGCGTCTCCAGCTGTTCGAAAAGCTGGTTCCGCATGATCCGCTCCACCTTGCGGGCCGTTCCGAAGATGCAGTAGCGCCAGACAAAACGCCCCAGCAAATGCAGGACGCCGCAGATGATGATCTTGAAGCACAGATCCCAGATGCCCACGGCATCCAGGCTGTGCGAGGCAAGACCGTCCGTAACATCGCCCATGTACTGGGGAATGTACAGCTGCACATAGTCCACCATAAAAAGAGCTGCCAGCCCGATCACATAAACGGGGCTGTAATGCAGCATCAATGGCGTCAGAATCGCTTTCTTTTTTTTCTTCTGTGTCATGAAGGCCTCCGGCTCACCAAGAGCAACACGGATGTTGCATGTTGCACGTTTCAGTATTATAGCCTGCCGCTGCAGGAAAACAAAGGACTTTCTGCTCCGAATTTGTATTTATTAAAAAAAACAATCCGGTAAATACTGACAAGGAAGGCGGCGCTGCCGGCGCCGCCTCTCAACTGCTTTTCCTCCGGACACACATTACGACGATTTCAGCTTGCTCGTGATCTTTTCGCTCGGCGTGATATAGCGTTCCAAAGAAGTATTGTGATTGAGGGTATCCACCACGCTGGCCAGATATTCGCTCATATCCACGCTGGCGTAATAATCTCTCTTTAACGTCTCCGGGCTCTGATAGATCAGATTCGTGGTCAGGACCTTGTCGATCGCACCTTCCTCCACGGCCTTGTCAAAGCGATCCATTCCGCTGGTAAACAGACCGAAGCTGGCGCAGGCGATCACGCGCTTGGCGCCGCGGGATTTCAGCTGTCGGCCGACGTCGATGATGCTGTCCCCGCTGGCGATCATATCGTCCACGACGATAGCCGTCTTGCCGGTCAGATCCTCGCCCAGGTACTCATGCGCCACGATCGGATTGCGGCCGTTGACGATCCGGGTGTAGTCCCGGCGCTTATAGAAAATACTGACGTTGACGCCCAGGATATTGGCAAAGTAGATGGCCCGCTCCACGGCGCCTTCATCCGGGGAAATGATCAGGACGTTGTCCTTGTCGAAGTTTTCGTGAATGTTCAGATTCATCATGGTCTTGATGAACTGATAGGAAGTCGGGAGGTTCTCGAAGCCCATGAGCGGGACCGCGTTGCAGATGCGGGGATCATGCGCGTCGAAGGTCAGAAGGTTGTTGACGCCGATCGACTGCAGTTCCTGCAGCATCATGGCGCAGTCCAGGGATTCCCGGGCCGTACGGCGGTGCTGACGGCTTTCATACAGGAAAGGCATGATCACGTTGATCCGGGAAGGCTTGCCCGTGCAGGCCGATATGACTCTCTTGAGGTTCATATAGTGCTCGTCCGGAGACATCGGGTTCATGTGGCCGTTCAGCTCATATTCCAGGCTGTAGTTGCATACATCCAGCATGATATAGAGGTCGTAGCCACGAACGGTTTTCGGCAGGATGGCTTTTGCTTCGCCTCCGCCGTAACGGTTCAGCTCCACCGGCAACAGATACGAGTCTTCCACATAACCGGCCTGCGTGGTCTGGCGGTCTGCCCGCCACGCAACCAGATAAGCATTCACCTGCTTGGCCAGTTTTTCACAGCCGGGCAGGGCGATGATCCCAAGGGGTCCGAAGTGCTTTTGAGCCTCCATAAACAGTTCTCCTCTTTTCAGATTCAGGATGAAAGAACGATCCAGCAGAATGTGCCGCGCTGCGGCAAAGCGTTTCGATTAGACGGCCCTATCATAACATAAGGATCAGGATTTGTCACGGTTTTTGAACTGTTTTTTTGCGATCCTGATATCCGGTCCCGCAAAGCGAAGAATGCGGTAGGTGCCGGCGATCCGGGACGAGACCCGGTTGCTGTAGAGGTCCTCCATATCGTTGAGACTCAGGTTCCCCGTCAGGATCGTTCCCCGCTCCTCCAGTTCCCGCTCGTTGATCATGGTAAAGAGGGCATTCTGCGCCAGACGGCGGCTGGTAAACTCCGTCCCTAAGTCGTCGATCACCAAAAGGTCCGCCCGGTTCATCTGGCCAAGCAGCAGGGGATTGTCATTTTCCTTGTCAAAGGCTTCTGCCTCTGCCGCCCGGAAGAATTCCTGCGCCGTCACCAGACAGACTTCATAGCCCTGCCGTTCCACGGCATGGGCAATACAGCGGCTGAGCAGCGTCTTGCCGGTCCCGACCGGGCCAGTCAGGAACAGCCCTTCCTTTTTTTCGGAGAAACGGTCAGCATAGGCCTTGGCGGCGGCCAGGACCCCTTCCATGACCTGACGCTCGGTCTGACCGCCGAAGTCCCGAAGGGCGGCGGTATTATCGTACCAGGCCAGAGAAAAGTCATCGAAGCTGACCGGGTCCTCACGGACGCTGCCGTGTCCCGTAACTTCTGCCAGTACCTGGTCATAGCAGCGGCACGCGCGGCCCTCATAGCGGCCGGTATCACCGCAGAAAGGGCAGGTATAGTGCGGCTCCAGATCCTTAAGCGTATAGCCGCGGGAAGCGAGGAGCGCTTCTTTTTCCGCGCTGATGGCCTGCATCCGGGCACGGAGCCTCTCTGCTTTTTCCGTATCCGTTCTCAGGGAGGTCCGGATCAGTTCCATAGAAAGGTTTAAGCGTTCCTGCTCCCGTTCCGCCAGTTCAGGCAGCTCGGCAGCGATTTTTTCCGCGCGGAGGGCCGCTTCCCCGCGGGCTCTTTGACGGCGCTCGCGGTAAACGGCTTCCACGGCATCATATTGGGCTTGGGTGATAGGCATCCTACTCCTCCGATCCGTATTGCAGGGACTGGACGTACAGATCCCGGATCGCGGCATCGTAATCAATGCGTCGTGAGCCGTTTTCCTCTTTCGTCTTTGTCTTTTTGGCTGTGGGATCATTCTTCTGGGCGGCATGGCGGCGGTCCGCTGCTTCCACATCTTCCAGGGTCCGGATCCCCTGCTTTTTCCAGCCTTCCAGAATGGCGTTCATATAAGGCTGTTCGTAGGCCCCCTTCGCGCGGATGGTCCGGCGGCAGGCCTCCAGGATCAGCTCCTGCGGCAGATTTTCCTCAAACATCCAATGGAAGAAGAAACTTCTTTCGTCCTCCGTCAGCTGACGGCCCTTTAACCCCAGGGCCTTTTCGATCTCCCGGTAGGAGGTGTTTTCCTGCGCAAAGAGCCGCACCTGCTGCTTGGCCTTTTCCAGCGTCAGCGCGCCGCTCTTGTGCCAGTTTAAGGCGACCTGCTCCATATAGCGGATCAGGTTATAGTCCTTCTTCTGGCCTCTTTTTTCCCAGATATCCACGCAGTACTCGACCAGATATTCCAGCACTTCTTCCGGAAATTTGAGCTCATCAAACAAATATGCGAAAATATCCGTGTCCTGACTGCTTAAGGTCCGGCCCAGATAATGCTCCACAACAAAAAGGAGCTGGACAAAATCCTCCTGCTTTTTCAGCACGTTTAACTGAGCCGCGCTGTAGCTGCGGTCTGCCTTTTCTTCGGCCACGACCTCCTGCGGGGTGCGGGACGGCACAGGCGCGGTTGCTTTTTCCGCCGCTACCGGCAGCGCCTTCTGCTCAGGCGCCGCAGAGGCTCCCGCGGCTTCGGACTGCGTCTCCTTTCCCGCCGCCTGCTTCCGGTAAGACTCCGGAAGCGGTTCCCCGGGATAGCACAGAAGAAGGCGGTGGATCTGGCCGTTTTCTTCTTCCGCCGCTAAAAGACCTTCCTTTTCCCAGTACTTCAGGCCCCGTCTGACATCCTTTTCCGTCTGCTCCAGCCTGTCGGCCAAAAGAGAAATGCTTAAGTCCTGCTCACCCGCCAGGCGCAGCAAAAGAAGGTAGGTCTTCACGAACTCCCCGTTGGCAGCGCACATATAGCGGTCAATAAATATATAAGGAACCGGTATGAAACCAGCCGGATATACACTTTCTATTCTCATCGCCCCTCACAGATCCTCCGCTCTCCCGCTTATCTTCCCCCGCGGGCAGAGCACTTTCAGTATAGCACAGTTTCCGCCAAGCGCAAGAGGACGGGCCGTCCCCAAAAGGGGACGAAACCCGTCCTGTGGAAAGTGTGGGAAATGTGGATAAGCTTTCAAAAATCGTTGTGCCGCAACGGTTTTTATATTTTTGATTTATCCACAGCCTCAGATCAGTTTTGAGCGGTGGATGATGTGCATAAGTCCGAGGCAACGAGAGCATCCGCTACTAAATCCACGTTTCCGCACCCCGTAGTTATCAACATTTCGCCGTTGACAGCTTTTTCCAAAATAAATTTTTCAATTTCTTCAAAGGTCGGGATATAGTAGGCTTCCACCCCCCGGTCCTTCAGCGCATTGACCAGCTGCGAGGCATGCATGCCCAGGTCATCGGTCTCGCGGGCCGGCATGATGTCGGAAATCACGACCCTGTCATAGTGCGCCAGTACGTCCACGAATTCATCGAAGCAGTCCCGCGTGCGGCTGTAGGTATACGGCTGGAAGATACAGGTCAGGCGGTAAGGGTAGTGATGCGCCACTTCCCAGGTCGCGAGGATCTCCTCCGGATGATGGCCGAAATCGTCAAAGACCGGAATGTCCTCCCGCAGGATCCCGCGCTTCTCAAAGCGGCGGCGGACGCCCTTAAAGTTTTCAAGGCCTTTTTTCACCGCTTCAAAGGGGACGCCGTCCTCCATGGCCGCCGCCCCGGCCGCCAGCGCGTTGGTCACGTTGTGCGCGCCGGGCACGTCCAGTTCAATGCGGCCCAGGCACTCCTCGCCCCGGTAAAAGTCAAAGCGGCCGAGCCCCAGCTTCGTTTCTGTTATATTCCGCGCGCTGTAGTCAGATGTTTCCTTCTTTCCGACCGTGATCACACGGCAGGGAAGCCCCCGGAACAGCGTTTCCAGATCCTCTATGGCATCCTCCACGATCAGGATCCCGCCCGGCGCTACATTTTCCGCGTAGCGGCGGAAGGAGGCGCGAAGGTTTTCCATTGTATGAAAGAATTCCATGTGGTCCGGCCGGATATTTAAAATGATCCCAACCTTCGGATACATGTGGTGATAACTGTTTGAATACTCACAGGCTTCCGCCACGAAATACTCGCTGCGACCGACCCGGAGGTTCCCGCCGATGCTCTCCTGCATGCCGCCGATGGAGACCGTGGGATCCGCGCCAGCTGCGACCAAGATCTCCGTCACCATGCCGGTGGTCGTGGTCTTGCCGTGCGTACCGGAAATTCCGTAGGAGTCCGGATACTGGGCCATGAACTGTCCCAAAAGCTCTGCCCTGTTTAAGATCGGGATGCCGCGTCTGGCTGCTTCCACGTATTCCGGATTATCCGGATGCACGGCGGCGGTATTGACGCAGAAATCGATCTCATCGGAAATATTCTGCGGGCCCTGCCCGATCATGATCTTTATGCCCTGCTCCCGCAGCCGCAGGGTATTTTTCCCTTCGGATTTATCCGAGCCGGAAACGTCAAAGCCCTTTTCTTTTAAAAACTGTGCCAGCGAGCTCATGCTGATCCCGCCGATTCCCATAAAATGCACCCGGCAGGGCTTTGCGAAATCCACCCGGAATCCTTTCGAATAGTCCCGGTCTGTCCTGATCGCATTGCCTGCCAGAAAATCTTTTGCCTGATCCATAGTGCTCCTTTCGCCCGGCGCTTTTGCCGTACACGAAAATCCGCCCCGAATTCCGGGACGGATTCATTATAGCGCAGCCCAG
>CADBSR010000108.1 GCA_902797385.1 uncultured Lachnospiraceae bacterium
GATCCGATCCATAGGATGCTCCCGGTACGTCAGGAGCGTGGAAACCGTAAATCCGTACGCCTGCTTCAGCTCTTCCCATCCGCCGCCGTCATCCAATTCGATCCCCGTTCCCCACCCCATGGGGCAGGAGCAGAAATTCAGAACAGGGGCATCCAGATATAAGACCGAAACCCTCTCCGGATAGCGGGACGCAAAATTCACGGCGTGGCACCCGCCGCAGCTCATCCCCACCGGGACAAACCGATCCGACAATCCGTATTGTCTCTTCAGATACTCCGCAAAACGCACCTTGGCATCGTGATCCGCGTCACAGCCCCAACGATTTCTGTTTTCCAGATAGGCAAGATAAAATCCCGCGTCCAGCAGATCGCATTCCAGCTTCGGAAACGCGTCAAAATACTCCATCTTGCACGCCCAGTGTCCGCTGCCCCATCCCGCTGTATGGGGAAAAACCAGAATCGCCCTGCGGTCTTCAAATCGAAAATCCGCTCTTTTGAATCCATGCCATTCCGAGTATTCCATACGTTCTCCCAAAGGTCACAGCGCGCTCAGAAAACCGATGATCCGATCGGCCAGAAGCCGGTGCCCGGCGTCGTTCGGATGACAGCCGTCCGGCATGTACTTTTCCCGGATCGCCGGCACCGCAGGCTGTAATCCGCTGGTTTTCCAAAGATCCAATACCGGCAAAGCGTAATACTCCGCCGTCTGACGGATGATGTCCACGTACAAAGACAGCGGCGCCGCGTCTTCCTCTTTTCCGCCGGCGCCGCGAGGATTCTCCTCACACCAGCAATGCAGTGGCGTGCAGATCACGATCACCGCCTGCGGATACGTCTCCAGCAAAGAGCGCATCATGCTGTGGCAGGCGCCCCAGAACGTGTCGGGCGTCCGATCCTGCGGAGAACCGATGGGTGCGTCACCGTGTCCTTGATCGTTCGTGCCGCCCATGACAACGACGATGTCTGCCTCCGGATCCATCCGTGTACAGCGAGCGCAAAAATCCAGTTCATCGATTACGCCGAATTTTTTCACCTGCTGACGTGCGATACGGGTGCCGCCGATACCGTAATTGTTGGCGCGTTTCAGGCCGCACCGGCTTTCGATCAATGCCGAAAAGCGAGCAGACTGGTCGGAAGTGCCGCAGCCTTCCGTAATGCTGTCGCCCAAAAAGTTGATGATCTTATCCCGCAGCTCCATTTATTGATCCTCCTCAAAAAGTTTCAAAAGCTTCGCATTTACCTGGGCTGGATCCCTTTGCGTAATTTTCAATTCGCCAAAACGGATGATATGGTGGGATATATCTCCCGATGAAACGAAGAAGTGCCGACCCTGGTATTCGGCAACCGCATAATAAAACCCGCAGTCGAACAACGTGGCAACAGTATCAAACTGCACCCCGGGGCGTTCCCACTTTGGAAAGTCGTTCAGCTTTGACAGATTGGCATACCGACGCACGAATTCTTCCGTGGTGTTGATGAGCCACAAATCGCCGTCTTTTTCAAAAAACCACGGCCGGCAGGTTCCATCCTCAATATAGTTCGGATCATACCACTCACCATTCTCAATATCGTATGCAATGATGAGCATTCTGCACACGTAGTAATCCTGTCGGCAGGCAATGTACATCACGCCGTCCTTGACATAGGATCCCGCCTCGGCAGATCCGAGCTCATTATGCGGGATCACATCGATGAATTCCATGACTTTGAAATCCCGGGTCTTCACGATCACGCCGTTATTGGGCGTACCGCCGATCAGAAAGGTGCTGTAGTATTCTCCCTTGTATTCGCTCCAGCGGGAGACGATCTCCACCATGGTGGAATTGCTCTTTTTGAATCCTCTCTCCTCATAGATCCGGTTGAGCGTTTCATCGGTCAAATCGAATAGTTCGCCGTTATACAGCAAGCGCACCGCAGTTTTCTTGCCGATACTGCCGCTTTTCGTATCATAGACCACACGAAATACGCGGAAACGCTGATCCTCACACTGAAAGCAGAAGCAAATATACAATTCATCTCCAATCATGCACATGGATGTACATTTATAGACCGAAATGCTATTGTAGCCGGCACAGCTTCTTCCCAAAGCGCCGAGTTTATGATACTCGATATCCTTTTCCGGATCGAAGTCTTCGGCCAACGCCCGCGCAAGTGGAAAAACCGCCAGTGTGATACTGCTCGTCTTACTGTCAAGCGCTTCGCTGTCATCACCGGGATTCTGCAAAAAGGACGCATAGCAGACATCCTTATGGATGATCAACTGTCCCATATGAGCGTACTGGATTTCCGGTTTTGTCAGCGGCTTCATAGTTGCCTTGGTTTCGGCCGTGGTAGCCGCCGAATTGAGCGCCTTCGTCACAGAAACATAATGATTATCAAAAGCAATCTTCTTGAAAATGCCGTAGAATTCATTCATGAAAACACCTCTGGAAAGCAGTTATGGCTATGAAAACCCTTTTTCCCTCTCTGTTTCCTCCAAAACAGAGAGGGAAAAAGGCGTTTGCCGAACCGCTCGGAGCGATGGCTCCTTCGTTTATTAATTGAACATTTCCGCCCACTGCTGCTCCATGGCATTCTGCCTGGATTTATAGTAGGACGAATACTTCTTGCTGCTGATCCTCGATTCCACCACTTCATAGAAATACGCGGGGAACACGACGCAGAATTTCGATACGTTCAGCTTCTGATAGATCAGGTCAAGCATCTCCGAGTCGCGGACATGATCCGCAATCTTTTTCTTCATGGCGATTTCATACCACGCCGGGATCACGTTCTGATAGCCCTCCTGCGCGAGCTTCTCCAGAACGGCGCCGCAGACGTCGAACCGTTCCGTCGGCAGGGTGATGGGAAGCACCATGACCACAGGCGTCGTATAGCTGAAATACTCCACCGTTTCATCCAGCTTCGGGTCGGGGATCACGCCGTAGGCCACATCCATCGAACGCAGCTCCTCGCTGGAATAGACCTCCAGATTGTTGAATACGAACAGCGATCTTCCTTCGGAAAAATGTCCCTTCGTATTATAATCCCAGTTGTCATGATATGAGGCTTCTCCGCCCCAGAAAAACTTATTGAGCAGATCGACCATATTCACGACCTGATCGTTGTAAATATCGAGCACGAGTTTTCCGTTGTCGTCTGTCTTCTCAAACGTCAAGCCGCTGGTCCGCGTCAATGCAGTCGCCACGCCGCCCACGGTCACGCATCCGTACGTATCCTGGCTGTCCCGCTTCCCGTCGCCGTTATTGTCCACATAGACCGCGGACGAAATCTCCAGCAGCTTATCAAACGTCCATTGATTCGCTGCCACAAGATCATAGAGCTGGTTGACATCACCGAAGACATTGGTGTAGAGCTCCTTATTGAAAATCGTTACCAATGTATTGACCCATGTTGCCAGGGAATTTCCGCCGGTCAGCATGTAGGTTTTTCCATTCACCATCAAGCTTTCCATCAGACCGCGATGCCACCACGGCTGATCGTAGGAGATGTGCGGCAGATCCGACACCTCGTAAAAGCGTCCGTCAAGCGCCATATTGATGCACCTGGAGGCTTCAAACAGAATCAGATCGGAAGGACCTTCGCCGGCCATGATGTTGATTTCGACATCGGCAGGATACTGGTCCCAATCATTTTCTCTGGGGATCCATTCCAGTTTGACGTTCAGATCCTCCTGCGTTTTCATGTTCCTTTCGTGAATGGCGTCGCTGACAAGCGCACCGGTGACATCATCGGACAGCGACACATCATACCGGAAAAGGCCATTATCTTGAAACAGAATGCTGACCGTCTCTCCTCCATATCCCGCGTCGGGCGCTTCTGTCTCCGCGGGTGTCACGGCAGAAGTGTCACCTGCTGCGGTTGTACCCGTTGACGGTGATTCTTGTTTCGGATCGCTCTTGCAGGCTGCAAATGCTCCAGCCAGCATCGAAAGCATGAGAATCCAACATACCGTTCTTTTCATTGTGTTTCTCCTTATCTCATTTTCATTTCAAAATGCGTCGGAAGCCTGTACGGTACGCCCATCGGCTTCCGCAGATACCAGAATGCCACGGAGGTAAAATCGTCATATCTCGGTACATCCCCCCAATCCGAATAGGTCCCGTTGTCTATGGTCATCCGAAAGGATGCATGAAAGTACACCGGATCTTTTTCATGCCAGCGATACAGAAGGAAGCGCTGCTGGCTGTTGTATCGTTCCGATGTGTTGCCCAAAATCGCGTACATCCCCGCATACAGGCCGCTGTAGGTACCATACCGCATCAGATCCACATCGTTTCCGAAGCTGAAGGAACCGGCAAAATAGTCCTCTGTGCCGGTGTAGTTCAGCGTCGGATAGGTGTCGCCATCGATATACATCTTGGCCTCTCCCTCGCAGAAGCACCAGCTTTCACCGTTGAGCCCAATGGCAAGGAACAAGCCGGCAAAGCAGCCCTCGCCCTCCACCTGATCCAGCACCACATACGGAACGCCCCGAGAGACCGGATGCTCCTGCCGGTAAGCGGCATGGAAGTATCCCGCATCCGCCGGGATCTCACCGTGCCAGCCGGTGATCATGTAATAGATATCCCATGGTTCCGTTCCCCGCCATTCCAATGTGATCCGACAATGCTTGTGAAACGGCATCTCCCAGTAGCCGTTATAGGATCTTCCGGGGCCAAGCAGCACCTTGGAGGAGTTCAGTGTGATGAAATTGCCGTCACGGTCCCACTTGTTTTCATCATACGGGTAGCCGAAGAAAGCAGATACAGGCGCTTCCACCGACGGCACCTCCCGATCATCCCAGAACATTCGCAGAATGGCGGCATGTGTCAAACAACCGCCGAACCACATATGGGTGATCATTCCGGGGCCATCCGTCTCCACCAGCGTGATGGTCTGTCCCGGCATCACATGAATGCTGGAGGACAGTTTTTCGCAGGCTTTTCCCCGCGTGCCGCCGTTTCTGGTTCCGGTAGGATTCTCCGCAGAAAAAGCAAAGGTCTCCCGGTCCCTCGGAATCTGAATCATTCTTTCCTTCCCTTCCCATCAGCGTGTTGCCGCGTCGTGCACACTCGTACGCTTCAATTGCGGTTTGAAGCAATGTTTCGCCTGTTCGCTTAATTATTTTAATTATATCACGTGGGTATGAGGTTGTCAAGAGTGCCGCAAAAGATTTTTTGGCTTGTACAAGTCCGGGTCTCAATGACAAGCGACGCATCCATGCCCTCCGGATCGGAGCACCGCGGACAGCGCATGTTGCAGCCGGGCAGGCGGATCGCCAGCCGATTGCCGGGACCGTCCTGCGAATATGGAAAGACCTTCCCCAAGCGGGTCAGCGTCTTTCCGCGTCCGGGCAGCAATTGAAGGTCTGCCCGGCATAGGTCGCCGAGCCATAGTCGAGGGGATGGGAATCCCCGTTTTCATGAAAAGTATACTCCTTGAATTTCCCGAAGCGCACGACGCCGCCCGCGCCATACAGCGCCCAGACGGTCTAGCCGTCCCCCGATCGTATCGGAAAAAGACCGGGGCATTCGAACAGGTCACGTGTGCGGGACTCGAAGGCCCAGCGCCTGCCGTCCCGCGAAGAATAGAAGCTCACGCAGTCCTCGCCCTCGTATGTCTCGTATACGGCAATGCACAGACTGCCGTTGTCCATCGAAAGGATCTTCGGGTCCCGCCATGATTCGCCTGCCGGAACGGAAAGGATCGGTTCTCCGCGATGGGTTGAAGGTATAGCCGCCGTCGGTCGAATATTGTCGAATATTCGAGCATCTGTCCGCGTGTGCCGACCGACTGCCGTCCCTTGAACATCCGCGATTCGAGCGCGGTATATACGGCGAGGATCGTCGAGCTCCCCATGCCGAGGACGTTGTTCCGGTCGACGATCGCGCCGCCCGAGGCGATATGCGTCAGGCTGTCGCGCGGACGGATGGCGTCGGGAGATTCCCTGAAATGCACGCCGTCCGGGCTCACGGCGAGCCCCCAGCTCACGTTCACGCCGCCGTGGTACGGTCCGAAGGGATTGTGTTGATAGCACATGTGAAAC
>CADBSR010000109.1 GCA_902797385.1 uncultured Lachnospiraceae bacterium
GAATTGCCGAAAATGCCTACATGATCATCTTTTTAGCCCTGCTGTGGGCGGTCGTGGTCCTGGTTTCCAAATCCGGCGGGAGCGAAGCTTACGGACGCTGGGCGCAGAAGCGCTTAAAAACCAGACGCTCCGCCTCTTTTGCCACCTCCCTGCTCGGCGTTCTGATCTTTATTGACGACGGCTTTAACTGCCTGACGGTCGGGACGGTCATGCGGCCCATCACGGACCGTCTGAAGGTCTCCCGTGAAAAGCTGGCGTATATTATTGACGCGACGGCTGCGCCGGTTTGCATCATCGCGCCGGTCTCCAGCTGGGCCGTGGCCGTGGCGAGCGAAGTGAGCCAGACCGACGGTTTCAACGTCTTTTTGTCGACCATTCCTTACAACCTTTATGCTTTGTTTACCATCATCATGGTCCTTTTCATCTGCTGGACCGGCAAGGATTTCGGGCCCATGAAAGCGGCTGAGGAGGCGGCCCGGACGGCGGAGCCCGCCCAGCTCGCAGAGACGGAAGAGGAAGGAAAGGCCCGTCCGAAAGGACACGTGATCGATCTGGTCCTGCCCATCCTGGTACTCGTGGTCTGCGCGATCCTCGGCATGGCCTATGTAGGCGGCTTCTTCAGCGGCGTCAGCTTCTCGGAAGCCATCGGGTACTATCCGACCGCCGGACTCACGCTCGGAGCGTTTGCCGGCCTCATTACCGCGTTTGTGCTGTACATTCCCCGGAAACTGATGACGGCCAAGGAGTTTATGACCAACATCGTGAGCGGGATCTCCAATATCGTTCCGCCCATGCTGATCCTGATCCTGTCCTGGAGTCTGGGCGGCGTCTGCCGCTATATGATCGGCACCGGCAAGTTCATCTCCGGCTTTGTGAGCAGCTCCAACCTGCCGCTCGGCCTCCTGCCGTTTCTGATCTTCATTGTCGCTGCTCTGATGAGCTTTTCCATGGGCACCTCCTGGGGCACCTTCGGCATGCTGATCCCCATCGTGACCATGATCTGCTCGGCGGAAGGCGCGGCCGTCTACCTGATCCCCACCCTGGGCGCGACGCTGGCCGGCTCGGTCTACGGCGACCACTGCTCACCCATTTCGGACACGACCATCCTGGCCTCGACCGGCGCCTCCTGCGAGCATATCCGCCACGTGGAAACGCAGCTGCCCTACGCCACCTTCGTGGCCGTCATCTGCGCCATCGGCTATCTGATCACCGGCTTCACCTTAAACCCCTGGATCTCGCTGGCCGTAGGAACCATCCTGCTGATCGGTGCCCTGCTTGTCCTGAACAAAATGAATCTCAAAAACCTCGGCAAGAAGAAAGCCAAATGATCCCCGCCGGGGGCCCTGCCTCCCGCCGGATCCCGCGCGCCCGCCCCTTCGGCAGGCGCGCTTTTCTAATGTCCAAAACCCCCATAGTGTAAAATTTTAGTAGGAGAAATAAAAAGGGAACACCCTCTTGTGGTAAGATTACTTTGCCTAGTATCACACGACCCATCCGGGGGAGTGTCCCTATGCAAAGTATTATAGACAGTCTTACAAAAAACTCCTACAACAAGTTGACACGGACATCTTGAAACCACATGCCCGCAAAGCTCTCCTCAGGCATGTGGCATCCAAAAATCTAAAGACAGAGAACCGTCCCCTGTCTTTTTGCATTGTTTTCCTCCTGAATCATGACAGGCTTCATTCCCAGCTGATGCCCGGAACGGCACCTGCCTATTGACGGCTCCGCCGCCGTAATGCTTTTACGGCCGGGGCACGGCCGCTGTTCTGGCGCAGGCCGGCGACTCGTAAAGCTTTCCGTGTGTAAAATAGTTATAGGACCGGCAGCCGCCCGCGCAGTACGGCCCCATTTCGCAGGTCGCGCAAGCGCCCGTCAGCAGATCCGGCCGGAACTTCCGGTTATAGGCGAACGCCTCTGGATCTTCCCAGATCGACTTCAGGCTTCTCTCCCGCAGATTTCCCTCGTTGAAGCGCGGATCGTACATCGACTCGCAGCCTCGGACGTTCCCCACGCTGTCGATCCCGACAGCCGAGATCCCTGCCGAGCAGCCCCTAAAAACCGCTTTTCCGTTCTGGACGCCGCGCAGGTTTCCTTCCTCCGGCGTGAAGTATCCGATATTATCCGCGATACCGAGGGCAAAAGGCGCCTCCTGCCGATGTTTTTCCACAAAATCGATCACCCTGCCAAAATCAAAACGGTACGGTACGCCTTCCTTCGCCGCGTTGCCCATCGGCGAACAGGCCTGCAGCTGCCAGGCGTAGACCGGAAAGCTCCGCAGCGTTTCATACAGAGCCGCCAGACAATTCACGTTTTCGGCGTTCAGCGTGCTGATCACCGACGTCGGGATCCCGGCCCCGCACAGTGCTTTCAGCGCTTCCAGCGCCCGGCTGAAACTGCCCGCCTGCCGGTATTTATCATGCACCTCACGCGGCCCGTCGACCGATACCGAAACCGATTCCGTCCCGCTCTCCCGGATCTCTTCCAGCAGGCGGTCCGTCATCAGGAAACCGTTCGTGATCAGATTGACGCGCACGCCGCGGCCGCTCAGCCGCCGTACGATTGTCTGCCAGTCGCGCCGCATGAAGACCTCGCCGCCGATGAGCGATACCCGCCGGCAGCCCAGCGCCGCCAGCTCATCCGCCGTCCGCAGGCATTCCTCCGTCGTCAGCTCGCCCTGCCGGGCTTTGCCGCCGCCGGAGCCGCAGTATTTACAGGAAAAGCAGCAGGCCAGCGTGATCTCCCACACGCAGCGCGCCAGCTTATACATTGACGCTTTCTCCGTCCATGCTGCCGTCCGTGCCGCCGATCTCTCCGCCGTCGCGGATGTTTTCATCCGTTTCCGCCCAGAGAGACTTGAGCGAAGTGCCGCATTCCGGGCAGAATTTCGCGCCGAGCACGACTTTGGCACCGCAGACCGGGCAGAAGAAATCAAGGCCCTCCTGCACTTTGGGAGCGTCCGGATCCGTTTTCACCGCATCCATCGGCACATATTCCGGCATCTCCTGATTGTAGGCCGGTCCGCCGTTGACATTTTCCTCCCGGTCTTTGCTCTCTTCCTGCTTCTCCTTTTCTGCCAAGTCTTCCTTCTGCATCAGAATCCCCCCCGGTCTGCCCTCAAAAAACCCGGGCCCGGCATAGACGCCCATCATCATGGCATCAGTAACTTGCTGATCCTGCTCTGCTTCCTTTTTCCGGGATTCCGCCGCCTTTTTGGCAAAATAGGCAGGGCCGGCATAGACCAGCATCA
>CADBSR010000110.1 GCA_902797385.1 uncultured Lachnospiraceae bacterium
ACGCCTTCCGCCTGCACAAGGCATTCTCCGCTTATGAGATCATACTGGCCGCCGCTGAAGGGCGCTTCGGTATGATAGCCGAATTCATCCCGCAGATATCCCGCAAACGACGTACAGACATCATCCTCTCCGTGGTTGATAAAGACCGTATCCGGTTTTTGCTTAAACCCGTTTAACCACTTCACCAGCCCATCCCGGTCCGCATGGCCGCTGATGCCGTCTATGGTAGCCAGCTCGGCTTTGACCGAGATCTCCTCCTGGAACAGCTTGACGCTTTCGGCACCTTCCAGCAGCACGCGGCCCAGTGTTCCCGCCGTCTGGTAGCCTACGAAAAGGATGGTGCACTCCGGCCGCCACAGATTGTGCTTCAGGTGGTGCCGGATCCGGCCCGCTTCACACATCCCGCTGGCCGAGATGATCACCTTCGGTTCCGTATCAAAGTTGATGGCCTTGGATTCCTCGGTGGAAACGGAAAGCGTTAATCCCTCAAAAAAGATCGGATTCTTCCCGGCATCCAGCAAGGCGCGGGTATCTTCATCAAAGTATTCATACGGGGTCTGCTGGAAGACAGCCGTGGCCTCCACCGCTAACGGAGAGTCGAGGACCACTTTGAAATCCGGGCGGCTGTGAACCAGCCCTTCCTCCTTGATCTGCCGCAGGAAATACAGGATCTCCTGCGTGCGGCCGACCGCAAAGGCCGGAATGACCACATTCCCACCGTGCTGGAAGGTCTTTTCCAGGATCCTGGCCAACTGCAGCACATAGGAACGCTCTCCGTCGTGCGGTTCATGCAGACGGTCGCCGTAGGTGGACTCCAGGACCACATAGTCGGCCTCTTCGACCGGCTTGGGGTCTGAGATCAAAGGACGCGCGACATTCCCCACGTCCCCGCTGAAAACGATCTTTTTGCTGACCCCGTTTTCCGTCAGCCACAGCTCAATATGCGCCGCTCCAAGCAGGTGTCCTGCATCGCCGAAGCGGACCATGACATCCTCCTCGATCTGCTTTTGTTCGTCGTACCGAAGCGGGATAAACTGCTTTAATACGTTTTCCGCATCCTCTGACGTATACAGCGGCTCGACCTCCGGTTTCCCGGCTCTGTCATTTTTGCGGTTCTGCCATTCGGCTTCGGATTCCTGGATCTTGGCACAGTCCATCAGCATGATCCGGCACAGATTCATGGTCGCTTCCGTCGCGTAGATGGGACCGCGGTAGCCCTGCTTGTACAGCAGCGGCAGATTGCCGGAATGGTCAATGTGCGCATGGGTCAGAAATACCGCATCAACCTGTGAAGCATAGACAGGCAGCGTCTGATTCACATACACGTCTTTGCCCTGTTCCATGCCGCAGTCCACCAGAAGACGGTGCCTGCCCACTTCTATATAGGTCATGGAGCCGGTCACTTCATGCGTGGCTCCCAAAAATGTTACTTTCATCTTCCTTCCTCCGGACAGATGCTCAGAATTCAGTTACAGGTACCGGACGCGTCCTTCCTTCCGGGGGACGGGCGCCGGGATTTCTCCGTCAATATAGCCCACGCAGCAGTTGCCAATGCCTTCCCATTCGCCTTCCACGCCCTGCTGCTTTAACAGTGCCTGCATCTCCTCGGAAGCAATTTCTTCCTTCCCCCGGTGGATCCAGATCCCACCCAGACCCAGGGCATGGGCCGCATTTAACATGTTCCCCATAGTCAGACTGCCATCATAGACATAGGTCGGGACACTTTTATTGGCCAGAACCAACAGCACGGCCGGCGCCCCGTAAAAAGGATCCGTTCCCTCCGGCAGACCTTTGATCTGACGGTTCATTTCCGAAAGACGGTCCCGCAGTGGCTTTTCGGTTATGACAAGGATCATGGACGACTGCCGTCCCATACCGCTCGGCGCATATAAGCCGGCTTCCACGATCTGATCCAACAGTTCCCTGGACGGCATGTCAGCCTTAAATTTCCGTATGCTGCGGCGTTCCTTGAGTGCCTTTAAAACTTCGTTCATATAGAACCTCCCTCCATAAAACGCAATCGGTGAGGAACAGTTTTCACTGTTTCTATATCTAAATTCTATTATACGAAAAAAAGCCCTGTTTGGCAAGCCACACGAGGCAAGGAGAAGCATCTCTCTATGAGCAAAGAAAAGTCTTTTCCCTGGCTCTTGATGACTCCGTTCCCTTTTTTCTTAGCAGTTCAGGCTCCAGAGGACCTCTCTTCTTGCCTGTACGCTTCCACCGCGCCGGCCGCGACCGCCGGCACCCCGCCGCCGTTTTCACTCTGCTGACCTACAAAAAAGAGGTTTCGGACCGGTGTCACATGCGGGGGATTCTGCTGCTTCCAGATGGGCACAG
>CADBSR010000111.1 GCA_902797385.1 uncultured Lachnospiraceae bacterium
CTCGCGCCGGTCACCCGACCTACACCCTTAGCAGGGGCGCCTCTTCGGCCTCTTGAGTACTTCTCCGAATTCCATATATCATATGAAATTTTTGCCTGCGCATGCGGCGCATCCTTATTTATACAATAAGCGGGCAGGCTTGTCAACGGGTTTTTTTGATGGGTAACATCTTTTTTGCTGTTTCCGCTCTGCGGCGGCAGGCGGCAGGGGAGAAGCCTGCGTTTATACTGTGCCTTATTCGCTGACAGTCAGCCCCTGAAATACATCACGGATCAGTTTGCGGGCATGGCGGATCGTATCCCAGTCGGGGTTCATGACATATTTGACCTCATCCAGAGAAAAACTGGTCTGCATGTCATCGGTTCCGCTGACGCTGTAGGTAACGATATTCCATTCACCGCCTATGGTCAGCTGCCGGCGGACGATAGAGGCAATGATCTCGTAGGGCAGATTCATTTCAAAGCTGTCGGAAAGAGCGCTTAAGAGCTCATCCCAGCTACTGAGGATCTGAGAGGAGGCTGCCTTTTTCAGAGCTGCCCGCACGATCTCCATCTGATGCGTTCCGCGGATCGGATCACGCCCGCCGAGCGCGTAGCGTTCTCTGGCAAAGGCCAGGGCGGCGGCGCCGTCGACATGGTTCGTTCCTTTTCGGAAGGTGTATCCGCCGCTGGAGAAATCCGCTTCGGAGACAATATCGACACCGTCCAGCGCATCGATGATCTTCACAAATCCGGTGAAGTCCACGCGGAACCAGTAGTCAATGTTCATGTTGTAGATCATCTCCATCGTGTCGCGCGCGACTTCGACACCGTAGTTGCCTGCGTGGGTCAGTTTATCCTTTATGTTGCCCGAGACCGGTGTGAGGACGTAGTAATCGCGGGGAGTGCTGATGAGGACGATCTGCCGGGTATCCGGGTTGACGGCGGCGATGATGTTGACGTCGCTGCGGGAGCGGCTGATAAGGCCCTGGCGGCTGTCGATACCGGAGATAAAGGCGGCAAAGCAATTGCCTTCCGCGTTGAGCAAAAGATCATCCGGCAGATCGGGATCGACAGGCACTTCAACGGTTTCTCCGGTGTCCGGATCGGTCACGGCGGGCGGGAGGATCGGCTTGGGATCGCCGTCGGAGGCATCAGCTTCCGTTGTGGCAGGGATGATGACTTCCTGCGAATGCAGCGCCCGCAGATGCAGGGCATCGGAAGACTCAGCGCTGATCAGGGACAGGAACTGTTCATTGATGATGATGGCGCGCACATGGCCCAGCGTCAGAGCGCCGACCAGCTGTGCGGGCGAGTTGTATTCCAGGGTGTTCGGCTTTTCTCCGAATGTTTGGGAGAGCGAGGTTAAAAGTTCGTCGGTGGCACGCCGGTCGATCTGAAGCAGGATCCCCAGCGTTTCCCCCTTTAATTCCGCCGTGCTGGCGGCCGGATCATCCGTGCGGACATAGATCTGCATCACGACCGTTTCCGTCGCATCATGACGGAAGATCGCCTTGATGGTGTCGGAGAAGCGGACGGCCACGTAGGTTCCCGCCACAGAAACGGCGGCCAGACAAAGCGTCAGCAGCAGCGCCGTCAGGCAGCGCCCGCGCCGGCGGCTGTCACGGGACAGAACAAAAACCAGCAGGACAAGGAGCAGGAAAACAGCGGCGAGCCCTGCAAAAAGGGCAGTGGGCAGGAGTTTTAAGCGGTAGAGCTGCCATAAGAAGAACAAAACGAGCAGCAGCAGGGCGGCTGTCATGAACAGGCCGGGTAAACGGGCCCGGCGCCGTTTGGAGCGCTCTTCCCTGGTTAGAATATCATTTACATTTTGAACGAGCTGTTCACTCATATCATACAGATCCTTTGATGTTTTTTCCTTTATGCAATACCGCTTCGGGCGGCGGAATGTTGCACGGGACGGGTTTTGAGTAATAAAAAAGTGCTCAGAGCCGGAATCGAACCAGCGACACGTAGATTTTCAGTCTACTGCTCTACCGACTGAGCTATCTGAGCACATGAGAGGATTGGTTTCCTCGCGTAGCGGGGGCAGGATTTGAACCTGCGACCTCCGGGTTATGAGCCCGACGAGCTTCCGGACTGCTCTACCCCGCGATGTTGTAAGTGCCCTCATCTGAGGCGCCTTGCTATAATAGCACCCCGAAAACGATCTGTCAAGTTTTTTTCTCAGCTTTCCGAAAAGTTTTTGAAATGCTCTGAATTCTTGCCATTTTCCCGGCGGCATCGTATAATATGAACAATTGATCAGACTTACAGAAGGACCCGTGAAGCAGACGGGCCCGTCACCGTCGTCCCGGATGCGCAAGGGCGCAGGGCGGACGGAAAAAGAAAATACAAAAGGACAAAAAAAGATGAAGGTGGTATTGCAGAACCTGACAAAAAAGTTCCCCAACCGCAACAAAAAGATCGGCGGCGATGTGATCGCGGTGAACAATTTTAATTTTGAGATCCCCGATGGCAAGCTGATCGGTCTGCTCGGGCCTTCCGGCTGCGGCAAGAGCACTGCGCTTAATCTGATCTGCGGGCTTTTGGAGCCGACGGAGGGACATATCTTCTTCGGGGAGGATGAGGTCACGAACCTGCCTCCCGAAGTGCGGGGCGTGGGCCTGGTCTTTCAGAATTATGCCCTGTATCCGCACATGACCGTCCTGCAGAATATCATGTTCCCGCTGCAGAACTTAAAGGGAGACCAGAAGCTGCCGAAGGAGGAGATCGTCCGCCGGGCCAAAGAGGCAGCGGGGCTGGTGCAGATAGACGGGCTGCTGGAGAGAAAGCCGTCGGAAATGTCCGGCGGACAGCAGCAGCGTGTCGCCATTGCCAGAGCCCTGGTGAAGATGCCCAAGGTCCTGCTCCTGGATGAACCGCTTTCCAATCTGGATGCCCGGCTGCGGCTTCAGACCCGGGAGGAGATCCGCCGTATCCAGCGGGAGACCGGTATCACGACCGTGTTCGTAACGCACGACCAGGAGGAGGCCATGAGCATTTCCGACCTGATCGTGGTCATGAAGGACGGGGTGATCCAGCAGATCGATGAACCGCAGGAAGTGTACGATGATCCCGTGAATCTCTTCGTGGCGAAATTCCTGGGGACGCCGGCCATCAACGTCTTTGAGGGCGAGGTCAGAAACGGACGGCTGCATATAGGCGGCGACGATCTTATGGCGGTCCCGGGCGTTCCGGATAAGAAGGTCTTTGTCGGAATCCGTCCGGAAGGACTGGAACCGGATCCGGAAGGCACTTTTGGCTGCGGGCTTGTCAATGTAGAGGTCATGGGCCGCGATACAAGCGTCGTGTTTACGCATGACGGTGCCGTGAGTGAGAACCTGCGGGCGATCGTTGCCTCCGGCAAGCGGCCGGCGAAGACCGAAAAGACCGTGCGCTTCAGGCCGGATCCTTTAAAGGTCCATCTCTTCGATCATGAGACGGAAGAGCGGATCCGCTTTTAAGGAGAAGAGCGATGAAGAACAGTAAATTCAAGGGCTGGCTCTACCTGCTGCCGGCGATCCTCTTTCTGGGGATCTTCATGGTGTATCCGCTGATCGACGTTCTGATCTATTCAGTGGAAGAGGGCTACAATTTCGTATCCCAGACGGCCTACGGCTACGGTCCGTACAACTATTCCTATGTTCTGCACGACCCCTATTTCCTGCAGGCGGTGAAAAATACCTTCATCATTGTGGTGATCACGGTGCCGCTCTCGACGGGCTTTGCCCTGCTGATCGCGCTGGCACTGAATTCCATCAAGAAGCTGAAGGATCTTTTCCAGACCGTCTATTTCCTGCCGTATGTGACCAATACGCTGGCCGTCGGCCTGGTCTTTATGATCCTCTTTAAGAAAACGGCCTATACGGACGGCATGATCAATCTGCTGATCCAGTTCTTCGGCGGACAGGGCGTGGATTTCATAGAAGGACCCTACTGGGCGAAGATGTTCGTCATGTGTTTCTATACCATCTGGGTCGTGCTGCCGTTTAAGGTGCTGATCCTGACCAGTGCGCTGGCGTCGGTCAACCAGGACTATTACAATGCCGCCAAGATCGACGGGACCTCCAAGGGCCGGATCTTCAGGCGCATCACCCTGCCGATGATCTCCCCCATGCTCTTTTATCTGATCATCACCGGCTTTATAGGGGCGTTCAAGGCCTACAGCGATGAAGTCGCCCTTTTCGGAACGGACCTGAACGGGGCGGGGATGAATACCATCGTGGGCTACGTGTACGATATGCTCTACGGCACGGCGGGCGGCTATCCGTCCTACGCGTCGGCGGCCGCCATCATCCTCTTCGTGATCGTACTGACCATTACCTGCATCAACCTGATGGTCAGCAAGAAAAACGTGCATTATTAAAGGAGGCGCCGCATGAGTTCAAATACACAGAAAAGCTATGAACAGATCGAGCGCGCGGCCCGGACCAGAAAGATCGTGGGAAAGACCTTAACGTACGCCTTCCTGGTGTTCTGGGGGCTGATGGTCCTCTTCCCCTTCTACTGGATGGTCCTGACTTCTGTAAAGTCGACCGGCGCCTACAACGCGGAGTTCGTGCCGAAGTTCTATACGCTCTCGCCGACACTGGAGAACTACCGGGAGGCCTTTACGGCAGTGCCGTTAGCCAAATATTTCCTGAATACGGTGATTTTCACCGTCGCGACCACGGCCATCATGCTGGTGGTGATCGTGCTGGCGGCCTACGCCTTCGCCAAGCTGGAGTTTAAAGGCAAAAACCTGGTCTTTACCCTTTTCCTGGCGCTGATGATGATCCCGGGCGAGCTGGTCGTGATCACGAACTACGTGACGATCACGAACTGGAACATGCGCAATACCTTCTGGGGCCTGATCCTGCCGTCGGTGACCTCGGTCTTCTACATTTATTTGTTAAAAGAAAACTTTGCACAGGTCCCGGATGACCTGTACAAGGCGGCCCGGATCGACGGCTGCACGGACCTGGGCTTTCTGTTAAAGGTCATGGTCCCGATCTGCCGGCCGACCATTGTGACGGTGATCATTTTAAAGGTCATCGAATGCTGGAATTCCTATGTGTGGCCGCGCCTGATCACCACGGATCAGAACTATTTCCTGGTATCGAACGGCATCCAGCAGATCCGCGAGAGCGGCTTCGGCCGGGACAATATTCCTGCCATGATGGCGGCTGTGGTGGTGATCTCCGTGCCGCTCGTGGTGCTGTTCCTGATCTTCCACAAGAAGATCATGGCCGGCGTTTCAAGAGGAGGGACCAAGGGATGAAAAGAAAGGATCTGACGGGCCTTCTGGCGCTGCTTACGGTGCTGGCCCTTATGCTCTGTGCCTGCCACGGGCAGATCGCGGGACGGGAAACGACGGCGTCGCCGACCGAAAGCGCGGCTGTTGCTTCACAGGAGGAAGGCGAAAAAGGGACCGAGGCGGCAACGCAGCCGGTGGAAAAGGCGCCGCTGGAATTCGATACCTCCAGGAAATACACCATTGAGTTCTGGGCGAAAAACGACTCCAATCCGACCCAGATCAAGATCTACAACAAAGCAAAGGCGGATTTTGAAGCCCTGTATCCGAATGTGACGGTCGTGATCCGCTTCTATTCGGACTATGCGAAGATCTATCAGGACGTCATTACCAACATTGCGACCAATACCACGCCGAACGTGTGCGTTTCCTACCCGGATCATATCGCGACCTACTTAAAAGGCCGGGACATGGTGGTGGCGCTGGACGATTACATGGCAGACCCGAACTACGGTTTCGGCGGGGAAAAGCTGCTTTATGACGGACCGGATGCGGACGAAATGATCGGCAAATTCCTGGAGGAAGGCTTCTTCCAGGGCCACCAGTACGATCTGCCCTTCATGCGTTCCTCGGAAGCGCTCTACATCAACAAAACCTACGTGGAAGCCATGGGCTATCCGATCCCGGATATCGTGACCTGGGACTGGATCTGGGAAGTCTCGGAAAAAGCCATGGAAAAGGACGGGGATCTGTTCAAGGCCAACGGCCAGAAGATCATGATCCCGTTCATTTACAAGTCCACGGACAATATGATGATCCAGATGTTAAAGCAGAAGGGCGCGGGCTATGCCCGGGACAACGGTATGGTGGATCTCTTCAACAGCACGTCCAAGGAGATCGCCTATACGATCTATGAGCACGTGAGCACCAGAGCCTTCTCCACCTTCAAGATCGACAGCTATCCCGGCAATTTCTTCAACGCGGGGCGCTGCCTCTTTGCCATTGACTCCACGGCCGGCGCGACCTGGCTGGGCTCCAATGCCCCATTATTGGACATCCATGCGGAGGACGTCGTACAGTTTGAGACGGCGGTCCGCCCCGTTCCGCAGTTTGACCCGGCGAATCCGCAGATGATCTCGCAGGGACCATCGCTGTGCATTTTCAATAAGGCGGATCCGCAGGAGGTCCTGGCGTCCTGGCTCTTTACCCAGTATCTGATGACCAACGAGGTCCAGGTGGCTTACTCGAAGACCGAAGGCTACGTGCCGGTGACCATGAAGGCGGTGGAATCGGCGGAGTATCAGGACTACCTGGCGCGGGCGGGCGAAGACAACGACACTTACTACGATGTCAAGATCGCCGCTTCCAAAATGGTGCTCGACAACATGGAGAACACCTTTATCACACCGGTCTTTGCAGGATCGGCCTCGGTCCGCGACGCGGCGGGAACCATTATTGAAAACGTCGCCAAGGCGACCCGCCGCCGCCAGATCAAGCTAAGCGAGGACGGGACGGCGCTGGATGACGAATACTGGATCGGTCTGATCCGCGAGATCACGCAGTTATATAAACTGGGAGAGATCGAGGTCACACCGACGGAGCCGGAAGAGCCGGCGGGCAGTGAGGCCGTGCCGGGTGAGAGCGGCGAAAACCCGCAGGAAACGGCCGCCCCGCAGGAAACGACCAAGGCCAGAGACAGCCGGGATCTGGGACCGCTGCCCTCGACTTCGGTGTGGCTTTTAGGCATTTTGGCCGCGACCTGGGTCGTTTTGGGGATCGTATTCCTGATTTCTTTCCTGAAAAAACGAAATGAAAAGAAAAATCATTGATTTTTCACAAAAAACCGTTATAATATTTTGCGTTCTTATACAAGGATTTGTTTTAGAAGAACCATCTTTATAAAAACAAGGAGAAAAAACATGAAGAAACTGTTAGCCTTGGGACTGTCTTTGGTGATGATCCTGTCACTGGCAGCCTGCGGGACAACAACGCCCACGACGGAAGCGCCTACCGAGGCGCCTACGACAGTGGCTCCGACCACGCAGGAACCTACGACAGAAGAACCCACGACCGAACCGGTTCCGGAAGTGAAGATCTTCTCTTATGAGGAATTCATGGCAGCGGAGAAAGACAGCGAAGTGACCATCGAGGCCTATGTTCAGTTCTCTGCCTACAATCAGGAATACGGTAACACCAGTCTGTTCCTGGCGGATCAGGACGGCGGGTATTTCGTATACCGCATGAAGGTGACCCCGGAAGAAGCAGCGCTTCTGAAGGAAGGAACCAAGATCCGCGTGCACGGCTTCAAGACCGAGTGGAGCGGGGAAGTGGAGTTCTCCGAAGGCGAGTCGACCTTTGAGGTCGTCGAAGGCGGCGACAGCTATGTAGCCGAAGCCAAGGACGTGACGGACCTGTTCGGAACGGACGAGCTGATCACCTATATGAACCAGAAGGTGTTCCTGTCCGGTGCTGTTGTGGCGCCGAGCACGGATGCCAACGGCAATGAGGCGGCGTTCCTGTACAAGTACAACGGATCCGGTGCTGACGGCGATGACCTGTATTTCAACGTCTCCGTCGGTGGCGAGACCTACACGCTGACGGTGGAAAGCGATGAATGCGGTGCCGGCACGGAAGTGTACGAGGCCGTGAAGGCGCTGGAGATCGGTCAGGTGATCGAGCTGGAAGGCTTCCTGTACTGGTATGAAGGCCCGCAGCCGCACGTCCACAAGGTCACCAATATGGCGGCCAAGGGCGAAGGTGCCATGACGTTTGAGGAATACCGTGCGCTGGCCGAGGACACCAAGGCCGTTGTGGAAGGCTGGATCCAGCTGGCTTCCTACAATGAAGCGTACGGCAATATCAATATCTTCCTGGCGGATCCGGACGGCGCTTACTACGTATGGCGCATGAACGTTACGCCTGAAGAAGCGGCGCAGCTGACGGTCGGCACCAAGATCCGCGTGGAAGGCATGAAGACTTCCTGGCAGGGTCAGGTGGAGATCGAGGATGCGAGCTTTACGGTCCTGGAGAGCGGCATTTATGTAGCCTCTCCGGTGGACGTGACGGATGTCCTGGCCGACGCGGAAGCGGCGGCCGCGTTTGCCAACCTGCCGGTTAGCGTTAAGGGCATGACCGTGGTTGCCTCCGCGGATGCGGACGGCAACGAAGTACCGTTCCTGTACAAGGAAAACGGTTCCGGTCAGGAAGGCGACGATATCTACTTCGCGGTCGGCAAGGGCGATGCCCGCTACACCTTCGTGGTGGAGAGCGATGAATGGGGCGCCGACTCGGCCGTTTACAAAGCGGTGAAAGAGCTGAAGATCGGCGACGTGATCGATCTGACCGGTTTCCTGTACTGGTATGTGGATCCGCAGCTGCATGTCTCCGGCATTGCGGCCTCGGAAGAAACCAGCGATCTGGTCATGAACTATGAGCTGTTCACGGAAGCGGCGGTGAATGACCCGGTCAGCATCATTGCCTATATCCGTCTGGCTTCGGCCTACAGCGAAGAAAAGGGCATGAACCTCTTCCTGTCGGATGGGGAAGGCGCCTACTATGTATATCAGCTGAAGGCGAGCGAAGACGTTGTCGCACAGCTGGTCCCGGGCACCAAGATCAAAGTGACCGGCACGAAGTCCGTCTGGTCCGGCGAGGTGGAGATCACCGATGCGAGCGTCGAGATCCTGGAGACCGGCACGGAATTCGATCCCGGCATGGTCAACGTGAAGGCCTTCGGCCCGGACGAGCTGATCCATTTCATGAACCAGGAGATCATCCTGGAAGCCGGTATGGTGGAAGCCTCCGTGAATGCGGACGGCGAACAGGTCCCGTTCCTGTATAAGTGGAACGGCTCCGGCCAGGACGGCGACGATATCTACTTTAAGGTCAGCGCGGCCGGCCTGACCTGGACCTTCGTGGTGGAGAGCGATGAATTCGCACCCGGCACGGAAGTCTATGAAGCGGCCAAGGCTCTTACGATCGGTCAGGGCGTGGACGTGTACGCGTTCATGTACTGGTATGAAGGCCCGCAGCCGCACGTGGCCCGCATTGAAACGAACTGGTATGAAAAGAGCGCCGAAGATGTCTTAAGCTACGGCGAGTATCGCGCGATCGACCCGGCGGATGAGCAGCAGGTCACCGTGGAAGGCTGGGTCCAGCTGGCGGCTTACAATGCCGAATATGGCAATGCCTCCATCTTCCTGCACGACAAGATCGGTGCCTACTATGTATACCGGATGAATATTACCGAAGAAGACGCTGCCAAGCTGGTGCCCGGTGCGTACCTGAAGCTGACCGGCTACAAGAAGGCCTGGAGCGGTATGGTGGAGATCGCCGACGTGGAAGCCTACGAATTCCTGGAAGAGCACGGCGAATTTACGGCGGAGACCCTTGACTTTGCTATGATCGCCCAGGACGAGGAGCTGCTGCACAGCCTTTCTGCCAACCCGGTCGTCATTGTCCCGGCGGTTGTAGTTGCCTCCACCGACGGAGAAGGCAAGGAAGCTGCCTGGCTGTATTCCTACAACGGAACCGGCTCTGACGGCGACGATATCTACTTTAACATCCTGCTGGAAGGCAAGCCCTACACGGTCGTGGTGGAAAGCGATGAGTTCGGCGCCGGCAGCGAAGTATACGAAGCCGCCAAGACGCTGGAGATCGGCGATGTGGTGGAGATGAACGCCTTCCTGTACTGGTATGAAGGCCCGCAGCCGCATATCACCTCCATCGAAAAGATGTTTGTGAAGCCGGAAGGTGTTATGAAGCACGCCGAGTTCCTGACAGCCGAAGATGATGCTCCCGTGACCGTGGAAGGCTTCGTTCAGTTGATCTCCGCTTACAATGAAGAATACGGCAACTGCTCCGTCTATCTGGACGATATCACCGGCGGTTACTATGTATACCGCATGGCGGTCACCCCGGAACAGTACGCACAGCTCTTCGAAGGTCTTTATATCCGTGTAAACGGTTTCAAGACGACCTGGAGCGGCGAAGTGGAAGTCAAGGATGCCGAGGGCTTCGAGATTCCTGAGGATCTTCCGCTTCCGTATTTCTCCGCCCCTGTTGATCTGGGAAGCTTAGGTGATGAAGCTGCCATTCAGGCACAGATGAACCGCCGCTTCCGGGCGGAGGGTGCCAAGGTCGTGGCGTCCAAGGATGCGGACGGCAAGGAAGTGGCCTTCCTCTACAGCTGGAACGGATCCGGCCAGGATGGCGATGACCTGTACTTTACCGTCGAGCTGGGCGGCAACACCTATACCTTAACGGTGGAGACGGATGAATGCGCAGCCGGCACGGACGTGTATGAGACTGTCAAGAACCTGAAGGTTGGCGATACGCTGAACCTGGAAGGCTTCCTGTACTGGTACGAAGGCCCGCAGCCGCACGTTACGGCGGCCGAGGTCGTTCCTGCCGAATAAAAGAATGAACGCTGCTTCCGGCAGCCTGCCCCAGCTGTAAAGACCGGGATCCAAAAAAAGAGCGACTGAGCATTGACTCAGCCGCTCCTTTTTATGGAGTCCCTTCTTCAGATGGCCGATTCCTCTTCCCGGGAGAAGATCACACAGCACCACTCGCCCATAAAGGCGTGATCCTCGACCCCTTCAAAACGCCAGCCTTCGGCGGCGTGAGCATTGATAAAATCCTCCAGTTCCTGGGCAAAGCCCTTGCAGGTCCGCCAGGTGACCTTGAACGAATCGACTTTGTATATGAGTTTTTTCATCTTTCTTTCCTCCTTGAATGCTTATGGTTGGCCGCCGCGAGCGGCTTTTGTTTTGTTCTGACTTCAGTATACAGGAAGGCAGGTCCGGGGTAAAGGACTGCCGGAGAGGATTACAGCGCGCTATTTTGTCTGAGGCGGGGAGATAGGCTGTGCGGCGGACCGAACCTGCCGGCAAAAAGCGGCAGAAGATCGACACCGTCTGATTTTTTACATTCTCTTGACAAGGATTCCGGCATATACTACTATATCGAATAAGAACACAGAAAAGCTTATGACCGAG
>CADBSR010000112.1 GCA_902797385.1 uncultured Lachnospiraceae bacterium
ATCCGGACGTATTGTTACGGCGTAGGGTGCGAGATGAAGCTGATCCCGGAAAAGGACGGCGTGACGGATCTGGACGCCTTAAAAGCCTTGCTGAGTCCGGAGACCGCCTCTGTTTACTTTGCGCAGCCGAACTTCTACGGCCGCTTTGAGAAGGCAGAAGCGTTGATTGCAGCGACCCATGAAGCCGGTGCCATGGCGGTCATGGGCTGCAATCCCATTGCGCTTGGAATCATGAAAACACCGGGCGAACTCGGGGCGGACGTCGCAGTGGGAGAAGGGCAGCCGCTCGGCATGCCGCTTTCCTACGGCGGCCCGTACCTGGGCTTTATGGCGACCACGAAGAAAAACATGCGGGCGCTGCCGGGGCGGATCGTTGGGGAGACGAAGGATGCAGAAGGACGCCGCGCCTTTGTGCTGTCCCTGCAGGCCAGAGAACAGCATATTCGCCGGGAGAAGGCCAGTTCCAATATCTGCTCCAATGAAGCGCTGTGTGCCCTGACTGCGGGTCTTTATCTGTCCGTGATGGGACCTCAGGGCCTGAAAGAGGTAGCCGGACAGTGTCTGGCCAAGGCGCACTATCTGGCGCAGGGCCTGAAGGAGATCCGGGGCGTTAAGCTTTCGGAGGGAGATTTCTTCCACGAATTTTTAACACAGGTGCCGAAACGGGATGAAGTTCTGAAAAAACTGGACGATGCCGGGATCCTGGGCGGCCTGCCGCTTGGGGAAGACAAAATCCTTTGGTGTGTAACGGAAAAAGCAGGCAAGAAGGATCTGGATGAAGTGATCCGCCTGGTCGGGGAGGTGCTCGTATGAAGCTGATTTTTGAAAAGAGCAAGCCCGGGCACGGCTGTGCCATTTTACCGCCGTTGGATGTGGCGGCTTGTGAATTGCCGTCCGAACTGCGCCGGGACAGTGTGCTTCGCCTGCCGGAACTGAGTGAAACCGAGATCTCCCGGCACTATACCGGCCTCGTTCACGAAGTGTACGGTGTCAACAGCGGATTCTATCCCCTGGGATCCTGCACTATGAAATACAATCCCCGGATCGATGAAGAGATGGCGGCGCTTCCGTTATTTACCGGGATCCATCCCCTGGCACCGAAAGAAGCGACCGAAGGATGCCGTCGGGTCCTGGAAGAAGCAGGCAGACTACTCGGAGAAATTTCAGGCATGGATGCCATGACCTTCCAACCGGCCGCCGGCGCTCACGGGGAATTCACGGGCGTTTTGCTGATCAAACAGTATCATGATGCCCGCGGCGATGAAAAACGCCGGAAGATCATCGTTCCGGATTCGGCGCACGGCACCAACCCGGCGACGGCTGCCATGTGCGGCTATGAAGTCGTGAATATTGCATCGGCGCCGGATGGCTGTGTAGACCTGGAAGCGTTAAAGGCCGTGTTGGGAGACGATACAGCCGGCCTGATGCTCACCAACCCGAATACCGTGGGTCTGTTTGACCCGAATATACTGGAAATCACGCGGCTGGTACACGAGGCGGGCGGACTCTGCTATTATGACGGGGCGAATCTGAATGCCGTCATGGGTCACGTTCGTCCCGGGGATATGGGCTTCGACTGCGTGCATATGAATCTGCACAAGACGTTCGCCACACCGCATGGCGGCGGTGGTCCCGGAGCCGGCGCGGTCGGATGCAAGGCGTTTCTGGCGCCGTTCCTGCCGAAATCGGCCCTGATGGACGGGGGGAACGCCATCCAGGTACGCGCTTTTGCAGGCAATTTCCTGGTCGTTGTCAAAGCACTGACGTATATTCTGACGCTGGGACGGGAAGGGATCCCGCAGGCGTCTGAGACGGCGGTCTTGAATGCGAACTACCTGATGCATGCGTTAAAGGACGTCTTTACACCGGCGTTTGACAGAATCTGCATGCATGAGTTTGTCCTGGATCTGTCACAGTACAAGAAAGAGACGGGCGTGAGTGCTCTGGATGTGGCCAAGGGACTGATCGATCACGGAATCCATCCGCCGACCATGTATTTCCCGTTGATCGTGCATGAGGCACTGATGCTGGAACCGACTGAGACAGAGAGCCGGGAAACGCTGGATGAGGTCGCTGAAATCTTCCGCAAGGTCAAGGAAGAAGGGATGAGAGATCCCGAACGGCTTCATACGGCACCGCATGGCACGTCCATTGGCAGACCCGATGAGGTCATGGCCGCCCGAAATCCTGTTTTGAAGGCGGAACTGTGAGGAGTTTTCTGTTATGAAATACTTTGATCTTCTGATCATCGGCGGCGGTCCCGGCGGATATTCCGTGGGGATCGCTGCGGCTAAAAAGGGATTATCGGTCGCGCTGTTTGAAAAGGAGAGCATCGGCGGGACCTGTCTGAACGTCGGCTGCATTCCGACCAAATATCTGGTCGACAAAGCCTCCGCCCTGCTCAAGGCCCGATCGCTTGCGGCAAAAGAACTCTTTCGCGGCGAGCTGCTTCCGGATTATTCCAGGATCATGGAAGGCAAGAATGAGGTCGTGGACAAACTGGTGAGCGGTGTTCAGATGCTGCTCAAAAAGACCGGCGTCATCACGGTAAAAGGAGAAGCCAGACTGCTGGCGGACAGAAAGGTGACCTGCGGCGGGGAGATCTACGAAGACCGAAATGTGGTGATCGCGACGGGCTCCGTCCCGATGATGATCCCGATCCCCGGTCATGAGCTGTGCCTGGATTCTACCGGGATCCTGAGCCTGGAAAAACTTCCCGCATCGCTGGTCGTTATGGGCGGCGGTGTGATAGGATTGGAGCTGGCCTGCGCTTTCGCGGCGCTCGGCAGTGAGGTGACCGTTGTGGAGATGCTGCCCGGCCTTTTGGAACGGGAACAGAAGGAAGCGGTTCGGATGCTGCAGGCCCAGATGAAAAAGCTGGGGATCCGGATTCGCACCGGGGCAAAGATGCTGCGCATTGAAAAAGAAGAAGAGCAGAAACGGGCTGTTTTCCTTTATAAAGAAAAAGAAGAAGCTGTTTTATGCGATGAGGTCCTGATGGCAGTCGGTCGGCGTCCCAACCTTTCGGGGATCGATGCCGGAGCACTGGGGCTTACCCTGGACCCCAAGGGCTTTATCCAGGTCGATGCACATCAGCAAACGAGTGTGGAAGGGGTGTATGCCATCGGAGATGTGGCCGGCTCTTATCAGCTGGCGCACGCCGCCTATGCAGAGGGAGAAGCGGCGCTGGCCCATATCCTGAAAGAAGCTTACAGCCGCCCGGCTGCCATGCCCGCCTGTACTTATACCATCCCCTGCATTGCCTCAGTCGGCCTGACAACGGAAGCCGCAGCAGCGGCAGGCTATGATCCGGTGCTAGGAAGCTTTAACTATGCCGCGAACGGCATGGGACTGGCAGAAGGCGCCAACGGCTGTACCTATGTCGTCATGGACCGCGACACAGGGAAGACCCTGGGCGTAACGATCGTAGGGGAGAATGCTTCGGAAATGATTTCCGCGGCAACGATCGCCGTGGAGAAGGGGCTTACGCTCCCGGAATGGGAGAGCCTCGTGCTGGCGCATCCTTCCTTAAGTGAAATGATCCGGGAGGCTGCGCTGGATGCTTTCGGGAAAGCTGTCCATAAACTGTAAGACAGTCTCTGCTTTTTTTCGGAGATCATGATGGATCTGAATACCATGAAAAAAACAGCTGTTCTGGATCTGAAAACGACGGATCCGGCCTGGAATCTGGCGGCGGAACAGGTCGTCTTTGATTGTATGCCGCGGGACAGAAATTATCTGATGCTTTGGCAGAACGACAATGCGATCATTATCGGCAAGTATCAGAATACGGCGGCAGAGATCAATACGGAGTATGTACATGCGCATGGGATCCGGGTGGTCCGTCGTCTGTCCGGCGGCGGTGCTGTTTTCCATGATCTGGGAAATTTAAATTTTACCTTCATAACCGATGCTGACCGGACCGGCGGGGTCGATCTGAAACCGTTCTGCGAGCCCGTCGTTCGTGCGCTGGCTCGCTTTGGGGTCCGGGCCGAGATCGACGGCCGGAATGACATTACGGTTGACGGGAAAAAATTCTCCGGCAATGCTCAGTATCGCCGGGAAGGACGGGTCATGCATCACGGTACGATCCTGTTTGATTCCCGCCTGGAGACCGTGCAGGAGGCGCTGCGGGTCGATGCAGAGAAGATCCGCTCCAAGGGGATCAGTTCCGTCCGCTCCCGTGTGACCAATATCCGCCCGTATCTGCCGGAAGGAACAAGCCTGGAGGACTTTAAAAGAGCGCTTCTGGAAGAGATTGCCCAGGGAGGGAAAACGGAATTTCTTTCTTTCACGGCACAGCAGGAGGAGGCCATTCTTCGCCTGAAAAAAGAACGGTATGATACGAGAGCGTGGAACTATGCTTCCTCCCCGTCCTGCACGCTGCTAAAACAGAAGCGGATCGAAGGCTGCGGAAAGCTGGAACTGTATGTCACGGTCGAAAAGGACAGGATCACCGAACTGGAGATCCGCGGGGACTTTTTTGCTGCGGAGGACCCGTCCGTGCTTGCGCGCTGCCTTTTAGGGTGCCGCCCCGAAAAAGAGGACTGTGAAAAGGCCCTGTCAAAAGCCGGCGTTCGCCCGGAAGAGATCATTGTCGGACTATCCCCAAAAGACTTTCTGGATCTTTTATGCTGAATCAGCCGCAGGAGAAATCTTGCGGCTTTTTTTTGCATGTGCTATACTGCTCCTGCTTATGGCAAGGAGGTTTTTTATGGTCCAGGATATTGCTCCTCATGTTTATGACAACAGCTTTGCACATCGGCGGGCACCGCGGCCGGATGATTTTGTCTTATTCCAGCGCGGAGAGCGGGAGATGCTGATCCGGGAAGAAAACGGTCTTTTCCGCTTTCCCTATGTCTCGGAGGTGGGAACAGAGGATCTGTATTTTGCCTTCCTGATCGACGATACCGCCTTCTTTGTGGGCCCGCAGAAAGGCACCGCCGACCCGGAACTGGAAGGCTTTACCTATACGGATCAGGGACGCTGCCGGACCTTAAAGCCCAGGCACCTGGCCTTTGCCGGCATTACCGGCATGCAGCTGATGCGCTGGCTGATCAGTGAGACATACTGCGGCTGCTGCGGAACAAAGCTGGAGGAAAGCTCCTGGGAAAGGGCCTTTGTCTGCCCGAACTGTCATAAAACGACCTATCCGCGTCTGATGCCGGCTGTGATCGTGGCTGTGACCCATGAGGACAAGATCCTTGTGACGGCCTATGCCAACCGACCGGCCAGAGGTCTGGCACTGATCGCGGGCTTCACCGAGCTGGGAGAAACCGTTGAAGAGACGGTCCACCGGGAAGTCATGGAAGAAGTCGGGATCAAAGTCAAAAACCTGCGGTTTTATAAGTCGCAGCCCTGGTCCTTTACGGATACGGTCCTGATGGGATTCTACTGCGAACTCGACGGGGAGTGCGAAGATATCGTTCTGGACGAAGAAGAACTCAAGGAAGCCCGCTGGCTGCACCGGGATGAGCTGCCGGACCGCACCGGAGAACCGGCTTTGACAGCGGAAATGATGCAGCGCTTCAAAGAAGGAAAAGAACGGGATCCTCTTTTCTGACGCAGGCAGAAGAGATCCCATACAAATCATAAACAATTAGAGGAATCAGACGATGAGTGATCATGTTATACGCGCGACGGCTGCCGACGGTCAGATCCGGGCCTTTGCCGCTTATACGAGAGATCTGACGGAAGAGGCCAGAACGCGCCACAATACCAGCCCGGTCATGACGGCGGCCCTGGGACGGCTGCTGACGGCGGCGGCGATCCTCGGGACCCAGTTAAAGGGAGAAGAGGATAAACTGACCTTAAAGATCAAAGGAGACGGACCGGCGGGGACGCTGTATGCCGTTGCCAATGCACACGGACAGGTAAAGGGCTTTGCGGAAAATCCCCAGGTCCTGCTCCATGCCCGGGCAGATGGAAAGCTGGACGTCGGCGGAGCCATCGGAAAGGGAGAACTGACCATTATCCGGGATCTTGGCTTAAAGGAGCCGTATATCGGGACCTGCGAGCTGGTAAGCGGCGAGATCGCGCAGGATCTGACGTATTATTTTGCTGTTTCCGAACAGACGCCCAGCTCCGTGTCCCTCGGCGTATTAATGAATAAAAACAATACGGTTGCCCAGGCGGGCGGGTTTATGCTGCAGCTGATGCCCGGCACCACCGATGAAGTGGCTGCTGCCCTGGAAGAAAAGATCCTGGCTGCCCCTTCCGTCACAAGCTGGTTAAGCGAAGGCCTGACACCGGAGGATATCCTGCACCGTCTGCTGGATGATTTTGACCTGCAGATTCTGGAAAGTACGGACGTGGCGTTTCATTGCGGCTGCAGCCGCGAAAAAATGGAGTCTGTCCTGGTTGGTCTCGGGCGGCATGAGCTGCTGGATCTGATGGTCTCTCAGGAAACGGTGGAAGTTCATTGTGATTTCTGCAATTCTTATTATCAATTCAGCCGTCCGGAACTGAAGGAACTGTTTAAGAAGCATTTCAGAAGCGGAACGAATCCGCAATAGGGTATAACCATGAAGCGCAGCGCAAGCACCATTTTCAAGAAGATTCTGCCCTGGCTGGCTGCCCTGCTTCCGGCTGCTCTCGGCACGGGCCTTTATTTCCTTGCGGGCGGAAACAAGCCGTTTTCGACCTGGTATGCCAATCATATCTATCCGCTTTGGGTCGGTTTGCTCGGGCGGATCAATGGATGGATCCCCTTCTCTGTCAACGAGATGGGGATCTATCTGCTTGTATTACTGGGCATATTCTTCCTGGTGAGAGACATCACGCGCCTGGTAAAAAAGCATACGAAAAAAGGCTGGTTTTCACGCTGGGTGAGGTTGATTATGATCTGTGTCGGCTCCGTGTGGCTCGTTTTTATGATCGGAATGGGGATCAACTATAACCGTGCCACTTTTGCGGAAGAGTATGAGATGGATCTGAGCGGCGGGACCAAAGATGACCTGTACTATCTTTCGGAGATCATGACGGAAGAAGCCAATAAACTGATCCATGCGGTTTCAAGAGATGCGCAGGGGATCATGCAGCTGAGCGGTGAAGTCCGGCAGGCGTCTGTTGCGGCCATGAAGAAGCTGGGAGAAACATATCCGACGCTTTCGGGTTTTTACCCCCTGCCGAAAGCTGTACTGTTTTCGGAATTCCTTTCCCATGAGCACATCACGGGCCTTCAGTCTCCGTATACATCGGAGGCGCAGTATAACCGTCTGATCACGCCTTACAACATTCCGCACACCATTTGCCATGAACTGGCTCACCTGAAGGGATATGCCCGGGAGGATGAAGCGAATTTTATTGGCTTTCTGGCCTGTATCGGTTCAGACGATACAGACTTCCGCTACAGCGGTTATGTTCTGGGCTATCTGTATGCGAGCAATGCTCTTTACGGAGCCGATCCGGATCTGTGGTCCCGGGTGCGCGCCAAGCTGGCCGAGGAGATCGCGGTGGACCTGGCGGAAAATTCCCGCTACTGGTCCTTGTTCCAGACCAAACTGGTTGAAATAAAACAAAAGGCAAACGATGCCCAGCTGAAATTCAACCATCAGGAAGACGGGATCAAAAGTTATGGACGGGTTGTGGATCTTATGTTGTCTTTTTACAGGGGTGAGATCGAGACCCGTAAAAGTGCAAATCAACAATAAATTTTCAGTCACAAATCTGAATTGATTGAAAGTCAGGCACAAAAGTGCGACAAACCCCTAAAATATTTCTTGAAGTTGATCAATTAAAACTATTGACATTTGCCAAGAACTCTGGTAGACTACGCAATGCGCTCCGGAAAAGGGTGCAGCACCTTGACAATTAAATGATGCATTCCAACCCTGAAAATTCCTTGATAAACAGCGGGGCCAAGAACCTCCTCACAAGGTTCAAAGCCGGAACCGCGACGCATCACGTACAGATGCGCGAGGAAAATCAGAGGTCATTAAAAAGCGACCAAAAAACCAAAAGTAAAGAAACGGATTAGTCAGCGATGACTGATGCGGATCAAAATTTCAACAAGAGAGTTTGA
>CADBSR010000113.1 GCA_902797385.1 uncultured Lachnospiraceae bacterium
CCAGGCAGTTGGTCGTGCAGGACGCGGCGGAAATGACCGTATCCGTTGCCTTCAGGGTATCATGGTTCACGTTGTAAACGATGGTCGGCAGATCGTTGCCCGCGGGAGCGGAGATAACGACCTTGCGGGCGCCGGCGTTGACGTGTGCCATAGCTTTTGCCTTGGAAGTGTAGAAGCCGGTGCACTCCAGGACGACGTCGACCTTTAACTTCTTCCAGGGAAGGTTGTTGGCGTCAGCCTCGCTGAAGACAGGGATCTTCTTGCCTTCGACTTCAATATAACCCTCACCGGCAACGATGTTGTTGCGGTGGGCATAACGCTTCTGGGTGGAATCGTACTTCAGCAGATGAGCCAGCATCCTCGTATCCGTCAGGTCATTGATGGCGACGATCTTGTAGCCCTTCATGTCGAACATCTGGCGGAACGCCATGCGTCCGATACGTCCGAAACCGTTGATTGCAACTCTTACCATGTGTGTTACCTCATTCCTTCTTTATATCTTTTAAATTTTCCTACCAGATTTTATTGTCCGAAAGCACTTTTGTCAAGTCAAAAACAGCAAGCTTTTATAGACGAATCAGTCAAAAGCTTTCTGATATTCACGACTTTCGTACAGTGGAATTTGGTACCGGATGCGCTGCAGTCTTCTGCAGGCCGCAAGTATTATAACATATGATTCTGAAAAGGGAAGATTTCTTCACAAAAAAAATCAAAACCTTATTTTATTAAGTAAGAAAAGCAAGCTTTCGCCACTTATTCCCTGCCGGATGAAAGCCCTTTCACCAGCAATTCCAGAGCCCTCCTGTCTTCTTCAAGATCCAGGAACGGCATGCTCCCGCCCCTGCTCTGTTCGGGCAGATACGGTACATGAATAAAACCGGCTTTCATATCCGGGTATTCCCTTGCTGCCAGAAAAGCCGCCGTATAGAAGACACAGTTGCAGACATACAGGCCTGCCGTGTTGGAGATCTGGACCGGGAGCCCGGCCGCCTTCAGCCAGGCCTCCATCTCCCGCAGCGGAAGATGGGAAAAGTAAGCGGTCTCCCCCTCCGGGAACACCGCTTCTTCTGCCGGCTGATACCCGTCATTGTCCGGGATCCGGGCATCCATCAGATTGACCGCGATCCGTTCCAGACTGATGCCGCTCCGGCCGCCAGCCTGTCCCACGCAAAGCACAATATCCGGATGGTTCTGCCGGATCAGGGTCTCCAGCTGGGCCGGCGCCTCCCGAAAGCTGACCGGCAGGCAGTGTTTTATCAGTTCCGTTCCTTCCGGCGCCGTCAGCTGGCGCACTGCTTCCCAGGAAGGATTGATCTGTTCCCCGCCAAAGGGTTCAAAGCCGGTCATCAGCACTTTCATGTTACACTCTCCTTTATATGGTCAGCGCGTTTTCCTTTTTCTCCAGCGCCTGCTCCAGCGTCCGTGCCACGGCTCCGTCCGGGATGGGACAGACGTATTCGCCGACAGAGGCAAACTCTTCCTGTATTGTAGCCAGATCCTCCGGATTCTGCAAGAGATGAATGCCGACGGCCGCCAGAACTTTGCCGGCAAACAAAAGGCCCTTATGACCTATGGACGTCCTTCCGCAGGAGACGTTCTGCCAGGAGTGTCCCGGAGAGCCCGCGGCAAAGCTGGCGCAGTGCAGCTGCAGCATCGGCGCCTGCCAGGAAACATCTCCCACGTCGGTGGAACCGGCGGAGAAATGATCGCCCGTCCAGAGAGGGGCTATAAAATCGTTGATGGCTTTTTGTCCGTTCTCAGAAGCCGCTTTGACGGCAGCCGCCGCCGCGGGACTGTATTTGGCGGCGATCCCGGGGAGTTTGTCCACCGGGCAGCTCTCTTTCAGCTTCGTCGCATAGGCCCACTCTTCTTCCAAATACGCCGGCAGCGGCACTTCCTCCAGATATTTCTGGCCTATCGCCTCCAGTGCCCGGTTGGAGACGGTGGTCGAACAGCCGTCCACAAAGGTCTTGGACACCTTGGTATCCGTCATCATGGCCGCGCCTTTTGCGATCTGATCGACCCGC
>CADBSR010000114.1 GCA_902797385.1 uncultured Lachnospiraceae bacterium
CTTTTGCATTATTCCTGCAGCAGGTAGTCCATAAAGAGCGGGATCCGCTTCTCCCAGGCGGCTTCGTTGTGTTCGGCCCCGGGGACTACGCGGGCGGCGATGTGGGCGCCGGCTTTCGAGAGTCTTGAAGCAAACAGGAACATCTGCGACCACTCTCCTGTTTTTTCATCTGTCTCCTCGCTCCCGTAGTCCATGTAGATACGGGTCGGACGGATCAGGTTTTCCTGCTTGATCAGCGCGTCAAGCCGGCGGGGATGCAGGAAGAGACAGGGAGAAAGCGCGGCGGCCCGGGAAAAGACCTTGTTATAGGCGACAGCCGCATAGACCGCCATGAGGCCGCCCATGGAGCTGCCGGCAATGAGGGTGTGCTCTCTGTCCGGCAGGGTCCGGAATTCGGCGTCGATCTGCGGTTTTAACACCTCTGTGATCCAGTCCATGGTCTCACGGCCCCGGCCTTTTATATCAAGCCCCCAGGCAGAAAGATCCCAGGGCGAGTATTCGGAAAGGCGGTTGTTGCCTTCCGGATTGCATTCAATGCCTACGACGATCAGCTCTTTTTTTGAGCGGCCGAGATACTCCCGCATGCCCCAGCTTTTTCCGTAGGTGGCATGCGAATCATAGAAAACGTTGTGACCGTCAAACATATACAGGACGGGATAGCGCGCCTCCCCGTCGGCGTAGCCCTTCGGCAGGGAAATATAGAGCCGGCGCGGCTTTTGGGTCGGCAGGAGCGGGATCTGGATTTTTCTGACAAGGATCATGACAAATCTCCTTTCTGCCGGCATCATACCATGTTTCCCGCGCGGGTGCAAAGCCCTTTTCAAACATGGCCGAGGCGGTTTTGAGGTGGCTTGTTTTTTCTGCCGACAAATGATATGATGAGGACAAGTGATTGCTTACGCGGGAGGAAATCAGCATGAAGGAATCAGGTGAAATGTATCTGGAAACGATCCTGACCCTTTCCAGAAAAAACGGGACGGTACGGTCTATCGATATTGCGGAAGAAATGGGTTTTTCCAAACCCTCCGTAAGCCGTGCGGTCGGGAAACTAAAAGAAGGGGCGTTTATCAGCGTTGATCCCGAAGGGCATATCCATCTGACGGAAAAGGGCCGCACGATCGCAGAGCGGATCTATGAGCGCCATACGACCCTGACCGCTTTCTTTAAGGCCCTGGGCGTGGATGAAGAAACGGCCGTTGCCGACGCCTGCCGGATCGAGCATTATATCAGTGATACGTCATTCAATGCCATCAAGGCCGCCTGCCATTTCCCTGAGCAGGAGGCCTGAAGATGCTGCGCCGGGCTTACGGTTTAAGACCCATGATCTCGCCGTAGGCATTTTCGTAGAGAATAAACATCTCGTTGTTTTGAACTGTCTCTCCGTTGCCGTAGGGATCGTCATTTTTCCGTGTAATGACATGGACCCGGTAGCCGAGTTCATTGAAATCCGCTTCATAATTGGTGAAGCTGATCTCGTGCTCGGTCTCTCCGAGATGGGACCAGTATCCGTAGTTGTGATAATAAATATCGCGGTGTTTTAACTGACCGTCTGCCGTATATTCGGAGACGGTCTTTTCTTCATAAGAGATCGTTCCGTTGTTGTGGGTCGCCTGGCGGTGCGTGAGGACGTGCCCGTTTTCATCGTAGGTGTATTCCTCTATGGAGTGGACGGCCTGCTCGGTGCGGCCGTACTCCACGAAAGCATAGACCGTCTGCCGCAGGATACGGCCTTCGGTGTCATATTCCGTGACCGTCCCGGGCACCTCCTGCCCCTCCAGATAGTATTTATGCACGTCGCTGTCATAATGCTGGTAATCCCAGAGGATCTCCGTATAGGAGCCGTCTTCATAGTATTCCCAGGTCTGATATTTCAGGGACATGCCGTCTTTATTTAAATATTCTTCCAGATGGCGGCCTTTTTCGTCCAGCACGAAGCTGTGGGAGTTCATGAGTTCTCCCGTCGACGGGTCCACGGTCCGCGCCTCGATCATGACATCGTCGTCATTGTACGTATAGAGCTTGAGGCCGCCGATCCCCATGCTCGCGCTGGCCATGCGTCCTTTTTCATCATAGGTATAGACGTAATGCCAGTTGACGCTCCGGCCGTCTTCCTGGTAAGTCGTTTTTTCCAGCAGATCGCCGTTGTCGTTATAGAAGTTTTCTTCGCTCCGGATCCCGTTTGAGCGGTAGGTGATATCGTGGACCAGGACGCCGGCCTCATTGTAAAAGGCAGCGGAGCGCATCACATCGTTCCGGTAGGAGAAGATCTCATGGCCGGCTTCGTCGTAGTCGTAATCCCAGACGGCGGTGATATTCCCCTCGGGATCTTTATAGGTAACCTGAAGGCGCAGATACTTGCCATCCGCCAGGCCGGTCAGGCCGGGCGTAAACAGAACCGGGCCGTCCTCCTGCACAAGGCCCAGGGTGCGGAGCGTGTCGGCATAGCTTTCCTTGACGGCATTCTTCCAGTGCAGATATTCCTCCGTCTCTTCTCCCCCGCTGTAGCAGTATACGGTCAGTATCTCCAAAGGCCGGTATTTTTTCCCTTCATAGGTGTACAGGCGGAGATCGTTGTCATATGTTACCTGGCTCCAGTCCAGCGTGGCGACGGCTTCAAAAGCTCCTTTTCGGATCCGGCCCAGATACCGGCCGTTCATGGAGTCGGTATCATCATAGAGGAAGAAGAGCCCGCCGTCCTCGCCTTCCCAGAAGGCAAGACCGATGTTATCGACACCCATCCGGTAAGCGATCCCTTCAAAAATGCATTCCGCCCCGCTTTTACGGCTGTTCCAGATCTCCAGGCGGTAATCATAATAGCCGCCCTCGGTCATATACGGTGTCACAAAGATCAGTTCTTCCTGATCATCGCCGTCCAGATCCCGCGCTTGGACGAGGCCCATGCCGGTCACGCGGTTGATGAGATCCAGGGTAAAGGCAGGCCGCCCGAGCGCGAGCTGTTTTTCTTTTATGACATTGGCCAGGTGCTCCTGCCAGGCGGGCAGCCGGGTGATAAGATCCTTCCGCAGGGGTTCGGGATCTTCTTCAGAGCCTTGTTCCTCTCCCGGCGTCAGGGACGGCGCCTTTGTGCCGTGCGAGGCGTCCGCCTCCGTGTGGCGGCTGTTTTTGCCCTCGTCGTCATGCTCTTCCTTTAACGGCACGCTGCAGGCACCGAGCAGGAGCGTTAACGCCAGAAGAAATGCGGTAAGCTTTGCGGCATGATGTTTCATGAACTTCCTCCAAAAAACAGGGTATCGGATCCGCAGCGGCGGCCCTTTTTTATCGGATCCGCAGCGGCGGCCGGCTTTTAGCAGCCGAAAAGCGCGGCGGTCTTTTGCATGCGGTCGGCGACCTTTACACCGAAAGGACAGCGCGTCTCGCATCCGCGGCAGCCGATACAGGCGGACGCTGTCGTTCCGAGCGCTTCATAATGGGCTTTTACACTTTCCGGCACAGCCGGCTGCTGAACCGCCAGGTCGTAAAACTTGTTGACCATGGCGATATCGATATTCATGGGGCAGGGCTTGCAATGCCCGCAGTAGGTACACTGCCCCGTGTAGGCGTGCAGCGGAGCGGATGCAATCACAGAGGCGTAGTCTTTTTCCTCGGGCGTGGCGGTCTCGTAGGCGATGGCTTCATCCACCTGCGCCTTTGTATCAAAACCGCAAAGGATGGAAGAAACGCCCGGTCTTGTCAGTACATAGTGAATGCACTGCTGCGGCGTAAAGGCGACCCCGAAGGGGGAGGTCTTGGCGTCAAAAAGCCGTCCGCCGAAGAAGCCCTTCATAACGGTCATACCGACGCCCTTCTCCTCGCAGAGCTGATACAGGGCGGCGCGCTCAGGGTCGATCCCCGCGTATTCCGTCGATTCATAGCCTTCGAACATCGAATCCAGATCTTCTGTCGCCGGCCGCATATCAAAGGCCGGGTTAACGGAGAAGAGAAGCATCTCCACGATTCCGGACTGGACGGCCTGCCGCGCGATGCGCGGATTATGGGTAGAAAGCCCTATATGGCGGATCACGCCTTGCTCCTTCATCCGGAGGATATAGGCAAGATAGTCGGAATTCATGCAGCGGTCCCAGTCTTCCTGGGCGTCTACATAGTGGATCATGCCCAGATCTATATAGTCGGTCTTCATGCGGCGAAGAATGTCCTCGAAGGCAGGCACCACCTCTTTCAGATCCCGTGAGCGCACGTACTGGC
>CADBSR010000115.1 GCA_902797385.1 uncultured Lachnospiraceae bacterium
CGATCTCGATCCGAACTTTGCGAACTATTGCGATCTTCATTATCCCGAGGATGCGGAAAAACCGGATGAAACGGAATGGGGCAGCTTTTATCTGCATCCCCAAGAATGTGAACCCGGCTACTACGATTTCGTTTTCACCTACGAGGGAAAAGCCATCGCCACCCTGCTGACCCGCTTCTATAACGAAAATGAGCTCTCCGCCAAATCCGACGCGGAGCTCGAAGCGCTGATGCACGAATGAGCGAAGCCGTGTTTGAAGAACGTTTTATAAAGATCGTCGAAGACAACGGCGGCTTATTTACTGAAAAAATGAAGCGGCGAAGTATTTCGCTTCCGCAGACAAAATAAGGACCGGTATTTCTCCGCCCGGACTCTTTACGAAGAGGCCCGGGCGGTTTTATAATACAGACGTAAACAAAACAATGCATCTGCATTTGGCATACAGGAAGTCGCGAAGACTTCGGCAAGAAGGAGGATTCAATATGGAAAAACTGATTATCGGTGTGATCCTGTTAGCGGTGGGATTGTTGGTAGGGGCCGTTGTCCGCTACAATACCGGCGATAAAAAGAAAGCCCTGATCCCGACGGTGCTCGGCATCATCCTGGCCGTCGTCTGCATCGGCAGCGCCTGCTACACCTCGGTGCCGACCGGTCATACAGGCGTCGTAACGACCTTCGGACGCGTGGAAAACTATACGCTGGACGCCGGCATCCACGGCAAGCTCCCCTGGCAGAAGGTCATCAACCTGGACAACCGGGTCCAGAAAGCGGCTGTCACCTTAAGCTGCTTCTCCTCGGATATTCAGGAAGTGACTGTTGCCTATACGTTAAACTATCAGATCAGCAAGGAAAATGCCATGACCATCTACTCGACCATCGGCACGACCTATTTCGATACGGTGATCACGCCCAATATCTCCGAGGCGGTGAAGGTCATGACGGCCCGCTACACAGCGGAAAATCTGGTCTCCTCGCGTGACGATCTGTCCGAAGCCATCGAAGGGCTGCTTCGGGACAAGCTGGCGCACTACAATATCGTGGTCGTAGGCACCTCCATTGAGGACATGGACTTTACGGATGCCTTCACCAATGCGGTCGAAGCCAAGCAGGTCGCGGCGCAGAACAAGCTGCAGGCGGAGATCGAACAGGCCAGAAAGACCATGGAGCAGCAGGAGCAGGCCAAGCGAAACGTGATCGATGCCAACGCGGCGGCCGAGGTTGCGAAGATCCAGGCGGAAGCGGATCTGGCGGTCACCAAGATCCAGGCGGACGCGGCGGAATACGCCGGTCAGAAGGAAGCCGCCAAGAACAAGGCGATTGCAGAATGGCTGACGGAGGATCTGCTGAACTACTACTATATCCAGCAGTGGAACGGCATCCTGCCCAACTACTACATGGGCAGCGAGAACGTAAGCACCATCGTGGGGCTTCCGGGCACGCAGGAAAGCCCGCAGAATGCGGGAGAGCAGACGCCGTAAGTAAAACGCAGCGAAACGAGGGGGCTTTGGAGACGATTTCAAAGCCTCCTTTTTTATGTCACCGCAAAGTGCTCTGGATCTGTGTCTTTTTCCTTGCGCAGGAAGCCTTCTTATGCTATACTCTAACGGATAGTGCCCCCATGGGTCTTCTTTGCGTGAGTGCAGAGGACCGGAGGTAATAAACCGGGCTCATTTGTCCGGGTATTCAAGGAGACAGCATGCAGACTTACGACAAGAAACCCTACTATATCACCACCGCCATCGCCTACGCATCGGGCAAGCCGCATATCGGCAACTGCTATGAGATCGTCCTGACGGACGCCATTGCCCGCTTCCGCCGGGCGCAGGGCTATGACGTTTTCTTCCAGACCGGGACGGACGAGCACGGTCAGAAGATCGAAATGAAGGCGGAAGCGGCCGGAAAGAGCCCGAAAGCCTTCGTGGACGAGATCGCCGGACAGATCCGGGGGATCTGGGATTCTTTAAATATTTCCTACGACAAATTCATCCGCACTACGGACGATTATCATGAAGCCGAGGTGCAGAAGATCTTTAAAAAGCTCTATGATCAGGGCGATATCTACAAAGGCGCCTACGAAGGCTGGTACTGCGTCCCGGACGAATCCTTCTTTACGGAAAGCCAGGTCGTGGACAAGGACGGCGTGAAAGTCTGCCCCGACTGCGGCCGTCCGGTAGAAAAGGCCAAAGAGGAGGCCTACTTCTTCCGCATGAGCAAGTATGCGGACCGCTTAATGGCGTATATTGAGGCGCATCCCGAGTTTATCCAGCCCGTCTCCCGCAAGAACGAGATGGTCAACAACTTCTTAAAGCCTGGTCTGCAGGATCTGTGCGTATCCCGTACGTCCTTCAAGTGGGGCATTCCGGTCAGCTTCGACAGCAAACACGTGGTGTACGTGTGGCTGGATGCGCTGACCAACTATATTACCGGAATCGGTTATCACTGCGATGGGGAGAGCACGGAGCAGTACAGGAAGCTCTGGCCGGCCGACGTGCATATCATCGGCAAGGACATCATCCGCTTCCATACCATTTACTGGCCCATCTTCCTCATGGCGCTGGGGGAGGAGCTTCCGAAGCAGGTCTTCGGTCATCCCTGGCTGCTGCAGGGCGACGGCAAGATGTCCAAGTCCAGAGGCAATGTTCTGTACGCGGACACGCTGATCGATTTCTTCGGCCTGGATGCGGTGCGCTACTTCGTGCTGCATGAGATGCCTTTTGAAAATGACGGCGTGATCACCTGGGATCTGCTGATCGAACGCATCAATTCGGATCTGGCAAATGTCCTGGGAAACCTGTTAAACCGCACCGTGGCCATGAGCAACAAGTACTTTGGCGGCCTGGTGAAAAACGGCGGCGCAACAGAGGCTGTGGACGAGGAACTGATCGCCCTGGCAAAGGAAACGCCGGCCCGCTGTGAGAAGGCAATGGAGACCCTGCATGTGGCGGATGCGTTGACCGAGATCTGGAATCTGTTCAAGCGCTGCAACAAATATATTGATGAGACCATGCCCTGGGCCCTGGCCAAGGATCCGGACAAGAAAGACCGTCTGGCTACGGTGCTGTACAACCTGGCCGAAGGGCTGACGATCGGTGCCACGCTGCTGGCTCCTTTCCTGCCGGATACGGCGGAAAAGATCGTGAAGCAGCTGGGGACCCGCCTGTACGGCTTTGAGGAGTTGGGTGGCTTCGGCATGACGAAAGAAGCTACGGTCACCGATAAGCCCGAGCAGCTTTTCGCGAGACTGGATGCGGCCGCTGTCATGAAGAAGGTCGCAGAGATCTTCCCGCCGGTGAAGGAAGAAGCGGCGCCCGAAGTGAAAAAAGAGGCGCCTGCGGAAGCAAAGCCGTTAGAGCACAAGGCGGAGATCGAATATGACGACTTTGCCAAGCTGGAATTCCGGGTCGGAAAGGTCCTGGTCTGCGAGGAGGTCCCCAAGTCCAAAAAGCTGCTGCGCTTTGAGATCGATTTCGGCGGCGAAAAGCGTCAGATCATCTCCGGCATCAAAGCCTGGTACAAGCCGGAAGAGCTTGTCGGCAAGCGCGTCATGGCGGTGGTCAATTTAAAGCCCGCGAAGCTGGCGGGACTTCTGTCGGAAGGCATGCTGCTTTCCGCGGAGGATGCAGACGGAAATCTGGCCCTGATGACTACGGAACGCGAGGTCGGGGCAGGCGCGGAAGTCAGGTAGGGTGTAAGTCGCCCTCACCCGCCCCTGCCGGGGCACCCTCTCCCGCGCCCGGGAGAGGGCAAGAAGTCGCCCTCACCCGCCCCTGCGGGGCACCCTCTCCCGCGCCCGGGAGAGGGCAAGAAGTCGCCCTCACCCGCCCCTACCGGGGCACCCTCTCCCGCGCCCGGGAGAGGGCAAGAAGTCGCCCTCACCCGCCCCTGCCGGGGCACCCTCTCCTGCGCCCGGGAGAGGGCAAGAGATAATTAGAAGAGGTAAATCTTCATGAGTTTGGTATCAAAAATTTTCGGTTCCTACAGTGAACGCGAATTAAAACGGATCCAGCCCCTGGTCAAAGCCATCGAGGCCCTGCGCCCTGAAATGCAGGCGCTTTCCCAGGAGGAGATGCGTGCGCGCACCCGGGCCCTGAAAGAAAGAAGGGCCAACGGGGAAAGCCTGGACGACCTGCTGGTCGAAGCCTTTGCCCTGGTCCGCGAAAGCGCGAAGCGCACCATCGGCCTGGAGCATTATCCGGTCCAGCTGATGGGCGGTATTATCCTGCATCAGGGCCGCATTGCGGAAATGAAGACCGGTGAAGGCAAGACCCTGGTCGCAACGCTCCCGTCCTTCTTAAATGCCCTGGACGGGGAAGGCGTACACGTGGTCACGGTCAACGACTACCTGGCCAAGCGTGACGCCGAGTGGATGGGCAAGATCCACGAGTATCTGGGCCTTACCGTCGGCTGCGTTTTAAACAGCATGACGCCGGAAGAGCGCCAGAAGGCCTACCGCTGTGATATCACCTACGTGACCAACAACGAGCTGGGTTTTGACTATCTGCGCGACAACATGGCCATTTACAAGGAGCAGCTGGTGCTCCGGAAGCTCCACTACGCGATCGTCGACGAGGTCGACTCCATCCTGATCGATGAAGCCCGCACGCCCCTTATTATTTCCGGTCAGAGCGGCAAATCCACGAAGCTCTATGAGACCTGCGACTA
>CADBSR010000116.1 GCA_902797385.1 uncultured Lachnospiraceae bacterium
ATCAACATTTTAGTCACATTATAGTCTGATCCGGACATTATTGTCATTTTTTGTCCAGGATCATTCTCATTTTCCATCAAAACGAGATGTTCTTTCTTTTTATTGCATATTTATATTTTTATCATATTTATTTATGTTTATTTTGTAATTACCCAGCTTTATCATGCTTTTTGCGTTTGAGTTGACGCATGCTGACTTTTTTGTTGTCTTTTTCTTGTCAAACCGCTCATCCAGCCCCCTTGCCACGCCACCCGGCGGATGCTTTGCGAAGATCCCCCGGCTTACTGCACCGAAAGCCGGCGGCGACGGGGTCTGGCGAGGTCTTGGAAACATTTCCATATTTCTCCCAGGCAACAGTTCGTTACGTATTCTTTTTGCAGACGTTTTTCTTCGTGTTTTTACTCATTTTGAGTCCGTTTTTGCGTTTTCAGCGTCCAAAAAACGGCTCTTTCGGAGACTTTTCCACCGTGTTTTGGGGCCAAATACGGCAAAAATCGCGGTATTTACGCCTTCTAAAATTGTAGAATTCTCCTGTGTACGCAGCCTAAAGTGTTTATTTCTCCGCATTAACAAGAAATATTCATCGCCGTTTTTGTCACCTCTTCCCGCATTTCCACACGTTCCCCATGAAAAAAGCCTCCTGCCATGCAGGAAGCTCATGCGTGTCAGAGCCTCTCTGAGAAGTCCTCAGTCCAATCTCAAACAGTTCGCTTTGAGGAATTCATTCTCCCCTTCAAGCCCCTGATTCAGCCTTCAAGCATGGCGTTTCAGTGTGCCACAGCCCCGCTGAGGGGCCCAAATCAACACTCAAACAGAGAACTTCAACATATCGTATCATATACAAAAAGGCCCCCGGGCAAACTATGCTGATCCGCATGCTGCCGCCGAAAACGCCGCCGTTCAGCACATAGGTGATGGTATAGATGATATCCGGCGTGTGCTTGTTGGTCACGGTGAAGCCGTCAATGGTGGTTTCATAACCTTCCACGGCTTCCTCGGAGACAGTGTAGACGATTTTGTGCTTTATTTTCTTTCATCTTTCAGAAATCTTCCAACGTTATTCACACTCGTTGTTTTTATATCAAAAAAGAGAACCTTTTCCGTAAAAAAGGTTCTCTTTTCTGACCGTCATGCGGTCAGCCGCAGTTGATAAACGGGTCGTGCCCGATCCTTCCTTAGAAGTCTACCTCGGTGTCGTAGTAGCAGCACTTTAACAGCTTTTCCATCTCTTCGACGGACGGCTGACGAGGGTTGGAGCCCGTGCAGGCATCGGCGATCGCGTTCACGGCGATGTCGTGCAGTCTCTCTAAGAAGACCTTCTCCGGGACGAAGCCCTGTTCGGTCGGATAGCTGTCGGCGCCATAGTGACCGATGCAGTGAGGGATGTTCAGATCGTCGTTCATCTTACGCAGGTAAGCGATCAGAGCGGCAACCTTTTCATCGTCGGAAGCTTCCTTCGGGCAGATACCCATGTAGTCCACGATCACGCCGTAGCGCTTCTTCGCGGTCTCATCCTTGGCATTGAAGGCAATGACCTTCGGCAGGTACATGGCGTTGGCAGCGCCGTGGATGATGTGAGCGCCGTAATCGGCAAAGATCGCGCCGGTCTTGTGAGCCATGGAATGAACGATACCCAGCAGAGCGTTGGAGAAAGCCATGCCGGCCAGGCACTGCGCGTTGTGCATGCGGTCGCGGGCTTCCATATCGCCGTTGTAGGACTTGACCAGGTCGGCCTGGATCATTTCAATGGCGTGAATGGCTAACGCATCGGTGTAGTCGCAGTTGGCGGTGGAGACATAAGCCTCGATCGCGTGAGTCATGGCGTCCATACCGGTGTGAGCAACCAGCTTCTTGGGCATGGTCTCGGCCAGTTCAGGGTCAACGATGGCGACGTCCGGGGTGATCTCGAAGTCGGCGATCGGGTACTTGATGCCCTTGGTGTAGTCGGTGATGATGGAGAAGGCGGTCACTTCGGTCGCGGTGCCGGAGGTGGAAGAAACGGCGCAGAAGTGCGCTTTCTTACGCAGCTCGGGGATACCGAAGACCTTGCACATATCTTCAAAGGTGCAATCCGGATATTCATACTTGATCCACATAGCCTTGGCTGCATCGATGGGGCTGCCGCCGCCGATCGCTACGATCCAGTCGGGGCCGAATTCCTGCATCACAGCCGCGCCGCGCATAACGGTGTCAACGGAAGGATCGGATTCGATGCCATCGAAGATCTTCACTTCCATGCCGGCTTCTTCCAGATAAGCCTTCGCACGATCCAGGAAGCCGAAGCGCTTCATGGAGCCGCCGCCTACGCAGATGATCGCTTTCTTTCCCTTGAAGGTCTTTAAGGCTTCCAGGGATCCTTTGCCGTGATACAGGTCACGGGGCAGAGTAAATCTTGCCATGTTACATGTTCCTCCTGATATATTGGAAATTTTTAATAAAACCCAATGGTTTGGCAGTCCTGTTAGTTTCAGCTTACCGTGCGTATTATATGATACATTTTTAACAATGTAAACACTGACGCTCCTCTTGGTACAGGAGAATTATAAGAAAAAGAAGGGAGGGGCCATCTCCCCTCCCTTCCTGTTGTCTTGTGATCCGAAGGATTATCCCAGGACCTCGTTCTTCTTCACCTGAAGTTCATCCACCTTCTGCTTGCTGAGCGGATACAGGAAGCGAAGGATGAGGAAGACCAGCAGGAAGAGCACTGCCGGGATCATGACGGACGAATTGTACATGCTCTGCAGGGCGGTTTCGCTTAAGCCTTCGGTCTTTAACTCACTGCCGTTGTAGCCGATCCGCAGCAGCGGCACATTGATCAGGATGGTCGCGACAGTCTGGCCCAGCTTGCGCATGAAGCTGTAGAAAGCGTAGCTGGTCGCTTCATCGTTCAGGCCGTAGGTGACTTTGTTGTAGTCGATGGCATCCGTCGCCAGCGCCCAGATCAGAAGGAAAATGAAGGCCGTGCCGATGCCACTCATGAGGCAGGCCAGCAGGTACAGCCACACATTGGTGATGCCGAACAGCGCCAGCACGAAGAGGATCAGATAGAAAGCAGCCGCGACCAGCACGCCGTAGGAGCAGACCTCGCGGCGGCCGAATTTATTGCCCATCCGTGAGGCAAAGAACATAACGACGGCGACCGGCAGATACTGGAAAACCGTAGGCAGCATGGTAAGACCCGGCTGGTTGAAATAGTGATGGAACAGGTAGCTGTTGTAGCCCTGTCCGAACATCTGCGCCGCCAGGAACAGCATGCTGGCCAGGCTCACCGCCATGAACGGACGGCTCTTTAAAAGGATCCTGATCACGCGCATGGTTTCGCCCTTCTTG
>CADBSR010000117.1 GCA_902797385.1 uncultured Lachnospiraceae bacterium
CCGTTCCGGGATCGGGGCCATAGAAGTCGTAGACAATGACGTTTTTTCCGTTACCAATTTAAACCGTCAGCTGCTGGCCACCCAGGAGACGCTTGGCTGCTCAAAAGCCGAAGCGGCGCGGGCGCGGGCCCTGTCCATCAATCCGAACTGTCAAGTCACGGCGCACCGACTCTTTTTTCTTCCGGATACCAAAGACTGCTTTGACTTTAACGGTCTGGACTATATCATCGATGCCATCGACACCGTGACCGGCAAACTCTGCCTGATCGAAGCCGCCCGGGATGCGGGCGTTCCCATCATCTCCTGTCTCGGGACCGGCAACAAAACGGATCCCACGAAGCTGACGGTGGGCGATCTTTCTGAAACGAGTGTCGACCCCCTGGCACGGATCATGCGCAAGGAATGCCGGAAGCGGGGGATCGGGTCACTGAAAGTCGTCTTTTCCACGGAGGATCCCATAAAGCCACACAAAAAAACGGAAGAAGCTTCTGCCTCTTCCGCTCTTTCGGATCCTGCGCAGCCTGCACCGGCCGCTCCCAAGCGCGTCCGTGACATTCCCGGCTCCACCGCCTTCGTTCCGGCGGCGGCCGGTCTCATTCTGGCCCGCGAGGTCGTCATGGCACTGATTGCCCGTCCGGAGCCGTAAAAGCCCTTTTGGCGCTGACTATCCGTCCGCCCCCATAAAAAATCCGGAGAAGCCGCGGATCTTTCCGTCCCCTCTCCGGACTTATTTTTTAGTCGAAGGTTAATCCCTTTACGTCGATCAGGATCGCCGGACGAACGGCCTGTTCCGGGTTCGTTGCCAGATCACCCATATAGTCAAATTCCCGGTAGGAATAGACCTCGGCAAAGCTCTTTAGATCCCGGCCGTTCGTGCGCAGCCACCACCAGGTATTGCCGTTGTTCGCCAGCATGCTGCCGTTGTCCATGGCATAGCGGGTCGGGGTCGTTCCGCGAAGCTCAAACATATCTCCGGAAAGGTACAGCTCCACTTCCTCAATGGAAAGCAGAAAGACCTTGTCTTCCGTGTTGGCGGCCTCACCATAGCCGCTGACCGGATTCGCCTTGTTGGGGAGCACGACCGGTAAGATCCGGGTCCGTTCCGTTTCATCAAAAGCATTTAACTGGAAGCTGCCGTTCAGCCAGGCACGCAGGTCGGAGCCTTCCCATGTCACATTCATATCCTTTTCGTGGTATTTCCGGCAGTCCAGGCAATAGCGGCTGAGCAGCAGCACCTCATTTTTCTGCACCTGCAGGACAATCCACTGGATCTCTTCTTTCCCGTTCGAGGCGATGCCGTCCTGTTCATAGTGGCCGAATGTGATCATATCGCCGACGTTTAATGTCGGGGCCGGTTCGGTGGGCGGTTCGGTCGGGACTTCGGTTGTCGGCTCGGTGGGCGGTTCGGTCGGGGCCTCGGTTGTCGGCTCGGGAGGCGCCTCGGTTTCCGAAGCGGAAGGCGTCTCGGCGGATGTTGCTACTGCCGGCGTCGGTGCGGTAGTCCCGGCCGGCGTCGTTTCCCGTCCGGCCGTTGCAGCCGGTGTTGTCACCTGCGCCTCTGCCTGCGTCTGGGCCGGTCTCATGACCGCCGTTGTCTCTTCCGCCGGAAGCGTATCGGCCGGTGCCACGGTCTTCGTTTTGGCTGAGTGATTCCGGGTTTCCTCTTCCGCACTGATCGTCGGGATCTCCAGAGAGCAGGCGCTTAACAAAAGCAATACCCCTGCCAGGGTCAGGATTCGAAAAACTGTTTTCATTGGACGATTCCCCTCACTTCCATCGAAAAAGCCGGGTCAAACTGTGACCCGGCTTTATAATATCACATTATCTTTCGAATTCTCAATAGAATAGTAAGAAATCCCGCTTTACGGCGCGGACCGGCGTCCGCCGTGCTCCAGCGCCGTTCCAAGGGCATGATCCATGGTCGTCAGCTGCCAGATCTCGAACTGGATGGCGTTGAAGGAAGCAAAGGGCTCGGTCTGATAGCTCATATTTTCCAGGCGCGGACTGGCGTAGCGGTACTCATATTTTTTCCCATCTGCCGTAAACCGTAAAAGGATCTCTACCATCTCCCGTCCTTGCCCGGCTACCTCTGATGCCGTTTCCGGCAGATCGCGCAATTTCAGGAAGCTGAGATAGCTTTTCCGGAGCACCGCTTCGGAAGGAGTAAAAACAACATCATCCGTCAGCCTTCGGACAACGCCGCCCTCTACAAACTCATAGTATTCCCGGAAATAGGTCCCGGCCGCGCTGTCATACATGATATGGACATCGTAATCCGGGACTTCTGCCAGCCGGCGGATCTCATAAAAAACACTGAAATCCTTGGGGACGGTCCTGGCATCCGGCTGCAGCACAGAGCGAAGATAGGCTGCCGCCTCCTCCAGGCTCCATTCCGCCTTCACGCCAGTAAAGGCAGCTCTCTCATAAACAAGCCTTCCTGCCTTTTGCCAGATAACAAACCGAAGCCCATCTCCCGCCTGACAATCTGCACGCCCGTTCAAACGCGTATCGCTCAGTGCATCCATCAGGAAGATTCCTTCCAGTCCGATCCCGGCCTCGCGCAGCATCCCGTTATAGTTGTCAAAGTTCCAGACGGCCAGGCAGACCGTCTCCCCGGCCTGAACGCCCGTCCCACGCAGCACTTCACCGATCCGGATCGTAAGCAGTTTATAATCCTGTGTAAAGCCTTCAAGGGAAGCTGTCAGAGGGAAACTGACCTGTTCGATCGCTTCCACTTTGCCCCGCACGATCCATTTTGACCTTGTCAGCAATTCTTCTTCCGAAAACCAAACCAACTTGGCTTCAGAGTGCTGCGTGAGCCCCTGGTTCTCTGCCTTTATCCTGGCGGCTATCTCCTGGGCCCGTCTGAGTGCTTCCTGTGCTTCCTTTTCCTTGTCATAAGCACTTTCCGATGACAGGTTCAAGTCGCTCTTCCCAGTCTGCGGATCCGGATAAGCCGGAATGGTCACACCCGTTTCGGCTTCCGTACTCACGCCGGGCCTTTCCGTTTCTTCCGGAAGATCCGCGGCAAGCGGCTTTTCACCGGAATCTGTCAAGCGCGGCAGACGGTCATTCGCCACCTTCAGTCCCACCATCAGAACCATGACGGCCACCGCTGCACTGCCGGCCCATTTCAGCCACTTCCGGGGGCTTTTCCGATCAGAGCGGCTCTTTTGCCCGTCAGCATCTCTGTCCGGATCCGCCTCCGCTGCCAGAGCTCCGTCGATCTTGCCCAATTCCTTCCATATATCCTGACTATTCATGCCAAACTCCTTCCTGCTCCAGCCTTTGTTTCAGCCTGGTCCGTAAACGATACAGGAGGATCTTACAATTGTTTTCGGATATGCCGCAGGACTTTGCCGTTTCCTTCACGCTAAGCCCATACCAGTAGCGCCGCAAAAAAACCACCCGATCCCGGGCGCTTAGCTCCCGAAGAAAATGTTCCAGGGTCTCCCGCAGACTGATCGCGCCGGTCCATTCCCGTCCATCACTTCCGGAAGGCAGTATCTCCTCTAACTCCTCCAGAACCAGGGGCAGTTCACCGCCGCCCCGTTTGATTCGGGTCAGACTGTCCAGCCGATCCAGAGCCCGCCTGCGGCAGACCGCAAGCAGAAACGCCTTCAGAGATTCGGGTCTGAGCGGCGGGATCCTGTCCCATGCCGCCAGATAGGTTTCATTGACAATTTCCTCTGCATCCTCGGGATTTCCCAAAAGCCTTAAAGCAAGTGCCTGCAGACCAGATCCGTACTTGTTCCGGATCTCCTCCAGACCTCTCTCCGAGCGCTCGAAAAGCAGATCTGTGATTTGTTCATCCGTCATTGTAAGGACCTCCTCTGCTTATACAGTCGGCAGTTTCCAGGCCGGGGTTACGGGGGACAAAAATTTTTTCAGGGTCTCACCCAGCCATTTTCCACGCCCCGGTCCAAATTGGCCGAGAGCCACTCATAGACTTGCGGCATAAAGTCTTTGATCACGGCCATCCGCTTTTCCACGGCGGCGCGGTCAGTGTTTCCTTCCACCCAGGTATGGCCTTCGGTCAGCGTATTGTGGACGAAAGGCTGGAGGCGGTCCATGCAGGCGGCATATTTCGCGTCAGCGGTCTCCTCGGCATCGAACTCCTCCCAGAGCGCATGCAGATGCTCTCCCTGCTCTTTCGGCAGCAGGGCATAGAGCTTGTCCGCCGCTGCAGCCTCCCGTTTTGCCTTGTCTTTATTTCCCGCGACGTCATAGGCAAAGGTATCACCCGCGTAGATCTCGATCAGATCATGCACCACACACATCTGCACCACGCGGCCGATATCGACCGCTTCCTTCGCATATTCCGAAAACAGCATGGCCATCACCGCAATATGCCAGGAATGTTCCGCGTCATTTTCCCGGCGGCTCCCGTCGACCAGGACCGTCCGGCGCAGCACCTTTGTCATTTTATCGATTTCGGCCGTAAAGATCAGCTGCTGATCCAGACGCTTGTTCCCGCTGGAAAGAAATGCCTCAAGTCCCATTTATGGATTCTCCTTTGTGCGCGTTTTATTTTTTCAGATAGGCCGAAGAAACCGGAAATTCAAAATAGGTATCCGGATACGGTTCGTCCTTCAGGCAGAAATGCCACCATTCACAGTCGATCGGCAGAAAGCCGTGCCGCATCATGATCCCCTGCAGGAGCATGCGGTTTTCGTACTGCTCCTCCGTAACCCCCTTATAGTCCGGATGCGAGACCTCGCTGAAGAGGTCGAAGGGGCTGCCCATATCCACCTCTTTGCCGGTCCGCATATCCAGAAGGGTCAGATCCACGGCGCTTCCCCGGCTGTGGCTGGACTGGCTCGCAATATAGCCCCGCTTAAAAAGCTCCTGCTTGGGCAGATCCGGATAAAAGTAAGGCTTCATGCGCAGATCCAGGTCTTCGATCCCCCAAAGCACGAAATGACGCACCGCCGTCGCCGGGCGGTAGGCATCGAAGATCTTTAAGCGGTAGCCCTGGACATAGACCTCGCCAGCCACTGCCTTCAAGGCCCGGGCGGCTTCTTTGGTCAGGAGGGCACAGGGTTCTTCATACCCGTCGATCCGGTCCCCTATAAAATTGTAGGTCGAATAATACCGGATCTCCTGCACGATCCCCGGCACGGCATCGGCCAGGAGCACGAAGCCGGAAGGATCCATGGTCACTCTGGTTTTAAAATCGTTTGTCATCGTCTGTTCCCTCTGTTTTATCTGTCATGGTTTCTGTTTCCGCTGTCTCCCTGACCACCTGCCAGGCGGCCGTCAGCTTCTCCAGGCTCCAGGCGGCATTGGCCGGGCTGGTGGAGGGAAGGCAGAGGCAGGCGCGCCCCAGGAGCGGTTCAGTGTATCGGCGGTAATATTTTTCTGCGGTCTTTCCGTTGACGAAGATCTGCCGGATGGGCGCCGCGCGTAAGATCACGGACAGGTCGTTGACGCTCACGTTCCGGATGCTGGCATCCGAAGAGCCTGTGATTTCACAGGAGCGGATGACGTCCCAGAGCGCCAGATGATGCCGCAGGATCAGGGCCCGCTTTTCCGGGATCGACTGCGGCGTTTCTTCTCCGAAGAGAGCCGCCACGACCTTCCAGAAGCGGTTCTGCGGATGGCCGTAAAAGAAGCCGGCCTCCCGGCTTTTCACGGAAGGAAAGCTGCCCAGGATCAGGACGCGGCTGTCCGGGCTGTATAAAGGCGGAATCGGATGAACGATCACGGGGCTTCCTCCTTTTCTTCCGGGATCGGCGGCAGCTCAGCCGGGGCCCCGAAAGCTTTCTGCTCTTCGGCCGTCATTTCGGAAAGCCGGCGCATGGCCTCCTCATATTCTTCTATAAAATCCTCGCAGGGCAGGCGCAGGCCTCCCTGCCGGATCACGCTTAAACGGATCAGATTGTCATTGCTCACGACAGCCGGCGCCGCTTTCTTTCCGCGCAGTGCCAGATACCGCTCAATATGCATGTCGGCCGTCTCATTTTCCGCCGTATACACGATCTCAAGCGGTGAGCGCTCCTCCTGCGAGCCTTTACTGCCGGGGACGCGGTAGCCGTCGAAGACCAGAAGGATCCGCTTGCCGGTGAACGCGGCAAAGTTTTGCAGACGCCGCTCCAGCTGCTCTCTGGCAAAATCCAGCCCCTGTTCGGAGAGCTTTTTCAACGCCTCCCAGGCAAAGATCAGATTGTAGCCGTCCACGATATATTCCCCGGGGCCGCTCAGTTCCACCGGTTCCTGCCAGGGGATTTTTTCAAAGCGTTGGGACAGGCCCGTCATGACCGGCCGTTTGATAGGGCCAAACTCCCGCTGCATGATCGCTTCCAGCTCGGCATCCATCTCACGGGACGAAAGGTTCTTTCGCCCGGATGCGCCGGTAGTCAGGGCATCTCTTCGGTCCGTCTGACGGGGCTCATGGCCCGCCGCCCCGCGTTCCGTCTGCATAAGGTACGGCAGATGCATGTACAGCGGCACCTGGTCCCACGGGACGGAAAAGCCGGCGCCGTGCGCACAGAAGACAGAATCCGGCGGGTTTTCACGGTCGGCTTCCGGATCGTAGGCGGCTTCGCTTATGACAGCGGCGGGATCGTGGCAAAGATCATAGCCGTCGGGCCAGGTCTTTAAGCGGCCCCGGCCGCCCGTGTAGGCAGCCATAAGGCCCGCGTAATCCTGCATAAGGGACAGCGGAGCCCTGCCAAGAAGGCGCACCAGGTCCTCATCCGGTGCTGGTGTTTCATCCTGCCTGATGCTGCCCGAGCGGGCCTGGATATCCGTGAAGGCGCGGCCCAGTTTTTCGGCCGGCACCATCATTTCAAATCCGATATACGGCTCGAGCAGGACCAGCTTTCCTTCGGCACAGGCCCGCATAAGGCCCTGCCGCACGGCCCGCCAGGCCGCCTCCCGAAAATCACCGCCTTCGGTATGTTTTTCATGGAAACGACCGCCCAGCAGGGTGATCTGGACATCGCAGAGCACGCTCCCCGTCAGGACGCCGCGGTGCTGCTTCTGCCAAAGCTGCCCCAGGATCAGACGCCGCATGTCGCCGGCCAGATACCGGCCGCCGTCCGCATCGTTGTAGAGGATCCCGCTTCCGCGCGGCAGCGGCGAAAGCGCCAGGTGGACCTCCGCGTAATGCCGCAGGGGTTCATAGTGCCCCACGCCTTCGACAGAAGCGCTCAGCGTCTCTTTATACAGGATCCGGCCCTGCGTCAGGCTTGTTTCCCAGCCGAAGCGCTCCCGGATCAGCGCGGTCAGGATCTCGCCCTGCACCGGTCCCATCAGATCCACAAAAATCGTTCCGAGAGCGGGACTGTATTGTAAATGCAGGGAGGGATCCTCCTCTGCCAGTTTTTTCAAAGAAGGCATGGCCTGTTCCGGGGAGAGATCCTCCGGCAGATACAGGCTGTAGCGCATGACAGGCTCAAAGAAGCGCTCCGCTCCTTCGCCGGCAAAGCCGATGGCATCGCCGCTTTGGCTGAAGGCAAGCCCCGTTAAAACGCCGCAGCTGCCGGCCGAAAGAGATTCTTCCTGCGTAAAGCGCGCGCCGGTATAGCGGCGGATCTGTGCGATCTTCTCCTCCGGCCGCCCGTCCCCGTACGGGATCCCGTCCCGCGGACGGATCCGGCCCGAATAACAGCGGATATGGGTCAGACGCGTTCCTTTTTCATCGTAGCTGATCTTGAAAACGCGGGCGGAAAAAGCGCTCTCTTCCCAGAGGCTTTGCTCCTCGGCCAGCGCGTTTATAAGCGTCAGCAGTGTATCGATTCCTTCTTCTTTTAAGCCGCTCCCGAAAACGACCGGGAAGGCCTCCCGGTTTCTGACCAGGGCCAGGCCGTCCGCCGCCCCCAGCGTCTCTCCGGCGAGAAAACGGTCCAGGAGTTTTTCATTCAAAAGCGCGGCTTCCTCTCCCGGCGTCAGGATCTGATCCGCCGGCAGGCAGGCCGCAGACAGTTCCTTCTGCAGCTCCCGCAGCAGCTCTTCCTTCTCTCTTCGTCCTGAATCCATCTTGGAGACGAAGATCAGCACCGGCAGCGCCCGGCCTGCCAGAAGCCGCCAGAGGGAGCGGGTATGCGACTGCACTCCGTCCAGGCCGCTGATCACCAGGACCGCCGCGTCCGCTGCCTGCAGGACCCGTTCGGTCTCCGGCGAAAAGTCCACATGGCCGGGGGTATCCAGAAGATTGATCTCCGTTCCCTGCCACGAAAGGCAGGCTTCCCCCGCAAAGACCGTAATACCCCTGGCTCTCTCCTGCGCCGCCGTATCCAACGCCGCCGAGCCCTGATCCACCCGTCCCGGATTCCGCAGCGCGCCGCAGACATGCAGCAGGGCCTCCGCCAGGGTGGTCTTGCCGGCATCTACATGCGCCATCAGCGCTATGGTCAGTTTCTTCATCTCTTCCTCCGGAACGTTTGGCAGCCGGCCTTGGCACGACTGTCTTTGTGCTGTACCGGCCTGCAGGCGTCAGGCAGCCGGATTTCCTTGTATTGTATCACGAAGCGGTCTCGTTTGCCTACCCTGGCGGAAAGAAAAGTCCCGGGGGCACAGAAATCCATTTGCTCCCGCCCGCTTTTCATGCTATAATCCGGATCGAAAGCTGACGGGAGAAACGAATCATGATCAGTGTCATCATTCCATGCTACAATGCCGAAAAAACCATCGAACGGACCCTGCGGAGCCTGCTGGAGGGGCAGTATCAGGATCTTGAAGTCCTGATCTCGGACGATGCCTCGTCCGATGGGACCAGGCAGATCTGCGCCGCCCTCCAGGATCCCCGCATCCGCATCCTGGCCTCCCCCGAAAACGGGGGCGTCAGCCATGCCCGGAACCTGGCCTTGAAGGAGGCCCGGGGCGAGTACGTGAGCTTTCTGGATGCCGATGACAGCGTCACCCCCGACTATCTGGAAAGCCTGGCTGCCAGTGCCTATGAAAATCAGGCAGACTGGGTGCTCGGCGGCTTTTCCGTAGTGGACGGAAACGACCCCACGTGCGTGATCCTGGAGTCTCCGCTTCTTTTTGATGAGGACTGCGTTTTTAGGGGCGAAGCCCTGCGTGCTCTTTTCCCGGCTAAAATCTTCTACAACGGCGGGCGCACCACGGCCGCCTGCGTCTGGGGCGGGTTGTTAAAACGCTCTCTCATAGAGGAAAATGCACTTCGTTTTGACGAATCCCTCCGCTACGGAGAGGACATGCTCTTCAATCTGCGTTTTTCCGCCTTCTGCCGCAGCTTTGCCTATGTATCGAAGCGGCTTTACCGCTACCATCAGTACGGCGGCGGCTCCACCGATGCCCTCTTCAAGCGCTATACGCTGGCCAGTTTTATCCGTCTTAGCGAAGCCATTGAGCTAAGCCGTCAGGAAAGCGGGATCCCGCTCCTGCCGGAAGAGAGCAATTATATCTGCTCCCAGACCTTCGGTTTCTTAAATCAGAACGCCTTCCTGGCGCCGCCCGAGGCGCGCCGCGCCTTCCTCCGTGAGTTCGATGCTGCCTACTGGGCCTCCCGCCCCCTGGCCGGTCTCTGGCAGCAGATGAAGCGCTCTGATATCGCCGGCGCCGTTCAAAAGTTCCGCTTTACCCTGATCAAAAACCGCCGCTATCGGGCGCTGCAGCTGTTCCAGCGGCTGATCCGGCTCGTAAAAAAATAATTCGTTTTTGCCAATTCCGCACCGACATTCTATGCCAAGAGAGGAAAACGTATGCGTGGTATTCTGGAAAAGATCAAACAGATCCCCTGGTGGGGCTGGGTCCTGGGCTTTGTCTACTTCGGTCTGCAGTACGGTCTGTACCGGCTGGCCGACTGGTTGAGCCGCGTGATCGGAACCATTGACCGTGCCTTTGAACCCAAGATCCCGGCGATCGATGACCTCATTCCCATCATTCCGGTGTTTGCCGTCATCTATCTTTTTTCCTATGTTTTCTGGATCTGCGGTCCCATCGCGGCTTCCCTGACCAAAAAGCGGAATTTCGTGAACTATATCACCGGTCTTTCTCTGGCATATCTGATCGGCTTTCTGATCTTCCTTTTCATGCCGACCTTCATGGACCGCACCAAGGAAGGCCTCATGGACGTCGCTGCGCAGCCGGGCCTCTTTAACGGCCTGCTGGCCATGATCTACGGCGCGGACGGGAGCGAGCTCGCCTTCAACCTCTTCCCCTCCTATCACTGTCTGATCAGCTTATACTGCTATCTGGGCGTCAGAAAACAGCCCGAAATCTCAAAAGGATTCCGGGCTTATTCTCTCATCATGACGCTGCTGATCTGCCTTTCAACGGTCTTTACCAAGCAGCATTATATTGCCGATGTGATCGGCGGACTTTCGATCTCCCTGATCTGCTATCTGATCGTTCAGAAGTGGGATCCCGGGAAAAAATACGCTTAAAGCTTCTTACAGCAAAGCCTTTTACAGCATGGCCGAGCCGCCTGTCACGATCCAGGCCGCCAGGGCCGCCACGGTCAGCGCCCCCGTATAGACACTGCCCGTCCGGCGGTAGAAGTGCGTGCAGATGACGCTGAAGACCAGGACCTGCGGCACAAAGAGGATCAGCAGCGACATAAACGGTCCGCCGAAGGTGGAGCCGAACAGAACGTCCGCCCCCGGTCCGATATTCAGGAAGAACGGTATGTATTCGATCAGGACGATGATCATCACGCCGCCCACCATCGGCAGGGCATTCCGCCACCAGCTTCCGAAGAAGCCCTTCGCACCGGCCTCGTAGCTCGCCGCGCTGCGTCCGGACGCCATGATCTTTGAATTGTTCAGAATAAAGAACACAGCAAAGATCGGGAAATACACACAGAACTGGCCCAGTCTGGTCCAGCTGAAGGTCTTGAAGAAAGGCCAGATGAAGCGCAGATCCAGGCCGTCGAACAAGGCGCCGGCCAGCACCACAACCGCATAGACCATGCCCACGAGGCACAGCACCAGGAGCGCCGAACGGCCTAAAAGGCCGAAGTCCAGGCGCTCTTTTTGATCCGCCCGCGCCAGCCCGAGCCCATGGAAGGCCTCAAAGCCCTCCTTTTTCTTTGCCTTCTTCCAGCCGAAAAGGGTCGTTCCCAGCATGATCAGGATCAGCAGGCTGTACCAGCCGATGAATCCGTTGCCGACCGTCATGCGGAAGATCCCCTCCGGCAGCGGCAGCAGCGCATGCCCCAGCTGCGTCATGAAAGGATAGGTAAAGCCAGCGATCAGCATGGTGATGAGGGTGCCTTTCCACCAGGCACGGCTTGTTTTTATACCGCTCCGGGACGGAAGCGGGGAAAGGATCTTCGCAAAGAAGGGGATCTCAAAGAGCAGGCCCGCAAGCGGCAGCATGGCCGAAAGCGTAAGCAGCATGGCGAGCAGCACCAGCCATTCCTTCCCCATCGCGATCTGATCCGTTGCCGGGATATTGTTTTTATAGCCGAACGCTTCGGCAAACCAGTCCAGGGCGACAGCCAGACCACCCGCATGGTGCGTGGTCAGACGGTGATTCGTATAGAGCAGCTCCATGCGTCTGGCAGAGCCGTCCGCGAAAGAGCCGAAGGTCGTATTCCAAGCAGCCGCAGCCGCTGTCGTTCCCAGGAATTCCGTGCGCAGATCGCTCCGCAGGAGCTCGTCGTTTACGGTCCGTTTATAGTCACGGAAATAGCTGAATTCATCCCATTTGGCCTGCAGCAGCAGAACATTGTTAAAGGACGGCTTGACGCCGAAGAGATTTTTGGATTCGCTGTAGGCACTGTCTCGGAACAGTTCTCCGCACTGAAGCACCGTGGCCTTCGGTTCGATCCCGCTGCCCGTATACGCGGCGGCCACCGTCCAGGCGGCCCAGGTCCCCATGGAATGGCCGCTGATCCCCAGCTTTGTATCGTCTACCATGGGAAGGGCCGACAGCGCCGCATACGCCGCGATCCCGCCGCAGGAAGAGTCTGTCAGGGTATTCCCGGCTTCATCCTTCGTGTAAGTATCGTTAAAGAAGGACAGATTCGAGAAATTCATCAGGACCCGGTAACGTACCGTGCTGCCGATGTTTTTGAAGGTGCCGGCTTCCACACTTTCCTCGCCGTAGTTTACCTTGACCACATGGTTCACATAGCCGCGTTCCTTTAAGCCCGCCGTAGCGGCGCCGTGGCCGAACTCATCGATCGACATGACCACCACGCCACGCCTCGCCAGCTCAATGGCATAGGCCGCATTCGTCTCGTGGTCGTTCTGATATCCGTGCAACAGCAAAACGCCCGGCGCCTTGTGCTGCTCATCCGCCCCCTTCGGAACGTAGAGGTCGTAGTAGAGATCCCCCACATAGCGATCTCCTTCGTTGGCCTGGATCACACCGTGCGTGATCTCGATGCTTCCGTCCGCATGACGGATCCTGTTCGCCCCTGCCAGAGCCGCAAAGGCCCCAAGCAGCAAAACGATCAGGAAACACAGATTCCTTATCCCTTTCCGGCTCATAAATATCCTCTCTCTCTTTCCCGGACTAACACGCCGTTTTCCCTTTCAGAGCACGGCTTTTCACGATCAAAAGTAAAAACGCCTTTCTGCTTTTTATCTTAAAGCAAAAAGGCGTAAATTGCAAGAAAATTTCGGTTATCTTTTCTTTACGGCATACTGAGCGTCACCCGGCCGACGTTGGTCAGATGCTCCAGTTCTCCCAGTGCGGTATTGATCTCCTCAAGCGGGTATTTTTTATAGATGTACGGCTTCAGGATCCCCTCTTCCACCAGGCGGACACAGTCCCGCAGGTTCTGTCTCGTGCTGCCGCGGATCCCCAGGATCTGCTTTTCCTTCACGACCGTTTCCTGGGTATTGACACTGAAGGTCTCCGCCGCATAGCCGACCAGGACCAGCTTCCCTGCCGGTCTTGTCAGATGCAGCAGACGGTCAATGGTCTCCTGGATCCCGATCATATCGAAGATCACGTCAAAGCCGAGTCCCCCGGTCAGGCGGGCGCTCTCCGCTTCCAGATCCTCCTCCCGGGTGTTGATGAGCGCATCCGCTCCCGCCTCACGCGAAGCGTCCAGCTTGGCCTGCGTCCGGCCGGCGACCGTTACATGGGCGCCGATGGTTTTGGCGATCTGCACGCCCTGGATGCCCAAGGAGCCGGCGCCGTAAATCAGGATGCGGTCTCCGGGGCGGACGCTGCCGACATCCTTTATCGCATGGTACATGCAGGCCACGGCATCCGGAATGATACAGGCTTCATCCAGGGGAATATCCGCCCGGATGGGGACCAGACATTCCGCCGGCACGCAGCAGTACTCCGCCTGGCCGCCGTTTCGCTCAAAGCCGATCCTGACACGGTTTCGGCACAGGTGCTCCATGCCCCGCCGGCACATATCGCACGTGCCGCAGACCACATCGATCCCGACCACGACATGTTCGCCAAGCGGATGCCCCGTAACCCCTTCGCCTAAAGCTTCCACGGTCCCGGCCACTTCATGTCCCGGAATATAAGGCGGGCGGATGGAGGCGATCCTCCCCTCCCGAATATGCAGGTCCGTGGGGCAAAGGCCACAGCCCCTGACCTTGATCAAAACCTCGCCCGGTCCCGGCTCGGGCACAGGCACGTTTCGAAGCACCAGGGGTTCATGAAAGCGTTCCAGAAACGCTGCCTTCATCATCTTTTCCATTCTTTACGCCTCTCTTTCACAGGAGTCGCCCACGTCCGAAATCGTCAGCAGACGGCTCAGGTATGCATAGCAAAGTTTCAGATCTTCCAGGCGATCCCGCTCATAGCTGTTGTCATGACAGGTTACGATCCAGTCCGGACGGCAGGCCCGGATGGCGGGGATCTGCGCCGGAATGTCCGAAATGCCATAGCCCGTCGGCCGGAATTCAAAATTCCCCCGCTCCGTCCCGCCGCGTTTCCCGTTCAAGTCGAACGGGTCCCCGATCTTTTCGATGTCAGCGGCATAGAAATCCTTGACATGGATCATGGGGCAGCGGTCCCGGTAACACGCCAGATACGCAAGCGGATCCGCACCCCCGATCTGCATCCAGCCCAGATCCGGCTGCAGAGAAAGCAGGGACGGATCCAGGTCCCGCAGCAAAAGATTCAACAGCGGCAGGCCCTCACTGCGCCACTTTACTTCCTTCCAGTGATTGTGATACAGAAAGCGGATCCCCGCTTCCCGGCACAGCGTCCCCAGCTCTTCCATCCATTCCAAGGTTTCCGCATAGCGCTCTCCGCCCGGCAAATGCTCGTCCCGCAGGCCGCCTGCCGTCAGCGAATAAAAGCCCAGTTTCTTGTGGATGGCTACCGCGCCGGCCGGATCTTTCATCAGCTCGTAGATCGGGACATTGTTGCCTGCGGGTACGAGGCCGCTGTTGGAGAGAGCCTTCTGCACTGCCTCCGGACTGTGTCCGAAAAAGCCGGCCAGTTCCACGCCCTCATAGCCGATCCCGGCCAGATCATCCAGGATCCGCTCCATTTCCTGCGGCATGCGGTCGCGGAAAATATACGTCGGTGCCGCGATCCGGAGGCTCATTTTGCCGCCTCCGTCTCATACGGATATTTGCGGGCCGGTTCCAGTTCGCAGCAGATATAGATCAGCTCGCCCTTTCCCACATTTTTGATGCCGTGCGAACCGCCCGGACGGATCACCGCAATGGTATACGGTTTGGCCGGGAACGTCTGCCCGCAGAGGGTGATTTCCGCCTCGCCCTGGATCACCAAATAGAACTGCTCGTTGGTCTCGTGCGTGTGCTCTCCCACCACGGTCCCCTCCGGCAGATAGGTTATATGCACATAGTGGAAATTCACGCTGTCTTCCGCCCGTCCTTCAAAGGGCTGCTTCGGCTCATCGCCCAGGATGGTGCGCAGCGTATAAGCGCCCTTCTCGCCCGCAAAGCCCATCTGGTTCGGGCAGGTATAAAGCGGGGCATCGTTTCCTTCCGCGGTCCGGATGATAAACTTTTCGCCTTCACAGAACATAAATGACCTCCCATAAAACAGAATAAGGAGTCTGCTCCCCGCAGACTCCTTTTCTCGATCGTTTTTTGAATCCTCGTTCCCGCATTATTTCTTCTTCAGATACTTCTGCGTATCGATGGACACGGCGATCAGAATGATCACGCCCTTGACCACGTACTGCAGATACGGGTTCACGCCGATGTAGTTCATACCGTAGTTGATGATCTGGAACATGATCACGCCCGTCACCACGCCGGACACCTTTCCGATACCGCCCCGCATGGAGACGCCGCCGACCACGCAGGCCGCGATGGCATCCATCTGGTATCCTTCGCCCAGGGCGTTCGTGACCGACCCGGTCCGGGCCGCCTCCAGAGCGCCGGCGAAGCCGTAGTACAGACCGGCAATGGTATAGATGATCAGGATGCCGGCAACGATATTGACGCCGCAGACGGTGGCAGATTCCGTATTGCCGCCGATAGCGTACATGTTCTTGCCGATCTTGGTCTTATTCCAGATGAACCAGGTGAGAAGCGTAAAGAGCGCAGCATACAGAACGATGAGCGGCAGACGGAAGCCGTTTTCCCCACCGATGAAGAAGTTCTTCTGGGCAAAGGTCGTGAAGGCCGGATCCAGGGACCCGATCGGCGCCGCCCCGTTGGCGTTCTGGAAGTAGATGGAGAACAGACCGTAGACCACCTGCTGGATACCCAGAGAGGCAATGAAAGGCGCGACCTTTAATTTTGCTACGAAGAAGCCGTGGATCAGCGAGAAGACACCGCAGACGACCATGGCCAGCAGGATCGGAACGATCACGGGCAGACGCGGCATATCCTTATAGATACGCAGCGAGGACTCCACCGACTGCAGCAGGGAGGCCGTAATAACAGCCGACATGCCGACCATACGGCCGGCCGCCAGGTCCGTGCCGCCCAGGATGATGATCCCGCCGACACCCAAGGCAATGATGATACGGCTGGACGACTGGGCCAGAATATTGGACACCTGCGTGAGACTTAAGAAGCTGGGTTCGATCGCGATAATGACGATGATCATCACCAGCATGATCAGATAGATCGCGTAATTCAGCATGGTACGCTTGATATTACCCTTGGTAAGCATGATTCTCCGTCTCCTTCTTTAGAGATATTTCGCGGAAAGCCGCATCATTTCTTCCTGGTTGGTTTCGGCCGTATTGACGATGCCGGCCACGTGACCGTTGCTCATGACCATGATCCGGTCCGCCACGCCCAGCAGTTCGGGCATTTCGGAAGAGATAAAGATCACAGCCTTGCCCCGCGCGGCCAGTTCGTCGATCAGCTTGTAGATCTCGTATTTTGCACCGACGTCAATGCCGCGGGTCGGCTCATCCATCATCAGGACCTCCGGTTCATTTAACAGCCAGCGGCCGATGATGACCTTCTGCTGGTTGCCGCCGGACAGGTTCCCGATCTGCTGACGCTGGGAAGGGGTCTTGACCGCCATGGAATCGATGACCCACTGCGTGTCCTTTTTCATCTTGGCTTCGTTCAGCACCCCGAATTTGGAGTAGGCATCCAGGTGAGCGATGGTGGAATTGAACACCACCGAAAGGTCCGCGAAGATCCCGTTGGCCCGGCGCTCTTCCGTCAGCAGGGCGAAATCATTTTTGATGGCCTGCAGCGGTTTGTTGATGGTCAGTTCCTTCCCCTTGTAGAAGATCCGCCCGGATTTGCGCTTGCGCAGACCGAAGATCGTTTCCACCAGTTCTGTCCGGCGCGCCCCGACCAGTCCGGAGATCCCCAGGATCTCGCCGGCTCGCAGTTCAAAGGAGGCGTCGATGACGGTCGGCTGATACTCACCGCTCAAGTTCTCGACCTTTAACACCACTTCCCCGGTCGGTTTGTGTGTTTTTTCCGGGAAGCGGTTTGTCATGGGACGGCCGACCATCAGGGAAATGATCTGATCCATGTTCATGTCTTTGGCCTTCCCGGTAAAGACCCATTTTCCGTCCCGCATAATGGTGATATCATCCGAGATCCGGAAGATCTCGTCCATCTTGTGGGAGATGTACACCATGCCGAGGCCGCGTTCACGGAGCTTGTTTATAATAACAAAAAGATCCTCGACTTCCTTTTCGGACAGGGAAGACGTAGGCTCATCAAATATCAATATTTTGGAATCATAGGAGACCGCCTTGGCGATCTCGATCATCTGCCGCTGGGAAACGGACAGATCACCGATCTTTCTTTTCGGATCCACGTTGATACCCAGATCGTCAAAGATCTCTTTGGACCGGGTATACATGGCCTTGTCGTCAATGATACCGAATTTCGTAGGGAAGCGTCCCAGGAAAATATTTTCCATGACGCTGCGCTCCAGCACCTGGTTCAGTTCCTGATGCACCATGGAGATCCCGGCATCCAGCGCCTCCTTGGGGTTCTGGAAATTGACTTCCTTGCCCTGGTAGAGGATCTGGCCCGCGTCCTTGCAGTAAATGCCGAACAGACACTTCATCAGGGTGGATTTTCCGGCTCCGTTTTCACCCATCAGAGCATGAACAGATCCCGGTGCGACCTGAAGCTTTACGCCGTCCAATGCCTTCACGCCCGGGAACTCTTTGGTGATATTCAGCATCTCGAGCAGATACGGCTGCTCCTTCTTCTCTTCATCTGCCATTTTGTCACCGTTCTTTCTTTTTAAGACGGGCGGAGGTGAGCCCTCCGCCCGAAAGATTTGTGTTTGTTCAGTTGATGCCTGTCTGCCGGCTTAGCGGTACATATACCAGGCGTCGTTGATGTTGCTCAGACGGATCGGAACCGTGTCAACACGGAAGCACTTGTTTTCCTTTTCGTAGGTGGCATCGATACCCTTGGTGATATCGGTCTCACCCTTTAAGGCGTTGTACAGGACATCCATGGTGATCTTGCCTTCCTTGATCATGTCGGTCATGACGGTACCGGTCATCTCACCGGCTTCGATCTTTTCCAGAGCCTGCTCCAGAGCGTTGATGCCGTAGATACCGATCTTGTAGCTGGAAGCCTTGATGGACTCGATGGCGCCGAAGGCCATAGCATCGTTCTGAGAGATAACGACTTCGATCTGATCGCCGTACTTGGATACCCAGGCATCCATCAGATCCTTGCCGTTCTGGGTGGACCACAGACCAACCTGCAGATCCAGGAAGCCGGGATACTTGTCATAGCTGTCAGCCAGACCACGGGCCTTTAAGACCTCGGAGTAACCGACCAGACGCTGTTCGGAGTTCTCGTGACCGTTTTCACCCTTGATGATGACGTACTGCAGAATACCGTCGCCGTTCTTATCCGGCAGAGCGCCGCTCTGGAAGTCATCCAGGATCATTTCCATCTGCTGTACGCCGGGCATCTTGGTAGCGCAGCCGACGAACCAGCACTTGTCGTAGGTGTTCAGGATTTCAGGGGAAGGCTGCTTGTTCACGAATACCACGGGGGTGTTCTTCGGCTGAACCTTCTCAATGATGGTGCTCGCGGCGGTGGATTCCACCAGAGCTACGCAAAGACCGTCTACGCCCTTGGCCAGCACGGTGTCGACCTGTTCGGTCTGAGTCGGCTGATTGTTGGCCGCATCGGAGGACTGGAACTTAACGCCCAGCGCATTCGCTTCCTTCTCAATGCCCTGACGGACATAGTTGATGTAGTCGTTGGCATAGTTGAAGATCAGGATGCCGATGTTGTAGGTCTTTTCTCCGGAAGCTTCCGTCGTGCTGCCGGAATTGCTGTTGTTTCCGCAGGCTGCCAGGCCGAGCACCATGGTTGCAGCAAGCAGGAGAGCAACGATTTTCTTCTTCATGGAATGATTCCTCCCTCTGAGATGATCTCCTCACCTTTTTCCGCGGTGAGGCTATGATTACAGAACGTACCATATCGCCCCAAAAAAAACAAGCCCGTAAAGTTTGATAAAAAAAAGAGAAATAAAAAAAAGAAAAGAAGAATAAGAAAAACCATCCTGCCTCTTTTCTGTTGCTTTTCCCGGATTGACATTTATCAGCTTCGAATGATATAAAGTAGACAGATTAAAGGGCCTGTCTTCCGCCGTTTTTCTTCGGCAATCCACAGACACCTTTCATGTATCAGGAGGTAACAAGCGTGATCAAGCATATCGTTCTTTGGAAAATCAATCCCGAACTGGACAAGAAAGCCGTCCTGGCCGAATTCTCCAGACGTACCGAATATCTGAAGACCATCATTCCCGAGATCAAGGAAGCCCGCGTTGCCTTAAGCTATGCCGGCGAATACGAGCTCTGCATCGACTCCGTCTTTGAAAATGACGAAGAGCTGCAGATCTATATCAACAATCCGGAGCATTTAAAGACCCGCGCCTGGCTCAATACCGTCACCTGCGCCAAAACATCCTTCGACTATGTCATCGAATAAAACTGCCTTATGAGCAAAATCCGTTTTTACCTGGGGACCTATACCGAACCGATCCTCTTCGGGACCGGGGAACTGTTTCAGGGGAAGGGAAAAGGCATCTACCGTCTCCTGCTGGATCCGCAGACCGGTGCCCTTTCGTTTGAAGGGGAGCCTGCGCCTTCCTTAAATCCGTCCTTCGTGTGCCTGAGCCCGGATCAGCGTTTTCTGTACGCCGTAAACGAGTTAAAGACCTGGGAGGGCAAAGCCGGCGGCGGTGTTTCCGCCTACCGCGTAGAAGCCGACGGGTCCCTCACCTTCTTAAATGCCCGCCCCACCGGCGGCACCGACCCCTGCCATGTGATCGTGAACGCCGCCCAGACTCATGTGTATGTTTCCAACTTTATGAGCGGCAGCGTCAGTGTGTACCCCATCCGGAGCGACGGCTCTCTGGGCGAAATGTCCGACTTCCATCAGTACGAAGGCTCCGGTCCCGTTACCGCCAGGCAGAAAGGGCCGCACGCCCACTCCCTGACCTTCTCACCGGATCAGCGCTTTGCCTTTGTTCCGGATCTGGGCACGGACCGTTTGATGGCATACCGGACCGACTTTGAAAACGGCAAACTGCCGGCTGCCGATGCTCCTTTTGTAAAACTTTTCGGCGGCTCCGGTCCCCGCTACGGCGAGTTCCATCCGAACGGCAGGTTCTTCTATCTGATCAATGAGATCGCCTCCAGCATCTCCCTCTTCCATTTCGATGCGGCGAGCGGACAGCTGAGCCTGGAGCAGACCGTGGACACCATTCCGGAAGAAGCCAAAAAGGCGAGCGGCAATATCTGCGCGGATCTGCATATTACGCCGGACGGCCGTTTCCTGTACGGCTCCAACCGCGGACACAACAGTCTCACTGCCTATCGGATCGATCCGGAAAACGGACGGCTGACGGAAATCGCCAATATTCCCTGCGGCGGACGCACGCCCCGCAATTTCTGCATCGAGTCCGGCGGGCGCTATTTGATCTGCGGACTGCAGGACAGCGACAATATCACGGTTTTTGCCATTGATCCGGAAAGCGGCGCCCTGCAGCTGGTCTATGACCTGCCCGCCCCGAGCCCCGTGTGCATCCGGGAAGTACGTTAAGGCACGTTTCGCATCGTAAGGAGGAAACAGTCTATGAGAGATACGGTTGTCATTATCGGCGGCGGAAAGATGGGGGCCGGCATCGCCTGCTGCGCCGCTCTGGCCGGTCATCCGGCCGTGATCATTGCCCGCAGCGAAGAAAAGGCGGCTCTCGCCAAAAAGAACGCGGCGGCCAATATCGATGAATTAGTGGAAGCCGCTCTGTATACCCCGGAACAGGGAGAAAAAGCCAAGGCCCTGCTTGCGGCCGGCACCGATGCCGCCGCCTTTACGGACAGCGCCTGCCTGGTCATTGAAGCCATTTACGAAAACCTGCCCTTAAAGCAGGACATGTTCAAGGCACTGGATGAGATCTTCCCGGCCGAAGTCCCGCTCTGCTCCAACACCTCCGGGCTTCGCATCACGGATATCAGCGAAAAGTGCGAAAAGCACCTCGAGCGGACCGTGACCACCCATTTCTGGTTCCCGGGCCATCTGGTCCCGCTGGTGGAAGTCGTGGTGGGCGACCGCACGGATATCGAAGTGGCGAAAGCCGTCAAGGCGGAACTGAACCGCTGGGGCAAGGCCGCCGTTCTGGTCAAGCAGGACAAGCCGGGGCAGCTGGCCAACCGGATCCTGCAGGCCGTCATCCGCGAAGCCGTGAATATCGTTGAGATCGGCCTGGCGGACCCGGAAGACGTAGATACCGCCGTCAAGATGGGCATGGGCATCCGTTTCCCGGTCTGGGGACCGTTGGAGCATATCGATGCCGCCCGTCTGGATCTGTGCCAGAGCGTCCAGCGCACCGTGCTGCCGGAGATCACCGCCCGCCAGGATCCCAGCCCCGTTTTTGCGGAGCATGTGGATAAGGGTGAGATCGGGTATGAAAGCGGCAAAGGGATCTATGACTGGAGCGTCAAGGATATGGACACCCTGGCCAAAAACCGCAACGATTTCATCATCTACGCCCGGAAATTCATGACGGAGCGCGGTCTTTTGTAAGTAAAACAGCCATCCGGTCTTCCGGATCGCTTTCCAAAAAAACCTGTATCATGCCAAATGAAACGGAGGAAGAAAACATGCATTTTGAGATTCCCGAAACCATGAAAGCCATGACCTTGGTTGCCTATGACAAGCTGGCTCTGGCCCGCGTCCCGGTCCCGAAGCCCGGTCCCGGTGAGGTACTGTGCAAAATCAAATCCGTCGCCATCTGCGGATCCGATCCCAAGATGATCCACGGCGGTTATCAGTTTGCCAACTGGCCCCCTTACTATCCTTTTATCATGGGGCATGAATGGGCCGGCCAGATCGTAGCCCTCGGCGAAGGCGTCGAAGACTTTCAGGTCGGCGACCGCGTCGCCGGCGAAGCGCACGTCGGCTGCGGCAAATGCGAAAACTGCAAGCGCGGACATTACACCGTCTGCTTAAACTACGGTCATGACGGCCACGACGGCGGTCTGGACTTAGGCCACCGTCATTACGGTTTCTACTGGCAGGGTGCCAATGCCGAATACAACGTCTACAAGACCAGTGCCCTGCACCGCATCCCCGAAGGCGTCAGCTATGACGTGGCTTCCATGTGCGACTGCGCCGGCGTTGCCATGCACGGCGTAGAGCTGGCCGGCGTGACTCCCGGCGGCACCACCGTTGTCTTCGGGCCCGGCGCCATCGGTCTGTGCGCCATGCAGGAATGCAAGGCCTTAGGGGCCGGCCGCGTGATCATGATCGGCCGCGGCAACAAGCTGGACAAGGCAAAAGAGCTCGGCGCGGATATCTGCATCGACTTCATGAAGGAAGACCCGGTCCAGCGCGTTCTGGAGTTAACGAACGGCGTCGGCGCCGACGAAGTCATGGAATGCTCCGGTGCGGCTGACTCGCCCTACAAGGCCTGCCAGATGGTCCGCAAGACCGGTTCCATCGCCATCATCGCCACCTACCATGCCGGCGACGTCATGATTCCGGCCAACACCGTCAACTTCAACGAGATCCGGATCGTGGGCTCCAAGGCCAACCCGAACGTTTCCGACAAGGTCCTGCACTTCTTCGCAACAAGCCAGATCAACGGCGAAGCCCTGATCACGCACCGCTTCCCGCTTGAGCGCTACGAAGAAGCGGTCGATATCTTTGAACACAAGAAGGACGGTTCCATCAAGGTCGTCATCAATCCGGAGATGGAAGCCTAAGAGAGGGTGGACCAGCCGCCCTCACCCGGTCCTTCGGACCACCCTCCCCCGCGTCCGGGGGAGGGCAAGATGCCTCTGCCCTGTTGGGCAGGGGCGACTTCTCTGAGAGGATATTACCATGGCAAAGCAGGAAAAGAACGATTCGAAGACAGACAAATCGAAGAAGTCATATCTGAATGATCTGTCCAAAAACGGCACCTCCGACAGTCCCCTGGGCTACGGGATCGCCGGCGGCATTATGATCATTGCCGGAATCATCTGGATCATTTCCACCCTGAAAAACGGCAGTGATGCCTACGTTTTTTCCGCGCTCTTATGTCTGGGCATCGGTGGCTACTGCCTGTTTCAGATGGTGAAGATCCTTCGCTCCGGCAAAGAAAAAAAGGAGGAGAAACGATGAAGCGTCTCTCTCCTTTTTTCTTTTCCCTGCTTTTGCTTCTCCCCTGCCTCCTGCTCCTGCCCGGCTGTCAGGGGCCTGGAAAAGGACTGGATGAGGTCTATCAGCCGGCTTATTCGGCCTGCGTCGACCTGATCCCGGAGCTCTTTCCGGACAAAGTCATCAATACCAATACCGTTTCCGTTCGATATCTTAAGGAAGCGGAAAAGTCTGCCGTCGTGCTGCTGGACGCTCAGGATCCCGGCCGCTATTTTACAGAACACGGCGAGCGCTTCTGGGTCTTTCTGATCGGCAATGCGTCCGGCTTCGAATATGTCCAGATGGTCTGCTCTTCCTCCACGGACGCAGTCATCGGCTATCTTCCCCTGGATTAGCTTTCGCTTCTGCCTACACTCACTTCTTCCGGATCCGCATACCGCATCATATTTTCGAAAGAATCGATCGCCGGCAGGTGCATGAAAACCAGCCGTCCCTTTCTTAAAAACACGATCTCATATCCTATCAAATCTGCCTCAGACCTGCCTCCGGCATGTTCCTCCCAGAGATAATAGGTTTTTCCGTCCACGGACACCTCCCGGTGACCGTTTCGAAGGAAACTCTCCAGCGTCGCGTTCCCGTCTTCAAAAAGGTATGTCTGGCAAATAAGCGTTCCGCAGCGTTCCTTATCATACCCAACAAGATTCGATTTGACCCTGGAAGGATCCTTCACTTCATAGCTCAGCGCGATGTAGACACCGTCCCGTTTTGAGACATGAAGCAGTCGGTACTCTTCTGCCGGCAGGGGTGGAACGAAGAAGCTTTCTTCTTCCAGACCAGCTTTCTGTTCTGCCTCGCAAAAGGTTTTCACATCGTCATAGAATGTCAGGTTACTGGAATTTGCTGCCGGAACTGTCGCAGAGTCTCGCGGTACTTCTTTCACAGCCCCGCCACAAGCCGAAAAGAGGCAAATCGAACATAGCAGCAGGCATAACACAACGGTTCTTTCTACTTTCATCAGAACCTCCTCAGTGTAAGTTTGGATTAAAATCAGCTATCTGTCAAATGCTCTGCCAGCGTCCTCTGCAGAGTCTCCAGCTGGCTCCGCTCCATGGTCATCCAGGCCCTGCCGCCTGCGGCAAACAGAAGCGTATCTGCATCATATTCCGAGATCGTATAAACGAGCTGCTGCGGGCCGTCCCCTCCGACCAGGTCCATCGTCAGGGAAAAGACTGTTTTCCCGATTTCCGCCGGTGCCTCGGGCAGGATCGTTTTTCCGTACAGATTAAAGAAATTCACATACAGCATGGTGAAATCGTACTGGGAAATCTCCGTCCCATTGATACGGTATAAGGTCTGACCGTTCTCCCGCAGGATCTCTCCTGTTATTTTTTTGCCTTCCAGCACGGCCTCAAAGGCACGGATGCGGTCCAGTCCCACATAGCCCGGGTTCTTGCTGGTCAGGCTGTCCGGCGTCGCGGACTCCAGGAACATGCCGACCGAGCCCGGCAGCAGGCAGATATTCCGGCTGTCCTTTTCCCGGACAAAATAGTAGGCACTGCCCTGGGAAGAGCCTGAAATGATCAGCTCCAGGCGCCTTGTACCGCCCTCATTCCACTGCAGCGTCACTTCCATCTCCGGCTCATCAAAGCCATAAGCCGAAAGGACATCATCGGCAACGTTCCAGCCGATGCAGTATTCATAGCGCAGGCTCTCAATGGCGGCCATAAGATAAGGCAGATTGTCCTCATTGGCCGGCCGCTCCAGCCCGTCCGGGAAGGCTGAGAACCAGGTGCAGGTCCCGGAATAATCGATATCCGGCCGCAGATCAGGGTAATACCGCAGATCCGTCACCGCGGAAAGGGCATGATTTTCAATCCGGATCCCGGTCACGTTCTGGGAGGAAATGGCCGGCAGCTGGGGGACCGTGATCAGATCGTACTCGCTGAGCGTCGTCAGATAGGCGAGGTTTCCCGAAAAAGCCCGGATCCGCCCGTCGGGCTCCGTCCGGTAGAAGCTTTCTCCGGCTGCTTCATCATAGCTTCCGATCAGGAAGCTTTTTTCTTTTCCGTTTTGCAGGCTGACGCTGACCGAAGCGGCAGGGCTTTCCAGACCGCAGGAGGCAGGATCGGTGCTTTTAGGGAGCGTGCGATGGCTGCTGATCCCGGCCAGTGCCTGAAGGATGGTTCCGGTTTTTTCCGCATCCACAGGGAAAGTGGCATCCGCATCCAGCTGCCAGGTTCCGTCTTTTTTCTCCAGAACAAAGGCGTGATTGGCGTTGTTCACGCTCAGTCTGATGGCAGAATCTGCCCGGAAGGAACCGCCGGCGTTTCCGGACGGGATCACACCGGCCTGGCGCAGCAGCATGAAAAGGAGCAGTCCCACAACCAGGACAGCGACCACCGCCACAAAGATCATATACATTTTTTCTTTGCTGCTCTTTGCCTGTCTGGCGTTCTTTCCCTCATTCTTTCTGCTCATGCTGCTTCCTCCGGACAGTTATCATGTCGTATATACAGATCAGGGGGCGGCAAAGATCCTCCCTGTCGCCCCCTCTTTATGGCGTTGCCGTTTTATTCGGCTCTTAAGAATGCCTCGTAACCCTTTGTGGCTTCGTAGATATCCGCCTTGCTGGAGACCTCCCACGGCGCGTGCATGCTTAAGATGGAAATGCCCGCATCCACCACGTTCATGCCGTAGTTGCCGGCGATGTAGGCGATGGTGCCGCCGCCGCCCTCGTCGACCTTGCCGAGCTCGGCCGTCTGCCAATAGACGCCAGCTTCATCCATCACGCGGCGCACGTAGGCCAAATATTCCGCAGAGGCGTCGTTGCAGCCGCTCTTGCCACGGGCGCCCGTAAATTTATTGAAGACCAGGCCGCGTCCCATATAGGCCGCGTTCTTCTTCTCGTCCACACCGGGATAGTTCGGATCGTGGCCCGCGCTGACGTCAGAGGAAAGCATGCGGGAATTGGCCAGGGCCCGGCGCAGCTTTAAGTCACAGTAATCTTCGGTCAGAGCGATCAGCTCGGCCACTGCATTTTCAAAGAAGCGGCTGTGCATACCCGTGGCGCCTACAGAGCCGATCTCTTCCTTGTCCACCAGCAGGCAGCAGCTGGTGCGCTTCGGCGCTTCCACCTTTAACATGGCCTGCAGGGAGGTGTAGGCGCAGATGCGGTCATCCTGACCGTAGCCCAGAACCATGCTGCGGTCCAGGCCCAAATCGCGGGCTTCACCGGCCGGAACCACTTCCAGCTCGGCAGAGAGGAAGTCTTCTTCCTCGATCCCGTAGGTCTTTTCCAGGATCGCCTTGATATTCTTCATGACGGAAGCCTTCGGATCCTTGCCCTTTTCGGCCTTTTCCTCGGCGACCTTCTCACTGCCGATGATGAGGTTTAAGTCCTCGCCTTCCACGACCTTGCTGGCCGGCTTGGACATCTGATTCGCAGCCAGATGCGGCAGCAGATCCGTAATATTCAGGACCGGATCCTTGGGGCTCTCGCCGATGCAGACTTTGATGACGGTGCCGTCCTTCTTGACCACAACGCCGTGCAGCGCGAGCGGGATGGCAACCCACTGATATTTCTTGATGCCGCCGTAGTAATGCGTATCCCATTAACACGATATCGGTATCTTCATAAAGCGGATTCTGCTTGATATCCAGACGCGGAGAGTCGATATGGGCGCCCAGAATATTCATGCCGTTCTCCCAGGGCTCGGTGCCGATGGTGAACAGCGCCAGGCTCTTGCCCATGATGGTATCGTAGACCTTATCGCCGGGGACCAGCTTCTTGCCGGAGGCTTTCGCTTCCTTCAGGCTGATATAGCCGGCTTTTTCAGCTTCGGCCACTGCCAGCTCCACACATTCGCGCTCTGTTTTGCCGCGGCTGATAAAGACGCGGTAGTTTTCTGCCAGCGTCATGAGTTCCTTCTTCTGTTTCTTGTCATAAGACAGCCATGCATTCTTGCGTTCCATAACCCATCTCCTTACCTTCTTGTACGGCTGCTTTCAGGGCATCACCGTACAATCATCTCTTTGGAAACAGCGCGGCTTTGCCAGGGCTTTTCCGAAGAGGATTGTACTACGTTTTTAAATCAGAAACAAGAGGAAGGGAGAATTCTCTTCCGGCCTGTTTGGCGCTTACGGCTCCGTCCTCCAGACGAAAACGGTCTCCTTCTCCTGAGCCGGGAAGTGTTCCGAAAGCTGGAACAGCAGGCTGCCGTTCGGGGAAACGGAAACGCGCTGCAGCAGCGTGCGGCTGCCGGACGGCGTGAAGGCGATCGCCTGCAGCGCGCCGTCCTTTACTTCCAGGATCTCGGGTCCCGCTTCGCTTTTTTCAAAATCCAGGCGGTACAGGAGCGGTCTTCCGCCGCCGGGCGCCATCGAGTACTGATCGTCCTGCGCAAGCAGCGCGTCCCCCGTCTGAAGGTCCAGGACCAGGCGGGCGATCCCGAAATTTTCGTAAAAGAGATAGCGTCCGTCCTCCACCGCGAAGCCGCTGACCATCATCCCGGCTTCGTTC
>CADBSR010000118.1 GCA_902797385.1 uncultured Lachnospiraceae bacterium
CCCAGTGCCCCGTTCTCGGAGGTGCCGATCAGGTATGCCGAAGGATACAAAACGGCCGGCAGCGGCTCATCTTTCACCGCCTGATATGCCTCGTACACCTTCTTTGTGTCGTCATCCATGAAAAGCGTTGTATGGAAAAGATAATCTTCGTCATACGGATGCAGGCCTACACCGAAGCACTCGAGCAGCCTTTGGTTCAGTTCATCGTGGATACGGTTTAAGGTTTTATTTTCCTGCATTCTGATCCAGCAGATGGATTCATGATACTCGATGCCTGCCACCGGAATGGCAAAGGAAGGCAGCGTCCGATAATAACGCTCCACCGCCTCTATGGCCTCCTGCGCCGCTCTCCCCTCCAACGGAAAGGATATCTTCAAGGAAATATGAAACGGCAGTGTCAGATTCGAGTTGGCGATTTTCAGCGCCTTTTCCAGCACGCCGACCCGCTCGCGGATATCCGCCAGCTGGTCGTCCACATCGATTCCTATCCAGATGTACATGACGGCTCTCCTCTCCCTTTTTGATATTATTATAGCCCTGAAGGCGGATGACGGCAATCATTATCTGCCTTTTTAATGAACGCTCAGCCAGACAATCCCAGGCCGCTGCGGCCTGATCCGGGGCTTGCAAAAATCTGAAAAGGGTCTATAATGGGCGGAGTCTGCTCCGAACGGGGCAGATATTATTCTGTGAGGAAGAAACAATGCATTATCATTTTTTTGATTATAAGCACAACATAACCGGCTTCAGCAGCGATCTGTTTTCCACCCCGCACATCGTCTATATCGGACTCGTTTTCGTCATGTCCTTTGTGCTGGCCTGGGAGCTCAGAAAAACCGACCATGCCCGCATAGCCCGTGCCTTGAAATGGCAGTTCGTTCTGACCGCGATCCTGGAGCTTGCTAAAATCACCTGGGAAAGCTCCTATGATATCATGACCGGCCAGGGCTTTAACTGGGGCGGACTGCTGCCTCTTTATACCTGTTCGCTTTTTATCTATACGCTGCCCTTTGCAGCATGGGGCAAGGGCCGGGCCAGGGACTGTGCCGGCGCCTTTCTGACAACGATCGGCCTTCTGTCCGGAGGAATCGGCGTGATCTACTGCAACGGGCTGAACTATTATCCGTTCTGGACGTTCGGCGCCTTTTACTCGCTGTATTTTCACGCTTCGATGTTCTTTACCGGCGTGTTCCTCTTGATGAGCGGCTATGTACGCCCGAAATGGGAAAATGTCAGGCTGGCCATGATCCCGGTGCTGCTTTTAGCCCTTGTCTCCACGCCTGTCAATTATTATCTGGGCGCGGACTATATGCAGACCTACAGCGGCTCCGGCGTGCCTGTTTACGAAGGCCTGGCCGCACTTCTCGCGGGGAAGGGGCTTCGCCCGGTCTATACCGGGATCATGCTGCTGACCTATATGCCGCTGGCTGCGCTGATGGTCGGCATCAGCCGGCTGGTGGAGGCCATTTTGCATAAAGATAAAGAAAGCAGAGCCGTCCCCCGTCTTCAGCTGCTGCGGCAAAATCATAAACGAGGATAGGTCCCGAAAAACGGCGGCCTGTAATTAGCAAAACAAGCCATAAAAAGGGGGCTTTTTTTCACAGCCCCCTTTTTTCCTTCCGCTTCCTATCTACTCTTTTTCAAACAGATCCTTGTGTTTTGCAAAGAAATCGTAATAGATCTTTGTGTTTTCCAGCTCCCACCAGTTCCGGATCTCCACCGGAGAAGCGTCGAGATCGTAGATCCTGGCGCCTTCCATGGACAGCAGGAACGGCGAATGCGTGGCTATGATGAACTGACACCCGCAGTAACGGGCCTTCTCGGAAAGCATTTTTAGCAGTTCCAGCTGCATGGCCGGCGACATGCTGTTTTCCGGCTCATCCAGGCAGTACAGGGTGTCGTTTTGCAGCCGCTGCTCAAAATACGCCAGCGCGGTCTCGCCGTTGCTGTTAAGCTTGACTTCCGTGCCCGCCGTGCGCTGCAGGAAGCGGCGCCGGCTTAAGGACTTTGACCGGGCCAGCAGCTGCAGGCGCAGCTCATCGTAGTCTTCCATGCCGTTAAATTTGACCGTGTCACCGTATTTCAGGCGCTTGTATTCCGCTCTGCCGCGATCGATCTCTTCTTCTATCTCGGCATTGTTCGTCCGGACGGCCAGCATATAGTCAAATATGTCATCACTCGTTATGATGCGGCTTCCGGCCGGGATCTTGTACCGAAAGCCTTCATCATCAAAGTCCATGGTATACTGGCAGGCTTTCGCGTAGGCATCGAACAGTTCGCTGGAATTAAACGGCGCGATTCGCCTCAGCTCCAGCCTGGCGGCGATCAGATTCAGCAGGGTGCTCTTCCCCGAGCCGTTCCCGCCGTAAAAGATCGTGACCTTCCGGAACCAGATCTCTTTGAGCCTTTTCGCGCCAAAGATCCGGCACGGGTAGAGATTGTCAATATACCCGTATTTCCAGACCATGTCCGGAGTCGTATTGCCGTTTTTGGCCATGCGGTCTATGATCAGATCTTCTTCCTTTTCCAGAGGAAGCGTAAATGATTCCAGGTACATAATTCCTTCCAATATCCTCCGTCAAGCGATGCCGAAATTGTTGAAGAGGGAAAAACTGCAGGGGGCAGGGCAGACCCTCCCCGACTGTCTGCTCCGAAACGATCCTATCGCACTGAATGAAAACCACTCTCGTGGTCCGCCACCGGGATTTCTTTACAGCGATAATCCTCGATCCGAATATAGGTCCCCCGTTCAATGGACAGGAGCACCTGTTCTATTGCATCGGCAGAGCCCTGGATTTCCATGGTAACGGAACCGTCATACTCGTTGCGGACCCATCCGGTACAAGCGAAATGATCCGCTGCATGCCTTGCCCGGTAGCGAAACCCGACACCCTGCACCTGTCCGTAGAAGACATAGCGTCTCCGAATCATTTTCCTGCCCTCTAACAACCTTTTCCGTCCAGACTGCACGCGGGACCGCTTTCTTTGTAAACCACAGGCAGCCCCTGCGCCTCCAGATACTCTTCCCAGTCCAGGGAAACGGTTCCGTCCTCTTGCACTAACGCCGGGATCCCGATTCCACCGGCCGCTTTTACCGGATCAAAGACCGGCAGGCTGTCCCTTAA
>CADBSR010000119.1 GCA_902797385.1 uncultured Lachnospiraceae bacterium
GCTTCCGCCAGCGCCCGCTCTCCTACCCCGACCGCCATGACCGCGGTCCAGAGACGTCCCTCATTTAAGGCCCGTTTCAGGACCTGCATGCCTTTTCCCGCGCCCTCCGATCCGCCCAGCAGCGCGCCGGATCCGACGTGACAGTGATCCAAGCTGAGTGAGCAGGTATCACAGCTCCTGATGCCCAGCTTCGCCTCCTGCGGTCCCGTGACAAGCCCCTTTGTGCCCCGTTCCACAACGAACAGGGAGGGTTCGCTCTGCCCTTCTATACAGGCCGCAATACAGTAAAACGACGCGGAGGATCCGTTCGTCACAAACAATTTCGTTCCGTTTAATACAAAGCTGCCGTCTGCCTGTACCTGTGCTTTGGCAGCAATGCGGCGCACATCCGACCCGGCTTCGCTTTCCGTAAGGCTGAACGCCCCCAGGCCTCCTTTCAGAAGGATCTGCGCCCCAAAGCGGATCTGCGCGCCCGTTCCCCGGTAAAGGAGGGCGGCAAAGGCAGTCGCGTTGGCGGTCAGCATGACCCCCAGGCCGGCATCGGCTTCGGCGATTATTTCCCACAGAGCGGCCGTATCCAGGGGGGCAAGACCCGGTCCCCCGAAGGCAGCCGGGATCGAGAGGGTCTGATATCCCAGCGCCCGCAGCGTCATACGGGCGGCCTCGGGCTCCTCTTCTCCCTTGTCCCAGGCCATACTGAAAGGGGAAACCTCCCTTTGACAGAATCGTTCCACCTCCGGCAGGAGTTCCTTTCCCAGTTCTGATACTCTATATGACATGACTTCCTCCTTGATCCTGATCCGCCGCTTCTTCCCATGCCTCCAGCACGGCCGTGCAGTCTTCCACGATTCCCTGATCCGCATAGCGGAAAATGGGAGCCGCCGGATCCGTATTGACAGCGATCAGACGGGATACTCCGCTTAAGCCGCGAATAAGCGGTCCGGCACCGGAGACCCCAAAGGCAATGCACAGGCGGGCATTCAGACTCCAGCCCGAGATCCCGACGATCCGTCCGGGATCCATCCAGCCGCTTAGGGCCACCGGCCGGGTGCAGGCAACAGAGGCGCCCCACTTTTGAGCCAGTTTCTTCAAACGTTCTATATTGTCCCGCGTGCCCAGGCCTTTTCCGGCCAGAAATACGATCCCGGCCTGTCCCAGATCCTCGCAGGGAGGGAGCTTCTCCGCTTTCAGCAGCGGAAATGCTTCCTCGTCTTTTTCCAAAACCGTGAAAGGTGTTTCCTTGACCGCGTCCGGGTCAGCTTCTTCATAGGCACATTCCTTTGCTTCCCGGCCGGTCAGAACCACGGCGCCTTCAGCCGGGAAATGCCCTTCCCGGTGCGTGCTCATGACGCGGCGCACCGCATAAAGCCTTCCATCCACTTCTTCCAAAGCTTCCGTTTCCGATAAAACAGGGCGATTCCGCTCCGCTGCCAGCCGCCTGCCCAGTTCCGAAAGATGGAAAGAGCCGGCAAAAAGGATCAGATCCTCCGGCCCCGCCTCTTCTACAAAAGCCCTGACAGGCGGATACGGGATCTCAGAAGTTCGCGGTCCCGCTTCTTTCGTGTATACAAACAGCGCCGCTTCTTTTTTACCGCCGAGCCAGGCCTTAAGGTCGGGCAGGCCGCTCTCTCCGTCCAGCCAAAGGCAGGAAAGCGCCGTATCCGGCCCTGCCGCTCTCAGCATGGCTTCTGTCTTTTGGAAAGCCGGTTTTTCCTGACCGGGAACGATCCCGCCCAGGATCAAAAATACTTTTCTCATCTTGCGGCCTCCCTCAGTGCGTTCTGCAGCCAGGCCGCTTTTTCAGGAACTGTCTTTAGTTCCGGGAAAACACAGTGGGATGCCTCCTGCGGGATCGGCCGCAGGATCACGGCCTCTTCCCGCCGGCTCTCCGCCCCGGTGCAAAGCCCATCCTCACGGACGATCTCCTTTCGTCCGGCTTCCAATCTGGCCCGGATGGAAAAGAGCCGTAAAAACGCCTGTTCCGCATCTCCCACGGTGCAGATGGCCGGCCCGCCAAGCGCCCTTAATTCACTGAAATCACCGGCGCGTCGCCGAACGAGGATCCTGTCGCTTCCGGCTTCCCGAAAAGCCGCCCGGATCTCGGTCAGCACCGGCAGCTTCAAGGACTGCCCCAGATAAAACGGAACCGCGCCGCTGTCTCCCGGACCGCTGACGGCGCCACACAGGATCAGATCAGCCTTTTCTTTGGCCAGATATTTCGCCAGGGCCGAAGCCGTTGCCGCCGGATCCCAGCGTCCTGTGGGCGGCAGCAAAACGACCTTGTCATATCCGGCCGCATACAGATTCCGGAGCAGTCCCAGGGAGGCAGCGCCGGCGGCTTCATCCGTACTGACTGCCGTGATCTGCACCGGCTCCCTGACCGCAAGGCAGGAATCCTTCAGGCACAGGCCGGTTTCAAGCGCCGCCTCATCAAAACAGCCGAAATTTTTCTTTACAAAACGTACGTCCGGCTCCTCGGGAAGGCTCCACTCCTCGGGGGATATCTCCTCATAATCCGGCAGGATCTTAAAACAAACCACGATCTTCATCTTCTGTCTGAAAGCTCCCGTGCTGGAATTTACAAAAAAATGTACTCTTGAATCCCATTATAAAGACAGGCCGAAAGGAAGTCAAGGCCTCTTCAAAAAGCTTGTGAATGATTCCATTATCTGATATGATAGTTTTGTCCAATCAAGAGTCATCCGATACTACCAGTTGACGATCCCTGACACAGGAGGAACCCCATGTCCGATCCCGCTTATCTGATTCTTTACCGGGAGCTTCGGAATGCCATCACCGAAGGCATTTATCCTTATGGCAGCAAGCTCCCCTCCGAACGCACGCTGGCCCTGGACCACGGCTTAAGTCTCGTCACCGTGGAGCACGCCTTCCAGATCCTGAGCGATGAAGGATATATTGAGACCCGTGAACGAAGCGGCTGTTACGTGGTGTATCGCAGCAGCGAAGTGTTCACGGTGAAGGAGCAGGACACGTTGGTCCTGCCGCCCGCAGAACCCTCCTCCCGGGAAAAGCTTTCCTTCCCACTGTATGCCCGCACCGTGCGGCGGGTCTTAAGTATTTACGGCGACCGTCTTCTGGATCGCTCGCCGGCGGACGGCTGTCTGATCCTGCGGCTGGCCCTGGCGGCCTATCTGGCCCGCTCGCGCAGTATACGGGTCCTGCCGGAGCAGATCCTGATCGCCTCCGGTGCGGAGCACTGCTATTCTCTTCTGGTCCAGCTCTTCGGGCGCGACAAATGCTTCGGCCTGGAAGATCCGTCCTATCAAAAAATCCGGCAGATCTACGAAGCGGGCGGGGCCGCCTGTGAACTGCTGGAAATGGGGCCCGACGGGATCCGAAGTCAGGCCCTCAAAAAGACCCGGGCCGGCGTCCTTCACGTCACCCCTTACAACAGCTATCCGAGCGGTGTTACCGCTTCCGCTTCCAAGCGGGCGGAGTATGTTCGCTGGGCTGCCAGTCACAATGCGTATATCATTGAAGATGATTATGATTCCGAATTCACGCTTTCTTCCAAGGCGGAAGACACGCTCTTCTCTCTTTCCACGGAAGGCCGGGTCATTTATCTTAATACCTTCTCCCGCACGCTCGCGCCCTCGGTCCGGGCGGCCTATATGGTTCTGCCGAAGGCTCTCATACAAAAATACCGGCAGCGGATCGGCTTTTACAGCTGTTCCGTACCGGTATTGGATCAGTATCTGCTCGCGGAATTGCTCCACAGCGGCGATTTTGAGCGGCATCTGAACCGTGTCAGGCGTCAGCTGCGGCGGACATGAGCAAAGGCCCGTGAAAGGGTTTACTGTTTCCCCGCCATATCCTGCTCGTACAGGCGGTCCGCCTCTTCCCGTGTCGTGTTCCTGAACTCACGGATCAGGTGATTGTTGCGGATCGCATACAGAACAAAGGACAGGATCTGGAAAAAGAGCATGATCCCCATGGTGATCATCGACAGGGTCTTCGGGATCGTGCCCGGCCAGATCAGATGCAGAGCCATGGTAAAGTAAATGCAGAAAGTGGTGACCTTTCCGTACCATTCAGCCTGATAGACATGACCGCTGCGCTTGATGGCGATCAGCATCAGGATCCCCAGATAGATCTCCTTGACAAACATGATCGCGAAAGGGATCCACATGACAGGATACTTAAAGCTGAGCCCGACCAGGATCGAGGCCTGATTCAACTTGTCCGCCACCGGATCCATCGCCCTGCCGAAATCACTGACCATGTGGTATTTTCTTGCAATAAACCCGTCCAGGAAATCGGTAAAGAAGGAAAACACCAGCACCCCTAACGCCAGATACTGGTTATCCAGCCCCAGGTAGACCCACAGGAAAACAGGGATCAGCAGGATCCGGAGAAAGGTCAGCATATTGGGAATCGTAAAAATATCTTTTGAATAGTCTTTCCGACTGTCTTGCATAGTATCACCTCAACAGAGCAATCATGCCACAAAAATGTGCAAAAAGCAAGAAGATCATTCGGATCTCCTCCTGCGCAAATATGAATAACTGTCACAAAAAGGGGATCACCGTTTCCCATGACGGTGATCCCCTTCCTCGGTCCCGTAATTTACAGGGCGATGGCGGTCTCCAGAGCCAGCTTCATCATATCGGTAAAGGAAGTCTGTCTTTCTTCCGCGGAAATCTCCTTCTTGGTCACAAAGGAATCCGAGATCGTTAACAGACAGGCCGCGTTCTTTCCCAGGGCATTGGCATTGTGGAACAAGGCAAAGCTCTCCATTTCCACGCAGTCGGAGCCGGTTCTGTCACGCAGTTCCTGCCAGGACTCCATGGACGGATCCGTGTAGAAAACATCACTCGAGTGGACCCGGGCCATCTTGCAGGGGATCTTCAGCTCTTTGGCTTTTTTCTTTACCATATCGTTGATGGTCTTGCTGGGACGCAGCACATGGCGCCGGCATCCGTTCTGTCTTCTGGCATAGCTGGAATCGCTGAAGGCGGAGTCAGCCAGACAGACATCCAGTACATTCAGGCGCTCCGTATAGGATCCTGCCGATCCGATCCGGATAATATTTTCCACGCCGTACTGGCTGAACAGTTCATACGAGTAGATCCCGATACTGGGCATGCCCATACCGGAAGCCATGACAGAAACCGGGACACCTTTGTACGTTCCGGTATAACCCAGGCAGTTCCGGACGGCCGTGACGAGTTTGGGATCGGTCAGGAAGGTCTCGGCCACGAATTTGGCGCGCAGAGGGTCGCCTGGCATCAGGACCGTTTTGGCAAAATCACCGGGGTTGGCAGCATTATGAGGCGTAGACATGGACAAGTGTCTCCTTTCGGACTATGTTTTTCAAAACAGTATTATAAACGAAATTTCGGCAATTGCAAAGACTTGTTTTTTTCCGGAGGTGCGGTATAATTGATTTATCGCAAAATGTGGGCAAAGAGGACAGCGTATGAAGAAAAAAATATGCCTGATCTACACCGGCGGCACGATTGGCATGGTACACAGTGAAAAAGGGTATGTCCCTTCGGGGGAAGGCTTTCTGAAACTTCTCCGGGGGCTGCCCGAGTTTTCCCATCCGGATTTCCCGGACTATGAAACGATCGTCTTCTCTCCGCTTCTGGACTCCAGTGATATGGCTGTCACGGACTGGAACAAGCTCGGCCGTACTATCGCGTCCCGCTATGCTGCCTGTGACGGCTTTGTTGTTCTGCACGGCACGGACACCATGGCCTACTCCGCCTCTGCTCTTTCTTTCATGCTGGAAAACCTGGAGAAACCCGTCATCTTTACCGGATCCCAGATCCCGCTCTATGAACTGCGAAGCGACGGCCGCGACAATCTGATCTCGGCCATGCTCCTGGCTGCTTCGGACAAGGTCCATGAAGTCTGCATTTACTTCGGGGGACAGCTTCTGCGCGGCAACCGCTCGACCAAGCTTTCCGCAGACGGCATGCGGGCGTTTATCTCTCCCAACTTCCCTGCCCTGGTCAATTCCGGGATCAACTTCCAGTTTACGCGGGTTCCGACCAGACCGTCGCCGGAAGGAGCCTTCCGTCTTCAGCTCTTCGAAAATATCCCGCTCGGTGTCATCAAAGTCTTCCCGGGCATCCGTTTTGAACTGTTTGAAAACATCATGACCGAATCTCTCAAGGGAGTCGTACTGGAAAGCTTCGGAGCCGGCAACATTCCCGGTGCCCAGACAGCCCTTCTTCCGATCCTTCAGAAAGCCCACGACCACGGGACCATCATTGTGGTCCGCTCCCAGTGTCCGGAGGGAAAGGTCAATCTCGGCAGCTACGCGGCCAGCAGCGCCTTAAAAGAAATCAGCGCTGTCGACGGCGGCGATATGACCACCGAGGCAGCGCTGGCAAAACTGTATTATCTTTTCAGCAAGGGGCTTTCTTCCTCCGAGATCAAATGGCTCATGGAGCTGAATCTGCGGGGAGAAAGAAGTTAGTCACATCAGCCCGTCCTGCTTGATCGAGGTGCTCATCAGTTCCATTTCCGCTGAAATATCCATGATATCATCTTCGTATACATTCAGCAGCTGCTTGTCAGTTGCTGTTTTTATGTCTGCCAGATGATTCATGACCTTTTCTTTCAATTCATCGTGATTGACGCCGCTGGCGGCGATCTGATGATACTTGGTCAGGATATTTTTCTGGGTGGGCAGGTAATACTGCAGGAACATCTGCGCCGAAGAGATCCGGGACGGATCCTCCTTGAGGGCTGTCAGGATCTTTTCCATGACGGTGCAGATCTCATTGCTGGCGACCCGGATATCGCTCTCCTTCAGGCGGGCGTTTAAGACCCGCAGCTCTGTCAGATCCTTGCGGGCCGCCTGATAGACCGCCGCATCCTCCGGAGACATGGCAGCCTGCTCCGGTGCATTCTTGGCTTCATCGCCGCTGACTTTGAGCGCAATAAACATGATCACGGCTACCATGATCAGAAGGCCGCCGAGGACCAGTCCGCCTGTCAGTAGCAGTCCTTTAAAATTGCCCAGGAGCGAGATCGCTGCAATGATCACACCGACCGGCAGCAGCCATCCGTAAGAATTTCCTCCGTTTCCCCTCATATCAACCTCCTTCTTCCGGTCCCGTCAACGCCGGCTGTAAGTCACCGGACGATATCCGCATTTTTGAATATTATAGCATGGGCCGAACGACTTGTCATCGTTTTCTTGGCCACCTTTCTCAATGTTTTCAGTACCCCGGAACCGGCAGCGGGCGCGCCGGATCCAGGATGGAAGCCGCGTCAAAAAACACGGACAGTTTTTCCTGCCGGTAGGCCAGCGCATAGCCGCTCAGACCGACCCGTCCCTGACGCAGATACCCTTCCTCGGCGTTAAACTGCACCCAGGGGATGGTGTAGGAATCCACCGGGCAGAAATAGCAGAAGCCCTGCGACTTCAGATACGCATATTTTTCATTCTCAGCGGAAGAATAATTCCGCCAGTTGCCGATATCATTGCCCGAGGTGAAGATCAGGATATCGGTCTCTCCGGTCAGGCTGCCGACCTCCGCCTTCCAGCGCTGGATATCGGCCTGGATCCGGGACAGATCCGCCGTATCCATATTGATATGCCCCCAGGTATGGCAGGCCAGCTCCCAGCCCAGTTCTTTCAGGCGGTTGCAAAGCGCCAGCGCCTCTTTTCTCTCCTGCTCCACGTTGTAGGAAGCGTAGACGGGTTTATAGGCCGGATCCGAAGGATTGGCATAGTAGGCTGCCGTATGGTAGCCGAAAATCCCTTCATAGCCCGTCAGGGCAATGCAGCCCTTGGCTCCGTGGTAGGAAAAGTCCGGATGCTGCTCCACAAAGCGTTCCAGGATCGGGATGACGTCGTAGTCCCCCGTCTGGATCTGGCCTTCCCGGTCTCTGTACTCACAAACCGGACGGCCTGTTTCATCCA
>CADBSR010000120.1 GCA_902797385.1 uncultured Lachnospiraceae bacterium
ATCAAGGATTTTCAGCGGAGAAAACGGCCAGAGCCAACGCGCATTTCGAGTCAGCCCCGTTATGACCACTTCGATACCGCTGCCTGCGTCTTTCGACGCCATATATGTGATCGGGATGGTTCTCAGTACCAATCCCGTTTAAGAAAAGGAACAGCTCCCGCTGTTCCTTTCTCGCAGTCCGTAGGGGAATCGAACCCCTGTTTCCGCCGTGAGAGGGCGGCGTCTTAACCGCTTGACCAACGGACCAAAGTGCAAATCGAGGCGACAGGATTTGAACCTGCGACCTCTGCGTCCCGAACGCAGCGCTCTACCAAGCTGAGCCACGCCTCGTTGCCTTGAGCAGTATAGTAGTTTTCCAGCCGTTTGTCAACAACTTTTTAAAAAAGTTTTAAAGAATCCGGAAAGGCGGATTTACCGCCCGCCTTTCCGGCATTTCGGTTTGGCTCAGATGCGGGCAACGCCGCTCTTTCTGGCTGCTTCGGCAACCGCTGCCGCAACCGCCGGGCCGACGCGCTTGTCAAAAGCCTTCGGAATGATGTAATCCGCTGAAAGCTCCTCTTCGCTTACAAGATCCGCCAACGCTTTGGCGGCCGCCATTTTCATTTCTTCATTGATATCACTGGCACGGACATCGAAGGTTCCGCGGAACACGCCCGGGAAAGCCAGAACGTTGTTGATCTGGTTCGGATAATCACTGCGGCCCGTGGAAACGACCTTGGCGCCGCCGGCTTTGGCATCCTCCGGGAAGATCTCCGGGGTCGGATTGGCGCAGGCAAAGATGATGGCGTCACGGTTCATGGTCTTAACCATCTCCGTCGTCACCATGCCGGGGGCAGAAACACCAATGAAAACATCGGCGCCGACCAGCATATCGGCCAGAGAGCCGGCCTTGCGGTCCAGATTCGTGACCTCAGCCATCTCCTCTTTGATCCAGTTTAAGCCGTCGCGGCCTTTGTAGATGGCGCCCTTGCGGTCGCACATCGTTACATTCTTAAAACCGGCCGACAGCAGAAGCTTCACGATGGAGATCGCCGCGGCACCCGCGCCGGAGGTCACCACCTTGACATCTTCCTTCTTCTTGCCTACGACCTTCAGGGCGTTGGTCAGGCCGGCCAGCGTAATGATCGCCGTTCCGTGCTGATCATCGTGGAAGATCGGGATATCGCACTTTTCCTTTAACTTCCGCTCGATCTCGAAGCAGCGCGGGGCAGCGATATCTTCCAGATTGATGCCGCCGAAGCTGCCGGAGATCAGGTATACGGTATTGACGAATTCGTCAACGTCCTTGGTCTTTACGCAAAGAGGGAAGGCATCGACGCCGCCGAAGGCCTTAAAGAGGACGCACTTCCCTTCCATAACCGGCATACCGGCTTCCGGGCCTATATCGCCCAGGCCGAGCACGGCACTGCCGTCGGTGATCACGGCGCAGAGGTTGTGACGGCGGGTCAGCTCATAGCTCTTGTTGATATCCTTCTGGATCTCCAGGCAGGGCTGGGCGACACCGGGCGTGTATGCCAAAGACAGGTCATCCTTCGTTTCTACGGGGACGGTGGCAACAACTTCGATTTTCCCCTTCCATTCGCCGTGCAGGCGCAGGGATTCTTCCGCATAGTTCATATAGACTGTTCTCCTGTATATGCTTTATTTGTCTTCAAAGTTGAAATGATACGGCAGATCAAACTTATCCCGAAGAGCGATCAGCTCCTTCTGGATGGACTCTCCTACCGGGACGCCCTTGTCCTTACGATCCTGCCAGGCCAGCCATTCCTTCTCGCCGGCGGTGTAGATGCGTTCGGCACCCGGCGCCTTCTCGGACGCGCGCAGACCGCGGCAGATATCGCCGGCCGTCTTCTTGAAGGTATCCAGGCCCATGAAGAACTCGGGGTTGATGACAAAGAAGAAATGACCCAGATGATACATGCGGTTCGTACCGTCCGGATTCTTGCCGGAAAGGGCCTTCATGAAGGGACCGCCGGTCAGAGCTGCCGACAGGATCTCCACGATGGTCGTGAAGCCGTAGCCCTTGTATCCGCCGGTTGCCTCGCCGATGCCGCCGATGGAAAGCAGGGCGCATTTGCCGGCACGCATATCCTTTAAGATCTGGCCGGAATCGGTCATGGTGCCGCCGTCTTTGGTGACGACCAGGCCCGCCGGGGTCTCCTTGCCGCTGCGCTCATAGAATTCGATCTTGCCGTTCTGGACAATGGACGTGGCACAGTCGAAGTTGAAGGGGAATTCTTCATCGGTCGGCATCGTAAAGGTCATGGGGTTGGTTCCCATCATGGGCTCAACACCCCAGGTCGGTGCCACGGACGGGCGGGCATTGGTCCCGGAAATACCGATCATACCGGCCTTCTCCGCCATGGTGGTCCAGTACCCGGCAATACCGTAATGCGTGGAATTGTAAATGGCGCCGCCGGCCATACCGTAGATCTTCGCCTTTTCGATCAGTTTGTTCATCATATGATAACTGGCGACCATGCCCATGCCGTCATTGGCATCCATCACGACAGTGGTCGGTGTCTCTTTGACGATATCGATCTTCGTGACAGGGAGCAGGGTTCCGTTGGCAATGCGGTCCAGATAGATGGGCTTAAAACGGTTGCAGCCATGGCTTTCGATCCCACGGCGGTCTGATTCCAGCAGCACATCCGCGCAGATCTTCGCGTCCTCTTCCGGTACGCCGTAGCATTTAAAAACGTCGATCATGAAATTGTTCATGACATCCCAAGCAACATAAGGTCTGGTTTCCATATCGATCCTCTTTTCTGATTACTCTTGTTCCTTCTTCATGGCTTCGCCCCAGCGAAGGGCACAGTCTACGGCAAGATGCCAGCCATCCAGCATCTTCTTGCGCTCCTTTTCCGTGATCATGGGGCGGAACAGGGAATCCACGTTCCAGAAGCTCTTGATCTCTGCCTTGTCCTTCCAGAAGCCAACGGCCAGGCCGGCCAGGAAGGCAGCGCCCAACGCTGTCGTTTCCACACATTTGGGGCGTGCCACGACAGCCCCCAGTATATCACTTTGAAACTGCATTAGGAAGTTATTTTTTGAAGCACCGCCGTCAACCTGGATACTCTTTAGGTCGATGCCCGAATCCTTCTCCATGGCTTCGCAGACGTCCTGCGTCTGATAGGCAATCGCTTCCAGCGCGGCCCGGATCAGCTGTGCCTTGGTGGTGCTGCGCGTTAAGCCCACGATCATGCCGCGGGAATACTGGTTCCAGTACGGAGCACCGATACCGGTAAACGCCGGGACCATATAGACCCCGCCGGTATTCTCCACTTTCGTGGCAAAATACTCCGAATCCGGGCTCGCATCCAGGATCCTCAATTCATCCCGCAGCCACTGGACCACGGCGCCGCTGACAAAGACACTGCCCTCCAGGGCATATTCGACCTGATCTCCGATCCCGACGGCAATGGTCGTGAGCAGACCGCTCCGGGATGCCACGGCTTTTTTGCCGGTGTTCATGAGCATAAAGCCGCCGGTCCCGTACGTGCTCTTGACCTCACCGGGGTTAAAGCAGCACTGACCGAACAGCGCTGCCTGCTGATCTCCTGCGGCCCCCGCCACAGGGATCTCACCGCCAAACCAGTAAGGGGCGGTGGTGCCGTAAACGCAGCTGGAAGGTTTGACCTCCGGCAGCATGGACGCCGGGATATGAAACAGTTCCAGGAGCTCGGGATCCCAGCACTTTTTGTGAATATCGAAGAGCATGGTACGGGATGCGTTGGTCACATCCGTCACATGTGCCTTGCCCTCCGTCAGGTTCCAGATCAGCCAGGTATCGATGGTCCCGAAGAGGAGCTTGCCTTCCTCGGCCTTCTCCCGGGCGCCTTCCACGTTGTTCAGGATCCAGGCGATCTTGGAGCCGCTGAAATAGGCATCCGGGATCAGACCGGTCTTGGCCTTGATCTTGGCGGTCCAGCCTTCCTTCACGATCGCGTCGATCATGGGCGCCGTCCGCCGGCACTGCCAGACGATTGCATGATATACCGGCTGTCCGCTTTCCTTATCCCAAACCACCGTGGTTTCACGCTGATTCGTGACGCCGATCGCGGCCACATCCTCCGCCGTAATGCCCAGCTTCTCCATACACTGTCTGGCAACCTTCAGCTGTCCGCGCCAGATATCGCGGGCATCATGCTCCACCCAGCCGGGCTTCGGGTAAAACTGCGGAAATTCTTCCTGCGCCATCGCACAGATCTCTCCATGCTTGTTGAAAAGGATCGCACGGCTTGACGTCGTTCCCTGATCCAGGGCTAAAATGTATTTCATGGGCTTTTCCTTATATCAATAAAGTATGGGTTGATTCTGCCTCGCAGAGCAACGAAGAATCCCATCGCTTTGAAAGGGATGGGATCCTTCGGCTTTGCTTGGAGGACGACTATTTTATTCCTTTACAGTTTCCTTTAACGCACTTAAGGCGCCGGCCAGCCCCTGGATCTCCGAAGGGATAATGATCTTCGTGGCCTTGCCGTCCGCTGCCTTGGCGAAGGCTTCGAGAGACTTGATCTGCAGGACCGCGCTGTCTGCGCCGGCTTCCTTGATCAGCCTGATACTCTCCGCCTGCGCTTCCTGGACCTTCAGGATCGCGGTTGCCTGACCTTCGGCCTCGCGGACCATGGCTTCCTTCTTGGCTTCCGCCCGCAGGATCGCCGCTTCCTTCTCCGCCTGGGCATCCAGGATCGCCTTTTCCTTGTTACCTTCCGCAACCAGAATGGTGGACTTCTTTTCACCTTCTGCCTGCAGGATCTTCTCACGGCGTTCACGCTCCGCCTTCATCTGCTTCTCCATGGAATCCTGGATCTCGCGCGGCGGGATGATATTCTTTAACTCAACACGGTTGACCTTGATGCCCCAGGGGTCGGTGGCCACGTCCAGCTGGGTGCGCATCTTGGTATTGATGATCTCGCGGGACGTTAAGGTCTGGTCGAGTTCCAGCTCACCGATGATATTCCGAAGGGTGGTGGCCGTCAGATTTTCAATGGCCATCAACGGGTTTTCAACACCGTAGGCGTAGAGCTTCGGGTCCGTGATCTGGAAGAACACGACCGTATCGATCTGCATGGTGACGTTATCCTTGGTGATAACCGGCTGCGGCTTGAAGTCAATGACCTGTTCCTTCAGGTTGACGCGGCGGGCGATCTTGTCCACGAACGGTGTCAGGAAATGCAGGCCGACGCCCCAGGTCCCGATATACGCGCCCAGACGCTCGACTACGAAGGCTGTCGCCTGCGGCACGATCTTGATGCAGGAAATGATGATCAGCAGCAGGATCGCAACCAGAACAATAATGGCGATCGGGCCCAACAGGTCCCCGACCTCGGCAAGAGCAAGCAGATTTTTCATTTGTTTTAACCTCCTAAATCATGACATGTGGTCTTATTTTCTGACGATACATTTGACGCCGGTCAGACTGACAATGGTCACTTCCGTTCCGACAGGAATGACCTCTTCCGCCACGGCGCTGCGGGCCGTCCAGGGCATTCCGTCCACGGTGACCTTTCCGGTCGCAAGGATATTGTTGATTTCCTCCGTTACGACAGCCGTCCGGCCGATGATACTGTCCAGAACATTGGTTTTTTCAGCACGGCGATTCACGTATTTCCGTGCCAGAGGGCGCGTAAAGACAAGCAGCAGCAGGGAAATAGCCACAAAAGCGATTACCTGCCACACCGGGCCTATTCCGAAAAGTGCCAGCAAAAAAGCGACAAAAGCACCTCCGGCAAACCATATGGATGTGAGTCCGGCTGTGGCTGCTTCTACAATGATACTCAGAACAAATACCGCCAGCCATACATAAACGTACATCGTGACACCTCCTTTGGAGCTATCATACTATAGTTTTTCTCTTTTTGCAATCATAAAATGTGGTCGCCATCTGGTCTTATAAAATTATCATATTCTGAGCATTTATATAAGGTCAAAATGTGCTATGATAGACATGTCCGAAGAAGGCAAGGACAGTATATTCAGGAGGGGAGCTATGAAAAACAGCAAAAGTCAAGAATGGAATATCCAACTGATCAGCTTTATCGGCGTGATGGCCGCCCTGGTCTATGTTGTCACGCTTGTCAGGATCCCGTTTTTAGGATCCAAGGTCCATTTTGCCAATGCCTTCTGCCTGCTTTCCGGCATGCTGCTGGGGCCGGTCCCCGGCGGTCTGGCAGCCGGGCTCGGTTCCGCCCTCTATGACGCGATCGCCGGCGGATACGATATTATAAACGTCCTGATCACCTTCGTCAGCAAGTTTGCCATGGCTTTCGTCTGTGCCGTCCTGATGCCGAAAAAAGAAGACAGCCGTCTGAACCTTCACCGCACTGTCTTTTCAGCCATCACCGGTGCTCTGACGTATGTCTTCCTTTATATGCTTAAAACGTTTGTCTATCAGCGCTTTGTTTATGGCTTCCCCATGGAGGCCGTCGGCATCACCATGACCAGCAAGCTCATTCCGTCCCTCATCAACGCCCTCTTTGCCGTCATTGCCGCCCCCATCCTCTATCACGCCTTAAAACCGGCGTTAAAAACGATCGGGGTGAAGGCCTGAGGATCCGCCTGTCATTTTCCGGCTAAGAGTGCCTCGACCTGTTCTCTCCTTTCATACAATACACAACCGCCGGCATGATCTTCCATCAGGATCTCGCCGCTTCTTAAGGCCGTAAAGAGCGGAGAATGCATCGCCTCCTTCAGGGAGGTGTTTTTAATATTGACATCCGAATACGGGGAGAAAGGACAGGGTTCCGCCCCGCCATGGGAATTGATATGGAAGAAGCCGCGGCCTGCCGCTACGCAACCGCCGGAACTTTTTTCATCCCCGGGGAAGGAAATGTAGACCATCTCCGGATGTTCCTCGCGCAGACGCGCGATCTCCTGCCGCAGGGATTCCCGCTCGGCATCGCCGGGGGCCAGTTCGCTGCTCTCTTCGGTGACCGGGACGAATTCCACAAAAATGACCACTTTGCAGCCCCGATCGGAAAGCTTTTTCAGGAAGTCCTGCGAGCTGACTTCCCGGATGTTTTCGGTCGTGACCGTGACCGATGCGCCGAAGATCAGGCCCCGCTCCTGGAATTCATCCATGTTTTTGATCAGGCGGTCGTAGACACCCTTGCCGCGTCTGGCATCGGTGATCTCTCTTTCGCCCTCAATGCTCATGACAGGCAGCAGGTTGCGTTTCTGATCAAACAGCTCAAAATACTTCCGGTCAATAAACGTTCCGTTGGTAAAGATCGGGAAGAGGATATTCGAATGCCTTCCGGCCGCTTCCAGGATATCCCGCCGCAGCAGCGGTTCCCCGCCGGCCAGCAGGATGAAGCTGATCCCCATCTCATCGGCCTCTGTAAAGATCCGGGCCCACTCTTCGGCACTCAGCTGTTCCACGGGAGCTTCGTCCACGGTGGCATGGTTGCAGCGTGAATAGCAGCCGGCACAGTGCAGATTGCATTCACTGGTGATACTGGCGATCAGGAAAGGCGGCACATGCTCCCCGGCATCCTCTGCTTCAAGACGACGGCGCGAAGCCGCCCGGCTGGCCGCGGCAAATTTGACCATAAAAAGACTTTCCTTCGGGTTCCTAAAGGTCGCCTGCAGCGCTTCCTTTACGATGCGTTCCACCCCGGCTGTCATATAGGCCTGTATATCAAAACTGTCTTTGTTTTCACGCATGAACATCTGCTCCTTTACCGGATTCACAAGAACTATACACGATTCATTTTTTCTTGTAAAGATGGTTGTCTTATTATATAATTTTTACCGGAAAATGATAAGACAGGAGGTATCGTCTTATGAATACCATGGAGATCGTGCGCTCCCGCCGGAGCGTCCGCAGCTTCGATGGTGCCGGACTGCCGCAAGCCGTGCAGGAAGAGATCCTGCAGTACGCGCAAAAGGCAGAGAATCCTTACGGTCTGGCCATACACTGGCAGATCCTGAGTGCCAAAGCCGACCGTCTTTCCAGCCCGGTCATTACAGGGGCGGACACCTATATCGCCGGCCGGATGGACCGCGTACCGCATGCGGAAGAAGCCTTCGGCTTTGCTTTTGAAAAGGTCGTTCTGTATGCACAAAGCAAGGGCTTCGGGACGACATGGATCGGCGGGACCATGAACCGCAGCGCCTTTGAGCGCGCGATCGGTCTGAAGGAGGGGGAGGTCATGCCCTGCGTGAGCCCGCTCGGAGTTCCGGCCAAAAAAATGTCTCTTCGGGAAACCATGATGCGCAAGGCCATCAAAGCCGATACGCGTCTGCCGTTTGAATCGCTCTTCTTTGCCGGCGGTTTTGAAACGCCCTTAAGCAAGGCATCGGCCGGGGATCTGGCTGATGCGCTGGAGATGGTCCGCCTGGCCCCCTCTGCCGTCAACAAGCAGCCCTGGCGCCTGGTCATTGACGGCAGCCTTGTCCATTTCTATGAAAAGCACGACAAAGGCTATGTCGGCGCGGATGGATGGGATATGCAGAAGATCGATCTGGGGATCGCACTTTGTCATTACGTCTGCGGCATGGAGGAAAAAGGAAAGAAGGCGACGCTGCTTCTGCAGGATCCGGGGCTTGTACCGCCGGCAAATACGGAATATATCGCAACGCTTTCCTTCTGAACCAGACTTTATCGAGGATCCTTCTGCTTTCGCTCCTCATCCTCTTCCTCCTGATCGGGGCTGCCGCCGTTCTTTGGAGGCATAGAAAAAGACGACCATAGCCTATTTCAAATAGGGAGGGCATGAAAAAAGGGAAGGCTTTTGGCCTTCCCTTTCCGTTTATGAATACGATCAGCACTTCTCGAATACGGTGGCAACACCCTGGCCGCCGCCGATGCAAAGAGTGGCAAGACCCTTCTTGGCTTCGGGGCGCTTCATCATTTCGTACAGCAGGGTGACGATGATGCGGGCGCCGGAAGCTCCGACGGGGTGACCGATGGCGATAGCGCCGCCGTTCACGTTGACCTTGTTCATATCGAAGTGCAGTTCACGGGCAACCGCGATGGACTGAGCCGCGAAAGCTTCGTTGGCTTCGATCAGATCGAATTCGTCAGTGCTCTCGATGCCGGCCTTCTTCATGGCCTGACGGGAAGCAACGACCGGGCCTACGCCCATGATCTTGGGATCGACACCGCCCTGGCCCCAGCCGATCAGCTTCGCCATAGGCTTTAAACCAAACTTCTCAACCGCTTCACCGGAGGCAAGAACGATAGCGGCAGCGCCGTCGTTGATACCGGAGGCCTGGCCGGCGGTCACGCGCTGTACGTGCTTGCGGGTATCGGCTTCATGGATCTCGGTGGGTTCAAAGGTATGAACGATTTCGTCCTCTACGCCTTCGGGACCGGCCGGGAAAGCACCGCGCAGCTTCGCAAGAGCTTCCATGGTTGTGCCGGCACGAGGGAACTCGTCGCGCTTGAATTCAACGATCTGCTTCTTGACCTTTACAGGGACGGGAACGATTTCATCGTCGAAACGGCCGCTGTTCTGGGCAGCTTCGGTCTTCTGCTGGGAAGCCAGGCCGAACTCATCCAGTTCTTCGCGGGTGATGCCCCAGACGTCGCAGATGTTCTCGGCGGTGGTGCCCATGTGGTAGTTGTTGAACGCATCCCACAGGCCGTCTTTGATCATGGTGTCGACTAACTTCTTGTCACCCATGCGGGCGCCCCAGCGGGCATCCATGGAGGCGAAAGGAGCGGCGCTCATATTTTCGGTACCGCCGCAGACAACGATGTTGGCATCGCCGGCCAGGATGGCGCGGGCGCCTTCGATCACGGACTTCATACCGGAACCGCAGACCATGCCGACGGTATAGGCGGGAACACTGTAAGGCAGACCGGCCTTCACGCCGACCTGACGGGCAACGTTCTGGCCCTGGGCAGCGGTCAGGATGCAGCCGAACATCAGCTCATCAACGTTCTC
>CADBSR010000121.1 GCA_902797385.1 uncultured Lachnospiraceae bacterium
CCTGAGGTTTTGCTATAATACTTTCATCTTCTGATATTGTTTAACAAGGAGCCTTGGATATGTCCCTCTCGTTTGACTTTGCCGCTCTGGTCTATGATGCCGTACGGCAGATCCCGCCCGGCCGGGTCGCTACCTATGGTCAGATCGCCCGCCTGATTGGGCATCCCGGGGCTTCGCGCGCCGTCGGCAACGTTCTGCATAAAAACCCGGATGACATCCGGACCCCCTGCTTTAAGATCGTCAATGCTCAGGGGTACCTGAGCGGGGCCTTTGCCTTCGGCGGGATCTATGAGCAGCGCGACCGCCTTCGCGCGGATGGTGTTGAGGTGGTGAATCTTCGGGTCGACCTTCAAAAATATCAGTGGGACGGGGCCGGTTACTGTTCACCCGATCCGTCAGTTCTTTTTTAGCAAATAGAATTCTCTTCCTTTATCTTTTCCGTCAGATTCCGATATCGCTCTTCTATATACCCGCCGATCAGCTCCCAGGTGATAGGGATCGTCTGGCGGGCTTTTTCACCGGTTTTTTTCACGCTCGGCAGCGCCCGGATGATCTGCTCCGCAATATCCTGAACGGTGCATTCGCACAGATATCCGTTGACCCCGTGCGTGATCCCCTCCGCCGCGCAGCTGCCCGCCACAACGAGAGACGGTGTTCCCTGAAGCGCTGCCTCACGAACCACCAGCGGAGCATTGTCATACAGTGAAGGGAAAACGAAAAGATCGGCCCGGTGATAAATAGCCATCAGCCGCGCCCGGTCCGTGATACGGCCTGTAAACAGGACCGTGTCCTCCAGGCCCAGTTCGGCGGCCTGCCATGTAAGCGCATGCCGGTCCTGTCCCTCTCCCACCATTAACAATCGAAAGCGCAGGCCCGCTTCTTTTAACAGTGCGGCGGCTTTGATCAGCTCACGGGTCCCTTTTTTGTAGTCCTGCTGTCCTACAAAGAGGAGGATCGGGGTATCTTCCGGTAAGGCAAGGTCACTGATATCGCCCAGTTCCCGCTGTTCGTTGATATCGATTCCGTTTTGCATGATCACGATCGGGCCCTCGTAGCCGTACTCCTGCAGCACCCTGGCCGTCCGTTCATTGACCGCCCAGACCTCGTCGCATTCGTTATAAAAGTCTATGATCCGTTCCACCACAAAGCGTGAGACCATTTTGGAATGCGTGGCGCGGTAGGCATCATCGTAATATTTACTGTGAAAGGTCGCAATTAACGGGATATGCTTTTCTTTCGCCACTCGCTTTGCCATATCTCCTGCCAAAAAGGGCGTATGGGCGTGCACCAGGTCAAAGGGGATCTCGGACAGCTCCTTGCGGAAATCCGGCTGGATCTGCGGGGCGCCGACATGATAGTCCACAAACGGCAGCTTCATGCTCCGGTACAGATGCAGTTCCACATCCGCCGGTGGCTCGGCGATCTTGTTGGCCGGGGCTATATACAGGCTCCGGTGACCCCGACGGTTCAGTTCCCGGCAATAATTTAACATGACACCGCCCACGCCGTCGATGGCAGGCGGATACGATTCTCCGAATTGTCCTATGATCATGGAATATGCCTCCTTGAGAGTCTGCCTTAAACTGCCCAAAACCAAAAAAGCTTTGCGCAGATATTGTATTATACCGCAACAGTTGATAAAAGCAATGGCTCTGCCGGAACTTCCGGGAACTGAAAAGCTTCTTGCGCTGCGCTCCAAAACACGATATACTGAGTGTATAAAAGTACTACAAGGAGGACTCCATGAACGTTGTCGACCGTTTTTTGAAATATGTCAGTTTTGAGACCACATCCGACGAGGAAAGTCCCAGCACCCCTTCTACCCCCAAACAAAAGCTTCTGGGCGCCTATCTGGCTGAGGAGCTGCGTACCCTCGGGCTGGAACGCGTTCGCATGGACGAGACCGGCTATGTGTACGGCTTCCTGCCGGCCACACCCGGCTGTGAAAAGCTTCCGGCGATCGGCTTTATCTCCCACATGGATACTTCGCCCGCCGTATCCGGTGCGGACATCAAGCCCCGCCGCGTTTTATACGAAGGCGGCGATATCGTTTTAAATCCGGATGTCTCCATCAAAGCCTCTGTTTTCCCCTTCCTGGAAAAATACATCGGCCAGGAGCTGATCGTAACGGACGGCACCACCCTGCTCGGCGCAGACGATAAAGCCGGTGTGGCAGAGATCATCTCGGCCATGGAGTATCTGCTGGTCCACCCGGAGATCCCGCACGGGCCGCTTGCCGTCGGCTTTACCCCGGACGAGGAGATCGGCCGCGGGGCGGATCATTTTGACGTGGAAGGCTTCGGCTGTGATTTTGCCTACACCGTCGACGGCGGCGCGCTGGGCGAGATCGAATATGAGAACTTCAACGCGGCCAGCGCCCGGATCAATTTCCACGGCATCAATATCCATCCCGGCAGTGCCAAAAACAAGATGAAAAACGCGGTCCTTCTGGCCGCCGAGTTTTTGTCCCTCCTGCCGCCTGCGGAAACGCCGGCCCATACCGAAGGCTATGAAGGCTTCTTCCACGCCGGAGAAATAAGCGGCAATGAGACGCTGACCACCATTAAGATGATCATCCGCGACCACGACCGCGAGAAATTCGAAGCCCGCAAGCTCCTGCTGCGCCGGACCGCCAGCTTCATGAACGAGCGCTACGGCGCCGGCACGGTGAAGATCGAGCTGGCGGACAGCTACTACAACATGAAGGAAAAGATCCTGCCCGTGATGCATGTCATCACCCGCGCCGAAGACGCCATGCGGGCCGCCGGTGTGGAACCCGTTACCGTTCCGATCCGCGGCGGCACAGACGGTGCCAGACTTTCCTACATGGGTCTGCCCTGCCCGAACCTCTCCACCGGCGGAGAAAACTTCCACGGGATCCACGAATTTGTGTCCGTCCCCGCCATGGAAAAAATGGTGGAAGTGATCGTGGGAATCGCGAAAGCCCGCTGATCCTTCCCGACCAACCAAAAGACAGGGGACGGTTCTGTGTCTTGAAGGCGGGGGACCAAAGACAGGGGACGGTTCTGTGTCTTGAAGACACAGAACCGTCCCCTGTCTTTTCCTGTCTTTTCCTGTTTTTCCGGGTTGCTGAAGCGGATCTACCACTTCAGTTCGCCGTCACCGCCCATCATCTTTGTCATCTCCTCGATCCGTTCAAGGGGGAAGGGGGGATTGGCAAGCGGCTTCATGGCCAGCGACATGAGTTTCATGGGGTTATCGTCCGCTGCGATGCGGTTCGAGCTTAAGGCCCCGCAGACCCGGCAGCGGTGAACGATCGCCCATTCTCCGTTTTTCCTGACCCAGACGGCAATTGGCTCCATGATGCCGCCGCAGTCGGCTTCCCGGTCGCCCGGTTCATTGTCCAGATGCTGGCTGCACAGACAGTTCGGGCAGTGGTTGCGGTGATCGCTGCCGGCTCCCGTCGGTACGACCGTCCGTCCGCAGAACTTGCACACAAACGTCTCGTCGCAGGCGTGCGTTTTATAGTATCCTTTTTCAAAGCTTTTCTTCTTATTTTCCCGGTTCAAGGCTTCCCTCCCGCTTTTTTCTGCATTGTAATCCGCCGGCGGCCTTCTGTCAAGACACCGCCCGGAAGCCGGTCTCACGATCGCGCCCTATCCTCAGGCGACGCTCATCCGACGGTAAAAACCTCTTCTTTCAGGCGCCGCATGGCTTCCCGGATGCGGGAAAGCGGCAGGGCCAGATTCATGCGCAGGCCGCAGGGTTCAAAGAAGGGACGGCCGTCCTGCAGACCCACGCCCACACGCCAGCAGGCGTTTATGATCTCGTCCATGCTGCGGCCGGTTTCTTCCACATAGTCGCGGCAGTCCAGGAAGACCAGATAGGTGCTCTCCGGCGGTGTCACACCTACGCCCGGCAGTTTTTCCTTCACAAAGCGGCAGACATAGTCTACATTTTCCTTTATGACCTCCCGCAGCTCCGCCAGCCAGGCGGCCCCTTCTTCGCTGTACGCCCCGACCGTCGCATGCATGGAAAGGACGTTTAAATTATTGTAGTGGCTGCTCTCGCCCATCCCGCGCAGGCGGTCGCGGATGGTTTTATTGTATACGATATGATAGCTGCTCCACAGCCCGGACAGATTGAAGCCCTTGCTGGGCGAATAAAAGGCGACCGTCCGCTCTTTCGCGTCCGCGCTTACGCTCTGCGTCGGCACATGCGTATGGCCGGCCAGGACCAGGTCGGACCAGATCTCATCGGAGGCCACGATACAGTCATATTTCCGGCAGAGCTCCATCGCCCGCGTCAGCTCCTCCTTCGTCCAGACACGGCCGGTCGGGTTATGCGGCGATGACAGGATCACGAAATGGATATGATTCTCTTTGAGGCGGTGCTCCATGTCTTCGTAGTCCATCCGCCAGATCCCGTCCGCGTCCTTTTTTAAAGGTGAGAGTTCGGCATTTCGGCCCAGATTTTTCAGAACTTCCGTAAAACCGATATACGCGGGGGAATGCATCAAGATCTTTTCGCCGGGCCTTGTATAGACCTGCAGCAGCGATGCGACGCCCCCCAGCACCCCGTTCTGGTAGCCGATATTGCCGCGGGTCAGCCCCGTGACCCCATGACGTTTCTGCCAGTTGAAAATGGCTTCGTAATAGGCATCCGAAGGCAGGAAATAGCCGAACAGCGGGTGTGCCGCCCGTTCCCGGATCTCACGGACAATGGACGGCGCCGTCGGGAAGTTCATGTCCGCCACCCACATCGGGATAAAATCGTACGGCGCTTCCGGCGGTTTCGGTCCTGCGCCCTTCGCCGGGCCTTCCACCGCCAGGGCGTCCTTCCCCTCACGGGAAATGATGGTGGTAAAGTCGTATTTTCTTTCCATAGTCCGCATACCTCCAGGATCATTTGCCTACAATATAGCAAAAATCGTCCTTTCACGCAAGGACGGAGCGGGAGGTGGGCAAAATGAAAAGACAGGGGACGGTTCTGTGTCTTGAAGACACAGAACCGTCCCCTGTCTTTTGCCGCCCCTCTTCTTAGTGGAAGCCCGGTCTGGCGCCACTGCCGCCCATCCCGTCCGGGCCGGCGACTCCGCTGTAGTTTGTCAGCGTGCCGTCCGCGATATAGCAGCTGCCGTCATAGTCGATCCCGGCTTCGCCGCCGGCTGCCCCGCTGCGGATGCTCGTGGAACCGCCGGTCACATTGACGTTGCCGTTGGAATCCAGCCCGTCGCCGCTGCAGCTTATGGTCCAATTGCCGCCGGTGATATTGATCGAGAAAGCCAGTTCCGAAACGTACGTCCCATCACTGTTGGCCGCGTTGACGGCGTCATCGCTGGCAGAAATGGTCCCGCTGCCGCCGAAGAGATTGACGACGCTGCCTTCCAGGCCTTCGTAACTCTTTTGAATATTGATGACCGGCCCGCCGTTTTCGGATCCCAGCGTCAGGATCCGGTCCGCATGGATGCCGTCATCGCCGGCGCTGATTTGAAAAGTCCCCGAGAGGATCGTCAGATCGTAGCCGCTGTTGATGGCATCGTTCGCAGCTGTAATATTGACGGTAAGATCACCGTCGATCACCAGACTGGGCTCATCTTCGTTGCCCACCTTAATGCCGTTCTTGCAGGACGATGCGTCCAGGTTCAGGGTGCCGCTGCCGGTCAGATAAACCTTGGCACCGTCTTTTACCTTAAGAGCCGCTCCGTCAAAGGCGTCCGCGATCGCCGCATCCGCCGCGTTCTCATCGGCCGGATCCTCGGCATCCGTGAGCGTGACATGGCCCTCAATGACGATCTTGACCTCGCTGCCCTTGTTGCAGGAGAGCGTGGCGCCGCTGGTGCTGGTCAGATCCAGATCCTTCAGGATCAAAACGACGCCTGTCGTTCCTTTTTTGACCGTAATGTTCCCGTCGCTGCAGCTGCCTGTGATCAGATAGGTGCCGGCGCTTTCGATCTTGACCTGGGCGTTGCTCTCGCTCATCACGATCGTTTCTGCCGCCGCCTCATTGACTGTCAACGCCGACGCGCTGTTTTCTACATCACTGGTGACGATCTCCGAAGGGGAAGATGCATTCTGAAGCGTCCCCTGTCCCTGGCCCATGCCGCCGGGCTGAGCGCCCTTACCGCCAGGCATCTGGCCCTGCTGTGAATTGTTCTGTCCCTGGCCGAAGCCGCCCTTATTGCCCGGCATCTGGCCCTCACTAAAATTTTCATTCATTTCCGGCGGCTGGCCCTGCGGCATCTGACCCTCGCCAAAGTTCCCCCTACCGCCGGGCATCTGGCCCTGGCCGAAACCTTCTCTGCCGCCCGGCATCTGCCCCTGCATCTGCGGCATCTCCTGCACCGTCTGTGTCTGACTCGTCTGAGGCTGTCCGGCGGCCTCTGCCTCGCCCGCCACATTCAGACTGCTGCCACAGCCGGCCAGTCCCAGGATCAAAACGGCGGTCCCGATGCCTGCCATCCAGGCTCTTTTCCCGAATCTGAAACCCGATTTCTTATTGTTATCTGCCTTTGCACTGTTTGTGTTCTTCATATTGAAATTCCATCCTTTCTTTTCATCCTTCCGGGCAGTCTGACTGTCCATTTCTTTGTCTGTATCGTTTTCTTTCATCTGATTCTCTATGTTTGTCATCCTGGTATCCTCCTGATTCTATCTCCTCGGGGCTTTCACCCGTTTGCTTTTTTGTTTCTGGCGCCAGTGTAAAGCCCGAACCTTAAGCCAGCTTTAAGCAGGAAAAAATTTTTAAAATTTCCCATCTGAGCGGTTTTGTGCTATACTTTTTTCATAAGAGCCTTCGGAGGTATGATATGCGCATTCTGTTGGCGGAAGACGAGGTTTCCCTCGCCCGAGCTTTATCGGTGATCCTGGAAAAGAACAATTACAGCGTTGACGTCGTCCACAACGGGGCCGATGCCCTGGATTTTGTCATGCTCGGGGAATATGACGCCCTGATCCTGGACTGGATGATGCCGAAGATGGACGGGATCACGGTCTTGAAAAAACTGCGCAGTGCCGGCAACCGGATCCCCGTTCTTCTCTTGACCGCCCGCTCCGAGGTGGACGATAAAGTCCTGGGGCTGGACAGCGGCGCCAACGATTATCTGACCAAGCCTTTTGCGGCCAAAGAACTTCTGGCCCGTCTTCGCGTGATCACCCGCAGCGGGGCGCCGGCGCCCGACACCAAGCTCCGGCTTGGCAATGTCACCCTGGACAGCGCCAGCTTCGAGCTGACCGGTCCTGAGGGCCGGCTGACCCTTCCCAACAAGGAATACCAGCTGCTGGAGATGCTGCTGCGGCATCCCGGCCAGGTGATCTCGGCTGACACTTTCATGGACCGGATCTGGGGTACGGATACCGATACCGACCAGAGCGTCGTCTGGGTCAATATTTCCTACCTGCGGAAGAAGCTTTCTTCGATCGGCGCCAACGTCGCGATCCGGGCGCAGCGCGGCCTGGGTTACTCCGCAGGCATCACGGAGGACAACGCATGATCCGCCGACTTCGCCAAAAATTTGTTACCGTGACCATGCTCTCCCTGCTGGCTGTTCTGATCCTGATCCTCGGGATCGCGGCTCTGTTCAACTATCGGAACCTGATCCGCGATGCGGATGAGACCCTGCACCTGCTCGTCCTTGGGGAAGGCGGCTTTGGCCCGGATTTTGACGTCCAGGCAAGCCGACAGGAAAACGGCCACCCTTTCCCCGGCCCGGGAAATGACGACAGACAGAGCCGGACCGATATGGAACTGCCCTTCCGCAGCCGCTATTTTTCCGTCCTGCTGGACCGGACGGGTGCCGCACTTTCCTCCGATCTGGAGCACATCGCCGCCGTCGGCGAGGAGCAGGCGCTCAGTCTGGCGCAGGAAGCTTTTGCGAGCCAAAAAGCATCCGGGACGCTCTCGTCCTACCGATTCTATAAAGACACGTCCGCCAGTGATACGGTCCGTATTATTTTTCTGGATATCAATGGCGAACTGATCAATTTCCGCCGGTCCGTCTTAAGCAGTGCGCTGGTCGCCCTGGTCGGCCTGACGGTGGTTTGCGTGCTGGTCAGCCTGATTTCGCAGCGCGTGGTCAGACCGTTAGCCGAATCCTATGAAAAGCAGAAGCGATTTATAACCAATGCAAGTCACGAATTAAAGACGCCGTTGGCCGTGATCCGCGCGGATACCGAGGTCCTGGAGACAGAGCTTTCCGAAGACAATGAGTTCTTAAGCGATATCCGCCGCCAGACGGACAAGATGGCGCGCCTGACCGCGGAACTGGTATCGCTCTCCCGGCTGGAAGAGGAAGAAACCGCCATCCGCCGGGAAGAGGTCCCTTTCAGTCAGCTCACCGAAGATGCCGCCGAGACCTATCATACGGCCGCTGCGGCCGGCGGGAAAACCTTCGAAGCCGATATCGCTGCGGATCTTACCCTGCGCGGCGATCTGAAATCCCTGGCGCAGCTGCTGGATATCCTGCTCGACAATGCCTTAAAATATACGCCCGAATCCGGCCGGATCCGTCTTTCACTGACCGAGGAAGGACACCAGCTCTGCCTGACGCTCGACAACACCAGCTCCTACCCTGTCTCGGAAGAAAAGTGCCGGCATCTCTTTGAACGTTTTTACCGGGCCGACGAGGTCCGCGGTCAGATGACGGAGGGCTTCGGTCTGGGCCTGTCTATTGCCGACACCATTGTCAAGGCACATCGGGGCAGGATCAAAGCGGAGGCCGCGGATGGCGGAAAGATTTTCCGTATGACCGTCCGCCTTCCCAAGGCCTGAAACTGATTTTTATACAGAAAGAGAATAATGATACAAAAAAGCAGGCGGTTGTTTGTCTATTTGGCTTAATTTTTAAAAGTGTGCTTCGTTTTATGATTATATTTTATTGTAACCTGTGTCAAAATGTGCTATGATAAAAAAGAATTTCTGATACAATCTGAGCCTTTCGATAAAGGGGTAATGATATGGCAAATATTGTAATTGAATCAGTCCTGGCGGAAGAAGCCCAGGCAGATCTGCAGATCCGTGCCTCGAAAGAGAAGGCGGCGGCTCTTATTGCCGATGCCAAGGCGGCTGCGGTGCGCATGAAAGAAGAGGCCCAGCAGAAGGCTGCTTCTCTTCTGGCGGCCTGCGCCGAGGAGGCAAAAGCAAAAGCGGCGGAAGCCGCCGTGAAAAACGAGGAAGCGATCCGCAAGCAGGAAAGCGATCTTCGGGAAGCTGCCGGCCAGAAAACGCATCTGGCAGCCGATGCCGTTCTTTTTCTTTTGCAGAAAGATTGAGGAAGAATCATGTCTGTTATTTCCATGCAAAAAATGCTGATTGCCGGCATGCAGGAAGAACAGGACGCCGTTCTGAAGGACCTGCAGCGCCGCCGCCTTTTTCACCTGACCAAAGTGGAAGAAGAAAATCTTTCCGCGCCTGAGGTCAGGGAGCGGATCCAGAAGGCGGAAAAACAGGCTCAGCTGGCAGATTCCGCGTTAAAGCTGCTGGATGAAGTTGCTCCCGCGTCGGGTGGCATGTTTGCCTCCTTAAAAGGCGGAACCGAGCTGAATGCCGGTGAATGGCAGGCCCGGGCCGAAAAGCGGGAGGAAGCCGCCCAGCTTGCCACCTCCCTTCTGGAAAAGCAGAAGGGAATCGCGGATGCCGCGTCCCGCGCTGCCCGCTGTCAGGTCCTTTTGGAGGGACTTGTTCCCTGGGAAGGACTGGGGATGCCGTTAAACACCTCCGAGACAGAGCGCTGCCGCGTCCTGATCGGGGCCCTGCCCGGTGTCTGGAGTGAAGAGACGCTCCGCGAAGCCTTCCATGAAGCCATGCCGGACTTTGACAGCTATGAAGTTGAATTTTTACAGGGCGACAGCACCCAGACGCCGTTAGTCCTGCTCTGCCTGAAGGAAGACGCCGGCGCCGTGGAAGAATTCCTGCGCAAAAAAGGCTTTGCCCGGCCGATCCTCGTCAGTGACAAGACGCCGGAGCAGGCGGAAGAAGACCTGCGCTTTGAGAAAGATGCCGCCGTCACGGAAGGAGAAGAATTGAAGGCCGCGATCCGTGCGGCTGCCTCCGGCCGCGATTCGCTCCGTTTCCTGTACGATGACAGTCTGCTTGAGATTTCCCGTCTCCAGGCCCTCGGCAAAGCCGGAGAAGGCAGCCGGAGCTTTTTCCTAAGCGGCTTTGTCCCGAAAGCCAAAGCGGAAGATATTAAAAAATCCCTCGAGGAAAAATATACCGTCAGCGTCACACTGACAGATCCCGATCCGGAAGAAACCGTGCCTATTGCCCTTCACAACAACCGTTTCAGTGCCCCGACCGAAAGCGTCGTGGAATCTTACGGTCTGCCCGGAGAAGGCGAAGTGGATCCCACCGGGATCATGGCGATCTTCTACTATTTCCTCTTCGGCCTGATGCTCTCCGATGCCGGCTACGGCCTGTTGATGATCGTGGGCTGCGCTATCGTCCTGAAGAAATTCCCGAAGATGAGCCGCTCCATGAAGCAGATGATGACCATGTTCTTCTGGTGCGGCGTCTCCACCTTCATCTGGGGGCTTCTCTTCGGCGGCTTCTTCGGCGACGTGATCGACGTGGTCGCGCATACCTTCTTCGGCGTTCCGCAGGACGTGCAGGTCTTTAAACCGCTCTGGTTCGCCCCGCTGGAAAAGCCCATGAAGCTTCTGGTCTACAGCTTCCTGTTCGGGGTCATCCACCTCTTCGTGGGTCTGGCCATAAAAGGGTACCAGCTGCTGAAGCAGAAACGCGTGATGGATTTCATCGGCAGCGTTTTAAGCTGGTTCCTGCTGCTGATCGGCCTGATCCTCATGCTTCTGCCTTCGGATCTGTTCGCCTCGATCTCCGGCAGCCCCATCGCCATCCCCGCGCCGATCCAGTCGGCCGCGAAGATCCTGGCCCTGGTGGGCGCCGTCGGGCTGCTGCTCTTTGCCGCCTGGGACCGCAAAAACTTCGGTCTGCGGCTGGCCCTCGGCGCGTATGAGCTCTACGGCATCACGGGCTGGCTCTCGGACGTTTTGTCTTATTCCAGACTGCTGGCACTGGGTCTGGCGACCAGCGTTATTGCCTCTGTTATCAACAGCATGGCTGCCATGTTTGGCAGCGGCGTGATGGGTGTGATCCTGTTCATCATCATCTTCCTGGTAGGCCATACGCTGAACATGGCGATCAACCTGCTGGGCGCGTATGTGCACACCAACCGTCTGCAGTACGTGGAATTCTTCGGAAAGTTTTATGACGGCGGCGGGGAAGCCTATGAGCCCCTGACCACTGAAAATACGAAATATTATCATATGGAGGAAGTGTAACAATGAGTCCCTATTTAACAGCAATGCTCACCAGCACAGCTACAGCCATGACAGAGAATCCCGGTCTCATGAATGACAAGCTGGGGATCGTCTACGCTCTGATCGGTGTCGCTCTGGCCACCCTGCTCGCCGGGATCGGTTCCGCGATCGGTGTTGGTATGGGCGGACGCGCTGCCGCCGGTGTGCTGACGGAAAAGCCCGAGCTTTTCGCCAAGGTCCTGATCCTGCAGCTGCTGCCCGGTACCCAGGGTATCTACGGTCTGTTAGTGGCTTTCGTCGCCCTCGGCAAGATCGGTGTTCTGGGCGGAACCGCGCCGGATGCGCAGACGGGTCTTCTGTATCTGGCCGCCTGCCTGCCGATCGCTTTCGTCGGTCTGCTGTCCGCCATCCATCAGGGCAAAACGTCCGTGGCATCCATCGGCCTGCTCGCGAAGAATCCCAGCACCTTCGGTAAAGCCATGCTGCTGCCTGCCATGGTTGAAACCTACGCGATCCTGGCTCTGCTGGTCTCCATTTTAACGGTATCGAATCTGTAAGGAACGGGGAAGGAGGTCCCTATGACCGGAACCGAAAAAATTCTCCGGCACATTGCGGAACAGGCTGAAGCTGAATCCGGGCAGATCCTGAAGGCTGCGCAGGCCGAGGCCGATGCCATCACCGCTGCCGCCGCCAAGGAAGCAGGCGATATCAACAAAGCCGCCGAAGCCAGGGCAGAGGCATTCCGCAAGGATGCCCAGGCCCGTCTGGAAGCCTCCCTGGCCATGCAGAAGCGCCGGGCGGCACTTTCCGTCAGAGGCGAGCTGGTAGACCAGGCGCTGCATGACGCCTATGAATCGCTGTTAAACCTGCCGGAGGAAGAATATTTCGCCTTTTTATATCACCAGCTGGAAAGCCAGGCCCAGGCTGCAGACGGTGTGCTGCAGTTAAGTGCGAAGGATCTGGCCCGAAAGCCGGCCGATTTTGCGGAAAAAGCGGCCCGGATCGCTGCCGCGCGCGGCGGAAGCCTGACGCTTTCCGACCAGGCGGCGGCCATCGACGGCGGTTTTCTCCTTAACTACGGCGGTGTCGTGGAAAACGGCTCCTTTAAAGCGATTTTCGAGGCACGCGCCGATGAGTTCAAAGACGCGGTCTGTGCCGTGTTGTTTAATCAGCCATGAAAAAAGACTACATTTTTGAGGATGCCCGCATCCGGGTTATGGAAACGGGTCTGTTAAGCAAAGCCGATTTTGAGCAGCTCCTGGCAGAGCCCAACTATGCCGCAGCCATTGCCTATCTGACCGACAAGGGCTGGGGCGGTCCGGACGCGCCGAAAAACGGCGAGGCGCTGCTTCGGGCAGAAGAAAAAGCGACCTGGGATCTCATGGAGGAGCTGCTGCCCGGTTCCGATCTTCTGGATCCGCTTCGGCTGACCCGGGATTATCAGAACTTAAAGGCAGCCATCAAACAGCTCTACACCGGCTCCGCGCTGGATCCGGAGCGTCTGTTTGTGGAAGGCGGCACGATCCCACCGGCCGACATCCGCCGGGCGGTGGAGGAGCAGGACCTGGAGCGTCTCCCGGAGGCCATGGCAAAAGCGGCGGCGGAAGCCACCGAGGTCCTGGCCCGTACCGGTGACGGTCAGCTCTGCGACACCATTCTGGACAAGGCAGCGCTCACCGCTTTGCTGGAAGCCGGCAAAACGGCCGAAGATCCTGTCTTGCAGGAATATGCCGTTGTGACCGCCGTCTCCGCCGATATCCGCACGGCCCTTCGGGCTGCGGGCAGCGGACGCGATGCCGAGACCATCCGCAGCATGCTGGTGGAGGTCGAAGGACTGGACCTGGCCGCCCTGACGGAAGCCGCCTTAAACGGCCGGAAGGCCGTCGCGGACTATTTAAGTCTGACGCCTTATGCCTCCCTCTCCGCGCCGCTTGGCCGGTCCATGAGCGCGCTCGAATGTGCCTGCGACGATCTGCTCACCGAGCGGATCCGTCCGCAGCTGTTCGAATCTGAAAAGCCCGGTCCCCTCATTGCCTATGTGATCGCCCGGGAAAACGAGATCAAATGCGTGCGTCTCCTCTTGTCCGGCAAGCAGAACGGTCTGCCGGAGGAGATCCTGCGGGAAAGTCTGAGGAATTCTTATGTATAACATTGCCGTAATGGGAGACTATGACAGCATTTACGGCTTTGCCGCACTGGGGCTTAAGGTCTGCCCCGTTTCGGACGCAGCCGAAGGGGCCCGGATCCTGAAAAAACTGGCCGATGAGCAGACCGCCGTGGTGTATATTACGGAAGCCCTGGCCAGCGAGATGAAGGAGGCCATAAGCGTCTACGACACCGCGCTGCTGCCTGCCATCATCCCGATCCCCGGCGCTTTCGGAAATACCGGGATCGGCATGGCCAATGTAAAGCGCTCCGTGGAGCGTGCTGTCGGCTCCGATATCATTTTTAAAGAAGACAACTGAGAGGTATATGCAGAAAGGAATCAAAGCCTTATGAGCACAGGGATTATTAAAAAAGTTGCCGGTCCTCTGGTCGTAGCCACCGGAATGCGCGATGCCAACATGTTCGACGTGGTCCGCGTTTCCGAAAAGCGCCTGATCGGCGAGATCATAGAAATGCACGGGGATGAGGCTTCCATTCAGGTATATGAGGAAACGTCGGGTCTGGGACCCGGTACGCCCGTCGAATCGACCGGTATGCCCTTAAGCGTCGAACTCGGTCCGGGCCTGATCCGCAGTATTTATGACGGGATCCAGCGTCCTCTGGACGATATCCTGGCTGCCACCGGCAGCAATCTGTTAACGCGCGGCGTGGAAGTCCCTTCCTTAAAGCGCAATATCAAATGGCATTTTACCCCCACAGCCGCCGTCGGCGACAAAGTGGCGGGCGGCGACGTCCTGGGCACCGTGCAGGAGACCGAGATCGTTCTGCACAAGATCATGGTGCCGCCGAACATGGCCGGAACCGTAAAATCCATTACTGAGGGCGATTTCACCGTTACCGAAACGGTCGCTGTTCTGGAGACTGCCGAGGGCGATAAGGAGCTCTCGCTGATGCAGAAATGGCCGGTCCGTCAGGGACGTCCCTATAAGAAAAAGATCCCGCCGAAGCAGCCGCTGATCACCGGTCAGCGTGTGATTGACACCATGTTCCCCATTGCCAAGGGCGGTGTGGCCGCCGTTCCGGGACCGTTCGGCTCCGGCAAGACGGTGATCCAGCACCAGCTGGCCAAGTGGGCGGATGCGGATATCGTGGTCTATATCGGCTGCGGCGAGCGCGGCAACGAAATGACCGACGTTTTAAACGAATTCCCGGAGTTGAAAGACCCGAAGACCGGCCGTTCCCTGATGGAGCGCACCGTGCTGATCGCCAACACCTCCGATATGCCCGTGGCGGCCCGTGAAGCCTCCATTTACACCGGGATCACCGTAGCCGAATATTTCCGCGACATGGGCTACTCCGTCGCGCTCATGGCCGACTCCACCTCCCGCTGGGCGGAAGCCCTTCGTGAAATGAGCGGCCGTCTGCAGGAAATGCCCGGTGAAGAAGGCTATCCCGCCTACCTCGGCTCCCGTCTGGCTCAGTTCTATGAACGCGCCGGCATGGTGGAGACCCTGGGCAGCGAGGAGCGTTTCGGCGCCCTGTCCGTTATCGGCGCCGTCTCTCCCGCCGGCGGCGATATCTCCGAGCCCGTTTCCCAGGCGACGCTGCGTATCGTCAAGGTATTCTGGAGTCTGGACTCGGCGCTGGCTTACAAGCGTCATTTCCCCGCCATCAACTGGCTGACCAGCTACTCCCTGTATCTGGACAACATGGAGACCTGGTTCAACGAAAACGTCTATCCCGACTGGATGGACTGCCGCAACCGCCTCATGCGCCTGCTGCAGGAAGAAAGCGAACTGCAGGAGATCGTGCAGTTAGTCGGTATGGACGCCCTCTCCGCTCCCGAACGTTTGAAACTGGAGGCGGCCCGCTCCATCCGCGAAGACTTCCTGCATCAGAACTCCTTCCATGAGATCGA
>CADBSR010000122.1 GCA_902797385.1 uncultured Lachnospiraceae bacterium
AACAGAAAACAGCAGGCACTCCGAAGAACGCCTGCTGCTTTCAAGTAATTCAGGATAATTCAGCACATTTTGAGTCAAAAGACGCATCACTCCCACTCTGTCATACCACCTGCAGAGCGTACAGTTTCAGATACTCGGTCTCCGGCACGCCCCAGAGGATGGGATGATCGGGTGATTGTCTGCGCCCTTCGATCTGCCTTAAGGACACATTGACATCCCGGGCGGCCTCCCGCAGCATTTCACGGAACATCTCGTCCGTCATGAAATGCGAGCAGGAACAGGTGATCAGGATCCCGCCGCGCGGCAGTGCCTGCATGGCCCGCTTGTTGATCTCCTTATAGCCCCGGAAAGCAGCCTGGGCTGTTTCACGGCTTTTGGTAAAGGCCGGCGGATCCAGGATGATCAGATCGAACTGACCTCTCGGTCCGGCAGAGAGGTTATCCAGATATTCAAATATATCCGCCTTGACAAAGGTGATGCGGTCCTCAAGGCCGTTTAAGGCTGCATTTCCTGCGGCCTGCGCCAGCGCCTCTGCCGAAACATCCAGCGCCGTGACGCTTTCAGCGCCGCCCATGGCCGCATTCAGGGCAAAGGCCCCGGTATGGGTGCAGCAGTCCAGCACCCGTTTTCCCTTTGCCAGCCGTCCCGCGAGGCGGCGGTTGTATTTTTGGTCCAGGAAAAAGCCGGTCTTCTGTCCGTTTATATAGTCCACATCATAGCGGATGTCGTTTTCCGTGATCACGACGTGACCGGAGGCCTCCCCGTCGTGCGCAAGGCCGGGCGCCTCATAGTATCCCACACACGGCTCCAGGCCTTCCTTCTCCCGCAGCGGCGAATCGCTGCGTTCATACAGAGCCCGGATTCTGACCCCGCGCGCGGCCAGTTCTTCCAGGAGAAGACGGTAGATAAGGGCCTTCCGCTGATCGATCCCAAGCGATAAAACCTCTGTTACCAGTACGTCTTCAAAGCGGTCCACCGTCAGACCCGGGAACTGATCCGCTTCTCCGAAGATCAGGCGGCAGGCGGAAAAATCCTCTCCCATCACGGTCTGCCTGTAATCCAGGGCGTAGACGATCCGGCGCCGGAAAAAGTCCTCATCAAAGCGGTCGTTCCGGTTCCGGGAGATCAGACGCACCCGGATCTTGGAATGATCGTTCACAAAGCCCGCGCCGAGCCATTTTCCCTTCGCATTGACAACGGATACGATATCTCCGTTCTCATAGCTGCCTTTTATGTCGCGGACTTCTTCCCCGTATACCCAGGGATGTCCGGCTTTAACGGATTTGACGGCCTTCTCACTGATCGTAAGCTGCGCTGCCGGCCGGATCCTGTTCTCTTCCATTTTTTTGACCTCTTCCCGAAAAGACCCGGAAGGAGCGTCCCCCGGAACGCTCTCCCCGGGCTCTTTGTATATGATTTTATTTCTCCGCGTCTTTAAACTTTTTGTAAAGATCCATATTGATCCTGCCCTCGGCCAGCTTGCGCTCCGCCCAAAGCTGCAGGGCTTCCACGGTGATGGAGATCCGCTCAAGCTCCTCCTGGATCCGCACGAAGTCTTCCACCTGATCGTCCTCCACCTGACCGTCCGAGGTGATCTCGATCAGGCGTTCCCGGCTGCGCTGCATGACGTTTAAGGACGCCAGCATCTCCAGAACGATCTCGGACAAGCTCTTTGGGGGGATCTCCGGCACATATTTTTCGCCGATGGGGCACTCCCTCGCGCAGAAATAATTGCACAGCTCCGGCTTTTTATAGCCCTTCGACATGAGCAGCACCTCGTCCGGGTGCGCCAAGCTCTTGCCGCTTTCGATCTTTTCGATCCGCTCTGCCGTTAAGCCGTCCAGCAGCTCTCCTGCCTTTTCCCGTGTGAGTCCCAACTCCTCTCTGGCCAGCTGGTAAGCATTTTTATTTTTCTTGACCGATGCCCGTCCCATTCCGTGATCGTTCCTTTCCTGTTCCTTGTTTTATCCGTTTTTTCAGCTGCCGGTCCCGGTTAACTGCAGCTCTTCGGCATGTTCCTTCATGCCTTCAATGCAGATCCCGGCGACCTCCTGCACGCTCATGCTCAGCATGTCGCAGCCCTTCAGGATCAGCTCCCGGTCGCATTTGGCCGCGAACTTTTTATCTTTAAATTTCTTCATGAAGCTCTTGACTTCCAGATCCGTGATGCCGAGCGGCCGCATCCGGGCGCAGGCCTGAATGATCCCCGTCAGCTCATCCACGGTATAAAGGCTCTTTTCCAGGGGCGTCTCGGGTCTTATGTCATTGTGCAGCTCATAGCCGTGACTTAAGATCGCCCTTACGTCCTCCGCCGGCACCCCGGCCGCCAGAAGCGGCGCTTCGGTGTGAGCCAGATGTTCCTCAGGGTATTTTTCATAGTCATAATCATGCAGCATGCCGACCGCCTGCCAGTGCTCTTCGTCTTCGCCGAAGTGTCTGGCCATGGCGCCCATGGCATAGCAGACGTTCTTTGCATGCAGGATCAGATGCTCCTCGTGCACCATGGTTGCGTTTAATTCCGTCGCTCTTTCCAGTGTCAGCATATAACTCCTTTCTGACAGGCCGGATCTATCCCAATATCTTTCCGATGGCTTCCGCAAACACGCCGGCTTCCTCGGGGCTGATAACCTCCGATTTTTCCCGCTGCCCCTTCCGGTAGACCAGAAGAATATCCTTCGGTTCCCTTTCCCGCTCCAGACCGCCCAGGCGATGCCCCAGGATCCGGTAGCGGACCACGTCCGCATACGCAATCTGACGGTCCTTAAGCGGCTTTTTTTCGTGGATCAGCAGGGCATCTTCCGTCAGTTCATATTCGGGCCGGAAGTAATAAAGAGCGCCCTGCGCCAGGGCTGCCGCAGCTAAAAGCACTGTGAACAGCAGCATATGATAGTCCTTAAAAATGTTTAAATACAGTGTGTAGAGCGCCAGCGCGCTCATGAAGATGAGAAGGATCAGCTCCCCGATCCCCCGGCGGCTTTTGTATCTCATGGTGTCTCCTTCACCAGATCGGCCCGGTCCTCCACTGTAAGGCCGAAGCGCCGTGCCCAGGCCAGGCCTTCGCGTATATTCTCCGGATCTGCCAGATCCTTCGGCCGGTGAGCGTCACAGCCGAGCACCGTGCTGGCCCGGAGCTGACCGGCAAGCTGCCAGAAGCGCGCATCCGGATAGTTTCTTTTCTCCCGGATCCCCAGCAGATTGATCTCCAGGGGGATATCCCTCTCCCTGGCTCCGCCTATAAGCCTTGTCATTTCCCGGGTATAAAGCGCTTCCGCCCCGGTAAAATGGATCAGGTCCGGGTGCGCCACATAGGTAAAAGCGCCGGTCTCCATGGCCGAAAGGACCCGGTCCACGTAGGTGTGAAGCGCCGCGGGATCTGTCTGCTCACGTGTGTTGTAGATCTGTTCCCGGCTGTCATTAAAGTGCTGGCCCAGGATCAGATAGTCCACGGGATACGCGGAAAGCAGCTCCCGCATGGCATCAAACAGATCCGGATAGTATTCGGCCTCAAAACCGAGAAGGATCCGGATCTCACTTTTGTATTCATCCCGGAGCGCCAGAACGCTCTTGACATAATCCTCCAGCTGCGCCAGGGGCACCCGGAAGCGGGATTCGTGTCCGTCCGGGAAAGGCATGGGCACGTGGTCCGAAAAGCCCAAAACTTTCAGACCGCGTGCCAGTGCCATTTCCACATAGTCCCGGTCGGCCCCCTCCGCATGTCCGCAGCGGACCGTATGGGTATGATAGTTCGCTTGTAACTGCATGTCTTAATCCGCATCCCCCAGCGCTTCCAGGCCCTTGACATTCTGAAGCTTGCCGGCCTTGATGTTCTTTACAAACAGCGTGAAGACCACAAAGCTGCAGAGGATCAGAAGGCTTGAATAGATGGGCAGCGTGTTCCAGGCCAGCGTGCGGTTTAAAACCAGGCCGAGCAGGACCGGGGTCACGGTCTGCGCCGACATGCTGGCCGTATAGTAATAGCCGGTAAATTTGCCGATCTGCTTCGAGGAGCACAGTTCCACGACCATCGGGAAGGAGCAGTTGTGTACCAGCGCCATGCCGAAGCCGCGCACGATCCCCACCGCGTACATGAGGACCGGGAAGGAGAACTCTCCGTTGGCCCCCACGACGTTGCCGGTCGGTCCCACGAAGCACATTAAGAGCAGGCCGCAGAAGGTGCAGGCCAGACCGCAGCAGATGGTCCACTTGCGGCCGATCTTATCCGCAATGCTGCCCGCCGTGGCAAAGCCGATCACGGAAGCCACGCCGCCCAGGATCGTTAAGATCATGGTGGCGCTCGAGGCAGAGTTCAGATAGTAGATCACGTAGTTGCCCAGATACGTTCCCAGGGCGTTGTCCGCCATGAACCAGAGGAATTCGGCGCCCAGGATCGCGAGCAGCATCTGCCGGTTTTCCTTGGACATGGGGCCGTCGTCCGTGACAGGTGTGGCAATGGCCGCCTGCTTCTCGCCCTCTTCCATCTCGTCTTTCATCTCTTCGGCGATCTTGTTTTCCTTAATAGTAAAGAAGAGCACGAGCGCGGAGATGACCATGAGCACGGACGCGATAATGAACGGGATCTCAATGATCCAGAGCTTTCTGGCTTCATCGCCTACGTTGATATAGTCGGAGAGCTTTAAGAAGATGCCAAGCACCGTCGCGAAGGCGCCGCCCAGATATCCCATGATATTGATGATCCCGTTGGCCTTGGCCCTGAGGGGCTTCGGCGTGATGTCCGGCATCAAGGCAACGGCCGGATTGCGGTACATCATCATGAACATCAAGACCACTGCCATCATGATGACCATGCCCACGATATTGTTGGCGTGGAAGAACAGCGGAATGAAGGGGAAGGCGATGGCCGCCACAATAGTCCCGGTCAGGATATACGGCATGCGCTTGCCGATGGGCGTCTTTGTCCTGTCGGATAAGCGTCCGAAGATCGGCAGAAGGATGAGGGCCGCGAGGTTGTCGCAGGCCATGATGATGCCGACCAGCCACTGAACATTTAAGATCTTGCCCGGGTCGCCGGCTTTTAACTCCGCCGAACTCATGCCGTACATCCGGCGGGCAAAGATATCCGTCAGGAACGTCGGGCACCAGGAATCGTACACCTGCCACAGCAGCAGGATCCCGAAGAAGGCAAAGCCGATCAGCGCCGTGCGTTTGTAGTTGAGTTTCAGTTTCATAAGCTTCCTCTTTTCGTGAGCGGGAGCTCCAGGCTCCCCTGCCTGTTGCTTTACAGACGCTTTCTTAACGCCTCGCCGGCTGCCTCATAGCCCGGTTTTCCGAGAAGGGCAAACATGTTCTTTTTATAGCTTTCCACACCGGGCTGATCGAAAGGATTCACGCCCAGGATATAACCGCTCACGCCGCAGGCATATTCGAAGAAATAGATCAGCTCGCCCAGGCTGTAGGCATCCAGCGTCTCCAGGCTCACAACGCTCACCGGGACGCCGCCGTCCAGATGCGCCAGCTGCGTGCCGCGCATGGCGTTTTCATTCACAAAGTCCATATCGCGGCCGGCCAGATAGTTCAAGCCGTCCAGATCCTCTTCCTCCGCCTCTAAAAGCACCGGTTCTGCCGAGTGCGCCACGCGGATCACCGTTTCCATGAGGATGCGGTTGCCGTCCTGAATGAACTGGCCCATGGAATGCAGGTCTGTGGTCAGGTCCACGGAAGCCGGGAAAATGCCCTTGCCATCCTTGCCTTCGCTCTCGCCGTACAGCTGCTTCCACCATTCACTGACATAGTGCAGACCGGGCTCATAATTGGCCAGGATCTCCACCAGCTTGCCCTGCCGCAGCAGGCCGTTCCGCAGCGCCGCGTATTCCACGGACATATTTTTGCCCGGATTTTCCAGATTCCGGCGGCGCATATCCGCCGCGCCCCGCATCAGGACGTCGATATCGATCCCCGCCGCCGCAATGGGCAGCAGGCCGACCGCCGTCAGGACGCTGTAGCGGCCGCCGATATCGTCCGGGACCACAAAGCATTCATAGCCTTCCTTCTCCGCCAGCTTCTTTAACGCCCCGCGGGCTTTGTCCGTGGTCGCGTAAATGCGTCTGGCCGCCTCTTTCTTGCCGACCGTTTCTTCCAGCTTCTTCTTCAACACGCGGAAGGCGATGGCCGGTTCCGTGGTAGTGCCGGATTTGGAGATCACATTGATGGAGAAGCGCTTACCATCCAGGGCTTTCAAAAGGTTCCGCATATAGGTGGAGCTGATCTGGTTGCCGGCAAAATAAATGATAGGCCATCCGTCGTTCGGGGCGGCCAGGCTCGGACGCAGCGCCTCGATCACGGCGCGGGCACCCAAGTACGAACCGCCGATCCCGACCACGACCAGGATGTCGGAGTCTTCCCGGATCCGCTCAGCTGCCGCTTTGATGCGGACGTACTCTTCTTTGTCGTAGTTTTCCGGCAGATCGATCCAGCCAAGGAAGTCGTTGCCGATCCCGGTCCTGTCGTTTAAAAGCTTTTCCGCGACGGCAGCTTCACTCTTTAATTCGTTCCAGTCGGCCTGCAAAAAAGGCCTTGCCTTTGTGGTGTCTAATGTCAGCATAGTTGTTCTCCTGTCTGTTGCAGTTGGTATCCGAATATTTTTCGTTGTACAGGGCGCGTGCCGCCCGCGGGGGCGGCGCCGTTTCCTGTCATTCTTCTGATTCGAATACAGTATACATCATTTTTCGTCCCCTTGCATCCTTTTTTTGCAGTCGCATCCGCCGGACATTTTTCGTCCGGCACAGTTCCTGCTTTTTTTGACGCCTCCTGCTTTTTGTGCTATGATAGGAGCGATCTTTTCCGGGAGGAATATCCGCTATGAAAAAAATCATCCTGACCGGCGGCGGGTCAGCCGGCCATGTCACCCCGAATCTGGCACTGATTCCGGAGCTTGAGCGCCGGGGCTATACCGTTTCCTATATCGGGTCCAAAGACGGGCTGGAGAAGGGGATCATTGAAGGGGAAGGCATCCCCTATCACGCCATTTCCACCGATAAACTGCGCCGGTATTTCAGCCTGAAAACCTTAACCGCCCCTTTCAGGATCCTGAAAGGCTACGGGGAAGCAAAAAAGCTCTTAAAGGCAGAAAAGCCGGACGTGATCTTTGCCAAGGGCGGCTATGTTTCCGTGCCGGTGGTCAAGGCCGCCAAGAAGCTCGGGATCCCCACCCTGCTGCATGAATCTGACCTGACGCCGGGGCTGGCCAACAAGCTCTGCTTTCAGGACGTAAGCTTTGCCCTGTGCAATTTCCCGGAAACGCTGGCGTATCTTCCGGCCGGCAAATCCTTCGTGAGCGGCTGTCCCATCCGCGACAGCTTAAAGCACGGCAGCCGCGAGGCAGGCCTTGCCTTTACGGGACTGCCGGGGGAAAAGCCGGTGCTGCTGATCATAGGCGGGAGCCTCGGTTCCGTATATCTGAACACGAAGGTCCGTGAAAACCTGGATGCCCTCTCCGAGCGCTTTGAGATCGTTCACCTGTGCGGAAAGGGACACCTGGACGAGACGCTGTCCGGGCGGAAAGGCTATGTCCAGTACGAATATATCAGTGAGCAGATGAAGGACCTCTTCGCCATGAGCGATATCGTCCTGTCCCGCTCCGGCGCCAATGCGATCTGCGAGCTTCTTTATTTAAAGAAGCCCATGCTGCTCGTGCCGCTCTCAAAGGCGGCCTCCCGCGGCGACCAGATCCTGAACGCCAGATCCTTTGAAAAACAGGGCTTTGCCATGGTGCTGGAGGAGGAAGAGATCACGGATGAAAAGCTGCTCGGCTCGCTTTTTGAGCTCTACGACAGGCGGGAGGAATTTGGCACGCGGATGGCTGAAAGCCACCAGAGCGATGCCGTCACCTTTGTCTGCGACAAGATCGAGGAGGCGGTGACACATGGCTAAAGCATCCTCCGGAAAAACAAAGGCCGCATCCGGCGGCCGAGGGAAGAAAGCCGACAAGAAGCGCCGCAGCGTTTTCGGGCGGATTTTGCTCTGCCTGGGCTGCCTGCTCCTGGCAGCAATCGTATTTCTGTTTACAGCACCCTTAACGGAGACCGACCGCAGCGGGACCGTCGCCGGCTCAGCCTCCTGGATGGCGTCCCTGCCGGACAATATCCCGTTAAATGAACTCACCATTCCCGGCACGCACGACTCTGCGACCGCCTTCTGTCAGCTGGCCTATATCACCAAGTGCCAGTACCACGGGATCGGCGCCCAGCTGCAGGCCGGCTACCGTTTCCTGGATATCCGCCTCGGCATCCAGGGGGAAGACCTGATCCTGATGCATGGCTTTACCAAATGCCGCACCGGCGCCTTCTTCTGGGATGAGACCCTGACGTTAGAGAACGTCCTGTCGGACTGCTATGACTTTTTAAAGGCCAACCCCACGGAGACCATCCTCTTTTCCGTCAAGCAGGAGCACGGAGACGAAAGCGTAAAAGAGTTTCAGGCGCTCCTGCGGCAGCATCTGGCCAAGGCGAGCGGGAGCTGGCTGCTCACCGATACCCTTCCCACGCTGGGGGAGGCCCGCGGGAAGATCGTTCTTCTTCGCCGCTACGCGGATGAAGCCGGTCTCGGCCGCGAAGCCGGGATTCCGTTCCTGTGGGACCATCAGGGCGGTCACGGCGATATCACCCTCGACACCGTTTCCAAGGACAACGGGACCTACACGCTCTGGGTCCAGGACCGCTATGAATTCGATACGGACGATAAATGGAACGCCTTCGTGCGCGGGATCCTGAACAGCCGCACCGGAGACGGTCATGCCGCCGTCCAGTTTTTAAGCACCAAGGGCAGCTTTGTGCAGGGACACCCGTATGCCTTTGCCCGGAAGCTGAACCAGACGCTCACCCTGAACAATATCCCCGCCGGCTGCGGCTGGATCGTGGTTGACTTCGGAACGGCCGCCCTGGCGCAGCATATTTATCTTTCCAACTTTAGCCGCTAAGTCGATCCATCCGCCGAAGCAGAAGGAACTTTATGAATCCAAGGCTTTCCAATCCAAAAACAACCTATGTCGTCTGGGGGCTGTTCATCATCAACCTCCTGATCTTTTTCGTGCTGGAAACGATCGGGAACACGGAAGACAGCGTCTTTATGTACCGGCACGGGGCCATGCTGACCAGCGCGATCTCCCACGGCCACGAGTACTGGCGCTTTTTCACGGCCATGTTCCTGCATTTCGGGCCCACTCATATCTTCAACAACCTGTTGGTGCTCTTCGCCATCGGGACCATCCTGGAGAACGGGATCGGCCACGTCCGCACGGCGGCCATTTACCTGCTCAGCGGGCTCGGGGCGAACCTGATCTCGTATTTCATTTCGCTCCGTGCGGGGGAAGAAGTCCTGTCAGCCGGCGCGTCGGGTGCCGTTTTCGGGCTGATGGGCGCCATGATCTTCGGCGGACTGTTTGCAAGAGACCGCATCGGCACGCTGACCCCTGTCCAGATCGCTGTCCTCCTGGGACTCTCCCTGTATCACGGAGTCAGTGAGGGAGTGGACGATGCCGCCCATATCGGCGGGCTGATCCTGGGCTTTTTGCTGGCAGCTGTTTTCATAAAGCTCATCCCGTTCCGGGACAGATCCTATCCGAAGGCCTGAACATGAACGTCTACGATTTTGACAAAACCATTTACCGCCGCGACTCCAGTGTCGATTTTGTCTTGTATCTGTACAAGAAAAAGCCTTCCCTGCTGCGTTTCGTGCCCGGGCAGCTGGCCGCGTTCCTTAACCACTATCTCCTGCACCGCCTCAGCAAAACGCAGATGAAAGAACGCTTTTATGCCTTCTTTGCTGCCTGTGATGTGAGCGCCTTTGTGGAACCCTTCTGGGACAGCCATGAGGCGGGCATTTATGAATGGTACCGGAAGCAGCACCGGGAG
>CADBSR010000123.1 GCA_902797385.1 uncultured Lachnospiraceae bacterium
CTCTCAGGCCGGCGTCTCCACGGAAGGCACCACCAGCGCCCTCTCGGCCGTTGCTTCCCTTTTTGCCAACAAAGCGGCGGACGGCAGCGTCACCGTTTCCACCCTGGAATCGCTGGCCGGTGACAGTTCGACCGAGACCCTCATCACGACCCTGTTAGGCGCGGGCGGAGCCAAGGACGTCGCCGAACGCAGCGGTCTGTCCCAGACCGATACGGACAATATTCTAAGCGCCGCAACGCCTCTGGTTTTAAGCGCCCTGACCGGCTCTGACGCCAAAGAAAAGGCCAATCTCTTAAAAATGGTGTCCGGTTTTGCCGACGGCAGCCCGCTTGACAAGATCTCCTCTCTCTTCTCCGGAAAGAAGACAGAAGACGCGGCGGATGAAAAACAGGACGGTGAGGAAAAATCGTCCGGTCTGCTGGGTATGCTGGGCGGCCTCTTTGGGAAGAAATAATAACGACAGCGAAGCGGTTTCGAAGAGAAGTCCCGGCATCGGAGCACAAAAAAGAGAGCTGAAGGATTCAATCCCTTTCGGCTCTCTTTTTCTCTACTGTCTGTCGTAGTAGGACCGGCCTCCGTTCGGAAGGAAGTAAGTCCGGATATATCCGTCCACGGAGAGGATCACGAACTCGTTGGTGGCTTCCACATAGAAGACGTAGTCATTGTCCTCCTTTTCGCGCTTGGTCAGGGCGTCCGGGTTGTTGATCACGTCGCTCGCCGCCTTTTCATAATCCTTGGCGCTCTTAAAGCCCATCTCTTTCCCGTGCTTTTCATAGTGATCGTTCAGGAGCTTGCTGGAGCGGAAATAGTACGCCACATACGCCTTTTCGGTCGGCGCCTCCGTGGTTTTCCCGGCTTTGGTCTGGGCCGGCTCGGTCTGCGTCTTCGTTGCTGCAGGCGTCGTCGTTCCCCCCGGCGTGGCCTGGGTCTGGGCATTGACATCCGCCGTCACGACAGGCAGGGTTTCATCCGCTGCGCCCCCGCCGTTAAACAGCGGGATCTTCCCGGTCAAAGCCAGGATGATCACGACCACGACCGCGATCGCTGTCACGATCGTTTTGATCTTTTTCATGTTGGGGCTTTCGTTTTGATTCTGACTCATGACTGTCCTCCTACCTTCAGGCTTCTGGCAAACACTTCTCTGGCTTCCCGCAGAGAGATCTTATTGGCACCGCCGGCAAAATCCTCCTCCCGCCGCTGCAGGGGATCGTCCTCCCAGCCGCAGACCGGGCAGATCTCGAAAGCGCTCTTCTCCTGGAAATAATACTGTCCGCAGCAGGGGCAGCGTTTTTCCGCCGGAGAGACCAGATAGTGAACTTTCTTTCCCGTCCGTACCGCATAGGCGATCTCGGAGGCAGTCGAATTGCCTATATACCCGTCCTGATTGATCACGAAAATGGCATCGGCCATATCGATCTTGCGCTTGTGCATGTCATCCAGCATGCTCTTGGTCTTCGTGAGCGTGCCTTCATCCATATTCTCCCAGACCTCAGCATCGCCGCTGTGTCCGTATAAACCGACAGAGATCACGATATACCCTGCCAGGGTCAGCTGCTTGTTGGCCTCTTCAAAAGCTTTCTTAAAGCGGGTGCTGCCGCAGAGCGTGATCACCGCATATTTTCCTACCATAGCGTCTCCTTTTCAGGGAAAGCCCTGTCAAAACTGTCAAAAAACCGGCGCCGTTTCGGTACCGACTCTGTTATATCACAATTAATGTGAAAAAGTCATCTGAATCTTGACTTTCTTTCCGCTGCTTTTTAGAATGGGATCAGAGTCTGGGGTCCGTCCGGGTCCGTTTTCTTTTCCGGAAAAGATCACAGACCGCGATCAAAGGACGGTCATCATGTCAAAACGCAAATTCGGATATCTGAGCATTTTCCTCGCTGCCGCCATCTTCAGCACCATGGAGGTCGCCTTAAAAAGTGTCAGCGGCGTGTTTTCTCCCCTGCAGATCACCTCGCTCCGCTTTCTGATCGGCGGGATCTGCCTGATTCCCTTCGTCATCCACAGCTTAAAGAAGCGCGGGGAACATCTTGAAAAAAAAGATTTTCTCTTCTTCGTAGGCGAAGGCCTGCTCTGCGTCGTATTCGGTATGGTCTGCTATCAGATGGCCATTCAGTATTGCCCTGCCTCGGTCGTGGCGGTCATTTTCTCCATCAACGCCCTGTTTACAACGCTTTTCGCCGGTCTGATCCTGAAGGAGCCGCTTGAAAAGCACCATTACATCGCGCTCGCTTTGGAGGTCACGGCCATCCTTTTCATTGTCAATCCGTTTCAGCAGCAGCTGGATATGAAAGGCGTGATCCTGGGCATCATTTCCGCGGTCTTCTTCTCGCTTTACGGGGTCGCCGGCCGCAGACGGAGCGTCAAATACGGGAGTCTCACGGTTACCTGCGGGAGCGTTCTGTCCGGTTCACTCATTCTGATCCTGTGCATCTTCATCGGCCGGATCCCGGCTGTCAGCGCCTGGTTAAACAGCCTGGGGCTTTCCCTTTTCGCCGATGTACCGCTCCTGAAGGGCATCCCCGGCAACGCGTGGCTGCCGCTTCTGTATGTGTCCATTGTTGTTTCGGCGGGCGGCTATGTATTCTACATGCTGGCCTTTGAAAACACCTCCGGCCGTGAAGCTGCCCTGGTTTATTTCATCAAGCCCATCCTGGCGCCGCTCATCGCCCTGGTATTTTTAAGAGAATCCATCCCGCTCAACATGTGGATCGGCATCGCCCTCTTCCTGCTCGGCGCCGGCATTGCCATTGGCCTCATCAAACTGCCCGGCCATAAGAAAACCGAAGAATAAAGCCGCAGCCTTGACGCCGGCTGTGCGGGTATAAACCATAAAAGCTGCTCTAGGAGGTTGCTGTGATGTCAGAAAACGAACTTCGTCCTGCCAAAGAAAGCACAAAAAAGAACGCGGAATGGGTCCGCGTCCTCAAATTCGTTTTATTTTCCATCAGTGCCGGTGTCATTGAAATGGGGGCCTTTGCCCTGCTCAATGAAACGCTGCACCTGGATTACTGGGTCAGCTATCTGATCGCCCTGGTGCTGTCCGTTTTATGGAATTTTACCCTAAACCGCAAGTTCACCTTCCGTTCGGCCACCAATGTCCCCATCGCCATGCTGAAGGTCGCGGCCTACTATGCCGTCTTTACGCCCCTCTCCTCCTGGCTCGAGCACGTCTATACCATGCAGTGGGGCTGGAATGAATATCTGGCGACAGCCGCCAACATGGTGCTGAACCTGATCACCGAATTCCTCTACCAGCGCTATTTCGTGTTCGGCAATTCGCTGGATACGCAGGGAAAGAAGCAAAACTGACAGGGCCCGGTCCGCTGCAGGACGGCTGCGTCTGATCCGTTACATCCCGGCTTCGAAAAAGGCCGGGATCTTTTTTTCTTCTCCCCGCCGGAACTCATAAGTCGCAGTCAGGGAAGGTTTATAAGTTCCGGAGGTTTCCGTTTCCAGATACAGGCAGTCCATCGCAAAGGCCTTCGCCAGGGCGATATCACTGTGCTGGTCATTGCCGGTAAAGAGGCTCTCTTCTGCTCGCAGGTCATACGTCTCAAGCAGCGTTTCCATGATCTGCAAAGACGGCTTTTTGACGCCTGCATCCGAGGAAAGCAGGATCCCGTCAAAAAGATCCGCCAGGCCGAGCGCCTTCAACTCCGGTCCCGTGAAACAAGCCTGCGCATTGCTGAGTAAATACAGCCTTTTCCCGGCTGCCCGAAGCTTACGGAGCGTCGGCATGACCCACGGGTACAAACGCAGTTTCCGGGTCGATTCGATCCGGAAAAAGATCGCTGTGGAGCGGATCAGGTCCTCGTCCGCTGCGACATTTTTCTCTGCAAACAGCGCCCGGAAAACGTTCCGCAGTTCAATTTCATAAAAAGGATCGTCATGCTTTGCCTGCTCGGCCTCACAAAACGCCAGATACCTCCGCCACAGCTGCCCGCCCGTATAAAGCGCCCCGTGCTGAGCATACCAAAAGGCGGTCTTGCGCCACAGCACAGGCGAATTTTCGTCAGTACGGATATCTGCCAGCGTCCCATACAGATCAAAGATATAATTTCGGTAATGCTTCATGGGACCGGATCTCAATAGCCCAGGGCTTTTCCGTCACGGCGCGGATCTGCAGCACCCTTTAGGGTACCGTCTGCCTTGCGCTCACAGGCCTGCACGCAGGGGAAGGTGAACCATTCCTCGCCGGTGTTGAGTTCGTGACCCATGGCTTTTAATGCCTCTATAACGCTTTCGGGCACCCGTCTTTCCAGGATCAGCGTGCCGAAGTCATCGTGCATGCGGACCGCATCGATCGCGTCCTGAATATCCATGCCGTGGTCGATCACTTTCGAGATGGTCTGCATGACCCCCGTAATGATGCGGGTCGTGCCCGGCGCTCCGAGTGCGAGCAGGGGCTGGCCGTCCTTTAAGACCAGTGTCGGACTCATGGAGCTTAAGGGGCGCTTGTTGGCCGCCAGAACGTTCGGGCTTTCGGGATCCAGGGAGAAATCGACCAACGTGTCATTTAACAGGATCCCCGTTCCTTCCGCGACCAGGCCTGACGCGAAGGTCGCATCCACCGTTTTGGTCACGGTGACCATGTTGCCGGCCTTGTCCAGGATGGAATAGGAGGTGGTGGATTCCGACTCGAAGGGCCAGGGATCGCCGGCCGCGTATTCACCGGCCCTGGTCATATCGATCCGGGCCGCCTGCTCTTTCGCATAGTCCTTGCTGATCAGCCCCGTCTTCGGCACGTCCACATACCGGGGGTCGCCCATGTATTTGCTGCGGTCTGCAAAACCAAGCTTCATGACCTCAGACATGAGGTGGAAATATTCCGCGCTCTCCGGGTCCATCGCACCTACGTTGAAATTCTCCAGGATATTCAGCATTTCAATGATAATGGAGCCGCCCGAAGAAGGCAGGTTGGAGGAATAGATATCACAGCCGCGGTAGGTCCCGTGCACAGGTTCGGTCACGTTGATCTCGTAGTTGGCAAAATCCTCCAGCGTCAGATATCCGCCTTCCGCCTGCACGGCCGCCACGATCTTTTCTGCGATCTCACCCTTGTAAAAAACTTCCTCTCCCTTTTCGGCGATCAGCCTTAAGGTATGCGCCAGATCCGGATTCTTCAGGACGGTTCCGGCTTCCCAGGGCATCCATTCTGCATCCAGATAGATCTTCGCGGTGGATTCAAAACTGCTGATGGCCCGGTAAGCGTCTTTGATATCCCGGCTGGTGATATGCGAAACCACAAACCCGTTTTCCGCCATATCGATGGCCGGCTGCATCACCGTCTGTCTGTCCATGGTGCCGTAGGTATCCAGGGCATACAGGAGTCCCTTCACTTCGCCGGGCACGGCCACGGATAACGCCCCGATCTTGTTGGCCTGATCCTTCACCTGCCCGTTCTCCAGCACTTCGTAGTATTCCAGTTTCGCGCCGGCGCCGGAGACATCGCGGAAATCAATAAACACCACTTCCCCGGTTTCGGCAAAACGGATCGTCATGAAACCGCCGCCGCCGATACCGGACGACTGTTGCTCGGAGACGCCTAATGCAAAGCCGATGGCAACGGCCGCATCGACAGCATTGCCGCCCGCTTTGATAATATCGATCCCGATCTGCGTGGCATCTTCCCGGCCGGTCGCGACCACGCCGTTCTCACCGACCGCATCCCGGCCGCCGGTATGGACGTTCTCGCTGCCGTAGGCCGTGGAAGGTTCACTGGGATCCGCCGCCTCTTTCGTTTCGCTCTGCGGGTTCGTTACGGCCGGCGCGGTCGTTTCCGGGGCTGGCGCTTCTGTCGTTACGCCTTCCTGTCCGCCGCAGGCAGAGAAAGCAAGGCAAAGGATCAGTAACAGGGAAAGAATCCGTCGCTTCATAGTTTCTTCTCTCTTTCCAGAAATACATAGTAACAGAGCGGCCCGGCTGCAGACAGCCGCCGTCTGTTTCTGTTTATTATACGCGGATTTTCTCTATCTTTCCCTCTCCGGCCTCTTTTTCCTAAAAATCTTTTGGACGCTGTCTGCGGCAGTGCGGGAGTCAGGAAAAGTATCCTTGAAAAAAAACCGAGGGCTTATAAAGCCCCCGGCATCATTTCATGAACAATTTCCAGGATCTCTCCGCTTCTGACCAGCCGCTCCGCCTCGCGGATATCCGGTCTGATCTCGCGGTCCTTGTCATAGGTCGGGATCGTCTTCCGGACATGCTGCAATATGGCTTCATGCAGCGGGGTCAGGCCCTGGCCGTGCGTCCCCAGGGCGCGCCGGATATCAATGGCCTGGCAGGCCGTCAGGAGCTCATCGCCAAGAACGCTGTACAGGTTGTCTACGATCATGGCTGCGGTCCTGGCCGAGGTCGTTCCCATGGAGACAAAGTCCTCCTGATTGGCGGAGGAAGGGATGGAATCCACACAGGCCGGATGCGCATAGATCTTGTTTTCCGAGACCATGGAGGCAGCCGCGTACTGGACGATCATAAAGCCGGAATTGACACCGGCTTCGGTGGTCAGGAAGGGCGTTAACCCATTGGAAAGGGCGGCGTTAACCATGCGTTCAATGCGCCTCTCGGAAATGGATGCCAGCTCCGCCGCTGCCATGCCGAGCGTGTCAAAGGGGATCGCCATGGGTTCCCCATGGAAATTGCCGCCGGAAATGACGGCTTCATCGTCCGGGAAGATGAGCGGATTGTCCGTGACGGCGTTCAGTTCCCGCTGAACGATCGTTTCCACATATTGCAGGGCATCCCGGACCGCGCCGTGGACCTGCGGGATGCAGCGCAGGGCATACGCATCCTGGACGCGGTCCTTCTGGCAGTTGTCCAGGATCTCGGAGCCCGCCAGGAGCTCCCGCATATGCTGCGCCACAAGCATCTGGCCCATCTGGCCGCGCGCTTCATGGATGCGGGCGTCAAAGGCATTCCTGAGACCGGTCAGCGCTTCAAAATCCATGGAAGCGATGACGTCCGCCAGTTCGGCCGCCTGCCGGGTATCATAGAGTGCCAGGGCACCCACGCTCGTCATGGCGCAGGTCCCGTTGGTCATGCCCAGGCCTTCCTTGCTGACCAGGGTTGTAAGGGTCGGGATCCCGGCCCGTTTCATGGCTTCGGCGCCCGGGAGTACCTCCCCTTTATATTTGGCTTCGCCCAGCCCCAACATCGGCAGCGTCATGTGCGCGAGCGGCGCCAGATCGCCGGAAGACCCCAACGAACCCTTTTGCGGGATCACCGGCAGAACGTTTTTATTGAGCATTTCCACCAGCATCTCGACCAAGATGGGCCGCACACCGGAATACCCGCCGCAAAGGGCGTTGGCCCGCAGCAGCATGATGCCCCGGGTCACATCGTCCGGATACGGCTCGCCCGTCGCGGTACAGTGACTTAAAATCAGGTTGGTGGAAAGCTGGTTGGACATGCTCTCCGGCACTGCTACCTTCTGGAAATCGCCGAAGCCGGTCGTAATACCGTACGCCACACGGCCCTCGGCCGCGATCTTCTCCGTCAAGGCCCGCGATTGCTGCATCCGCCGCTTTGCCGCCGGGGACAGGACCACTTCCGCGCCAAAACGCGCTGCCGCCACAAAGGCTTCCAGCGTCAGGGACTTGCCGTCCACCGTGACCCGTTTGATCTTTTCCGGCTCAGTTCTTCTACTTGGCAGGAGCTGTACGCCGCGGCGTTCGCTGACCAAGTGCATGACCCCGCGTTTAAAAACCACTTCCGTCAGGTTGCTGCCCATGCGGTACGCCAGGAAATCCAGATCCGGGGCATCCCAGATCACCAGATCTCCCTGCTTGCCGACCTCCAGACTGCCCAGTCTGTCAGCCCGGCCAATGGCGGCCGCCGCATTTAAGGTCACGGCTGTCAGCATCTCCTCCGGCGTCATTTTGTATTTCAGGCAGGCCAGATTCATGGCCAGCTGCAGATTGGAGGAGGGGCAGGAGCCGGGATTGTAATCCGAAGC